>JBLHWM010000379.1:0-3013 GCA_047629095.1 Planctomycetota bacterium | reverse complement strand
GGCCGAAAGGGCAGGTCTCCAAAGTTCTCGACGATGATTCCACCGGCGCCACCTTGAGCCAGTGCAGAGGCATCGCGCTTGGCAGCTTCGAGCACTGCCTCCATGGAGCCCCCATAGAGCGGGGCCCCAGGCAGTGGCAGCAGGTGCACAACACCCAAGAAACGCGGAACGGGCAAGCACTTAGTCATACCGGAGTCATTCATAGCCGGTAAGGTAGCTCCAAAGTAAGCCCATGCAAAGACAAGCCAGAAAAGCTAGTCATCCGAGGCCCTTTGCTTTATCAAGGAAGCTGCTGCTACGGGCCCCCGCCCCAAGTACTCTGTTCCCAGACTTCTCATCACCAACCTCAAATCATGAATGCACCACACTTGGGCGCGCTCCTCTGCTTGGGTCTCTTGGCATCCTGCCAATCAGAGATCAACAGCGAGATCAGCCCCATTGTCACTGAGACCCCAGCGGGTTTCTCCGTCGCCAAGCTCACTTTAGACAAGGTCCCGTGAGGGGGCTGTGTCGCCACCGTGAGTGGCGCTGTGAGTGGAATCCCCGGGTTCCAAAACATCGAGATCAAGAAGGACATCAAGGACTTCAAGGTCACCTACGATGCCAACGAGACCAGTGAGGCCGTCATCATGGCCGCCATTGAAGCGGTGGGTGAAAAAGTTCACCCCACCGACTAAGCCACCGGGTTTCTAGAACAGAAGGGAGCCGCACCAAAAGTGCGCTCCCTTCCTTCGTTAACCAAAATGGCTGGCCCCTGCTTCAACTAAGCAAAGAGCCGTTGTAGATGCGGGCATCCCTACCGGAAAAACTCGCCCATAGCCCCTCGCATCATCCCCGGATCCTCGGACCCGCAGACTTCCCGGGCCGAGTGCATCGACAGCTGCGCGCAGCCGACATCAACCGTCATGATGCCCAACTTTGCCGCCGTGATCGATCCGATCGTGCTACCGCAGGCAAGGTCCGTCCGGTTGACCCACTTCTGGAACGGGACCTCCGCGCGCTCGCAAGCCCGCTGGAAGAACACTTCACTAGCCGAGTTCGTCGCATAGCGAAGGTTCGCATTGATCTTGATCACCGGCCCGCCGTTCATAGCGAGGAAGTGATCCGGTTCATGCATGTCCGCATAGTTGGGATGGGTCGCATGGGCCATGTCGGCCGAGCAACAGACGGAAGCTCCAAGACTGAGGTGGAAATCTTCCCGTGCCTCACTGCCCGTTGCTGCAATCAACGTCCGCTCAATGATCGTCTCCAGCAGAGGTCCGGCGGCTCCCGTTGCCGACTCGGAGCCGACCTCCTCGTGATCGAATAGCGCAATCATGGAGATCGTCTCCGGCGCGTCCTCGCCCGCTGCCACATCCAGCAGCGCGGCCAAGGCGACGAAGCTCGAGCACAGGTTGTCGAGTCGCGGTGCAGCCAGGAAGTCCTCGTCCCGGCCGATCAATCGCGAAGGCGTCAGGTCGTGCACCATCGCATCCCAACCCAACAGCGAGCCGGCCTCAAGGCCAAGCCGCTCCTCCAAGAACTGCTCGAACCCGCCATCTTCGCGCTCACCAAGGCTCCACATGGGCGACATGTGCTGCTGCTTATTGAGCAGCAGTCCCTTTGTGTTGATCTCGCGATCCAAGTGAATCGCGAGCTGTGGGACGCGCAGCAGGGGCTCGTCAAAACGGAAGGCGATCTCGCGCTGGCCGGTCTCGTCGTCCGCGACCATGACCCGGCCGGAGAGACCGAGATCTCGGTCTAACCACGAGTTCAAGAGCGCGCCGCCGTAGACCTCGACACCAAGCTGGCGAACGCCGGCACTGCCCGTGTTTGCGTTGGGCTTGATGCGCAGGTTCGGGCTGTCGGTGTGAGCGCCGATCACGCGCACTCCACAGCCTGGCTTACAGTCTGCGGGCACGATGAACGCGACCAGGCTGCCGTCCCGGCAGAGGTAGTACTTGCCGGCGTCGAGCTTCCAACGATCCGCCTCTTCAAGGCGGGTGAAGTCGGCAGCCTCGAGGCGTGCGGCGGCCTCGAGAACGGCATGGTAGGGGGAGGGAGATGCGTCAATGTAGGCCGCAAGATCCAGGGCAGTTTGCTTCGTCATGGCGGGGATCATAACAGCAGGGCCCTGGAAAACTGGCCCCAACCCTCGCAGCAAACATCGGAAGATGGCTCATGGGCAGGACTGCGCTCAGCCGTTAGACTCGTCCACCCATGCGCTTCCAATCCGTACAGATCGCCCACGTGGCCTACGACCTGCCGCCCGACTCCGGCGTCGTCACTTCCCTGCAGCTGGAAGAGCGGCTCGCCCCGCTCTACGAGAGGCTCAACCTGCACGCGGGTCGCATCGAGCTCATGAGCGGCATTCGTGAGCGGCGCTTCTATGCGCCCGGCACCCGGCCGAGCGCCATCGCGACCCGGGCCGGCCAGCGCGCCCTCGAGGGCGCCGCCAAGGTCGGCATCGAACGAGACTCCATCGGCCAGCTGATCTTCAGCTCCGTCTGCCGCGACTTCCTCGAGCCCGCCTCCGCGTCCGTGGTACACGACGCCCTGGGCCTGCCAGCCACCGCCATGTCCTTCGATCTATCGAACGCATGCCTCGGCTTTGCCAACTCGATGGCCCTGGCCGCGAGCTTGATCGAGTCCCGTGCCATCGACTCAGCGCTCATCGTCGCCGGCGAGGACGGTGGCCCCCTGTGCGAGGGAACCGTACGCGCGCTGCTCGCACCGGACATCACGCGCAAGGACCTCAAGCGCGCGGTCGCTTCCCTAACCATAGGGTCCGGCGGAGCGGCCATGGTGCTCGCCCACTCGTCCTTGCTCCCCGAGACCGATGCCACAGGCGCGCCCTTCCCCCATCTGACCACGGCCACCCAGCGCAGTGCCACCGAGCACAATCAGCTCTGCCAAGGCGATCACACCGAGGGCGGCGCCATGCTCATGAACACGGACTCCGAAGCCCTACTCAAGGCCGGCGTCGCCCTGGCGAAGCAGACCTGGGAAGCCTTCCGCCAGGAGTCCGGTTGGG
>JBLHWM010000378.1:0-3017 GCA_047629095.1 Planctomycetota bacterium | reverse complement strand
CTTTGTATTGGTTGTCCCCAAGATTCGACTCGCCCAGGCACCGATAGAGCCGGGATTCGCGTTTGTGGATTAGGCTAATGGAAACGTCTACCGATGATTCCCCTCTGTCTGCCTTCCGCTTGGCCCCTCTCCGGTCCTGCGATAGACACTCTTCCAAACCGCCCCACTCTCTGTGATCCCTATGAAGTCAGCGCACTTCCTGACCCTCCTTGCCCTCGCAACTCTCTGGCCCACTCCGGCCCTCGCCCAAGACGATCTTGGCCGTAGCGCATTGGAGCACGAGGACTACGAGAAGTGGAACTCGGTGCGGCAAGACGCGATGTCGGAGGATGGCTCCTGGACCGGATTCACCGTTCGTCCCGCGGATGGTCAGAGCCTCATGACTCTCCGCGAGCTCGGCACCCAAGTGCAATACACCGTGCCCGGCGGCTCCAGCTTGCGCTTCACCTTTGACAACAAGTATGCGGCGTACCTGATCCAGCCAGATCCCGAGCTGATCAAGAAGCTCAAGGAGGACAAGGCCGAACTGCCGAATGCTAAGCTTGAGATCCTCAACCTGGAGAGCGGGCAAACCGTGACCCTGGATCGAGTCCGCTCGTTCCGCTTGCCCGAAGAGGGTAGCGGCTGGATGACCTATTCGTCATCGGACCCGCGTGGGAAGAGCGTCGCCAAGGCCGGCAAGTCGGACCTCGAAGAGACTTTCACCATTGGCCCGGAAGGACTCACCAAGTCCAAGGCTGGCGAGAAGCCTGAGGCGCCAGAGCCGAAGGCTGAGGCCAAGGGCGAGGGCGAGCCAAAGACGACCCCAGACGCTGAGAAACCCAAAGCGAAAGAGGACAAGGAGCTAGGGGATGTCTTGGTCCTGCGCAACTTAGAGACGGGCAACGAGCGCCGCTTCACGGACGTCACCTCGCATGTGTTTGACAAGTCTGGGCAGCACCTCGCTATGGCGCGCTCCGCTCGAGATGCCGAACACGATGGTGTGTTCGTTCTGGACCTTGGTACCGGTGAACTTAGCCAGATCCTCGCGGGTCGCGGCGGCTACAAGTCACTAGCCTTCGCCGAGGACGGCAAGCAGCTCGTTTTCCTCTCGGACCGCGATGATTACGGGATGGCCAAGCCCAGCATGTCCATGTACCTCTGGACAGACGGTCCCGCCGACGCCCAGAAGATTGTGCACGAGGCATCCAAGGGTATGACCGAGGGCTGGTGGCTGGCCACGAACCAACCGCGATTTACAGAGGATGGACGCCGGCTCCTTTTCTCGACGCAACCGAAGCACAAGGATGCGGGCAAGACCGAAAAGCAGCTCGAGAAGGAAGCGAAGGACGCCAAGGAAGACCCCCAAGCCAAGCTCGATATTTGGCACTGGCAAGACGGGACTCTGCAGCCCCAGCAGCTGCTCAACGCCGAACGCGAGCGCAATCGTACCTACAGCGCAATCTACGACTTGAAGCAGCAGCAACTCGTGCAACTTGCGAATGCGGACATGCCCGATGCCCGTGTCGATGCACGCGCCGAGCACGATTTCGCGATCGGAAGCTCTTCCCTTAAGTACGAGGTTCTCCAGTCCTGGGATACCCCCGGGTTCAGCGACTCCTACCTGTTTGACCTAAACACGGGCGAGTCCAGCCTGCTGCTCGAGAAGGCACGCGCCAGGACATCCCTCTCCCCCGAAGGCAACTACGTCACCTGGTGGGACCCCGAGCTACAGCACTACTTCGGCATGTCGACGACCGACCGAGTCGCGATCAACCTGACCGAAGGCGCTCCCGTCTCCTTCGCCAACGAGCTGCACGACACACCCTCAGCACCGCGCTCTTACGGAAGCGCGGGTTGGCTCGCGGATGACGCCGCGATCCTGCTTTACGACCGCTTCGACATTTGGCAGGTGGACCCCACGGGCGTGGAGTCCGCGCTCTGCCTGACGGGGGGCAAGGGACGCGAACAGCAGCGTCGCTACCGTTACGTCTCCCTGGATAGCGACGCCCGTTCCGTGGATACGACCGAGCCACTGTTTGTCT
Organism: Planctomycetota bacterium; assembly: GCA_047629095.1. GTDB lineage: Bacteria > Planctomycetota > UBA1135 > UBA1135 > CALBMX01. The sequence continues at coordinate 993 of JBLHWM010000378.1, read as the reverse complement.
CCACCTTCGACGAGATGACCAAGGCGTCGGGCTACGCCATGTTGGACGTGGCCACCGGCGCAGTCACCCAGAAGATACTTCTAGACGAGCGTATCGCCAGCTTCCGCAAAGCCGAACAGGGCGATCGCGTCGTGCTCACCAGGCAGACCTTCCGCCGCTATCCCGACCTGTGGACGACGACGATGGACTTCGATTCTATGTCCCGCCTCAGCAACGCGAATCCCCAGCAGCGCGACTACCTCTGGGGCACCTCTGAGCTGGTGAACTACGAGACCACGGACGGCCAACCGATGCAGGGCTTGCTGTACAAGCCCGACAACTTTGACCCATCTAAGAAGTACCCGATGATGGTGTACTTCTACGAGCGCAGTTCCGACCGCTTGCACAGCTACCAGTCCCCATCGGCCGGTGGCTCGTCGATCAACTTTAGCTTCTACGTCAGTCGCGGCTACACCGTCTTCGTGCCCGACATTCCCTACGAGACGGGCTACCCCGGCGAGAGCGCGGCCAACGCTATCCTGCCTGGCATCCAGTCCATTGTGGACATGGGCTTCGTGGACGAGGCGCGCATTGGCGTGCAAGGCCACAGCTGGGGCGGCTACCAGATCGCCTACTTGGTCACCATGAGCAACGTCTTCGCCTGCGCGGAGTCCGGCGCCCCGGTCTCGAACATGACCAGCGCCTATGGCGGCATCCGCTGGGCATCCGGCATGAGCCGCATGTTCCAGTACGAGAAGACCCAGAGCCGCATCGGCGGCACGTTGTGGGATTCCCGCGACCTCTACCTCGAGAACTCGCCCGTGTTCTTCGCGGACAAGATTGAGACGCCTCTGCTCATTCTGCACAACGACGGCGACGGCGCCGTTCCTTGGTACCAGGGCATCGAGCTCTTCGTCGCCCTGCGCCGCCTCTCCAAGCCCGCCTGGATGTTGAACTACAACGGCGAGGGCCACGGCATCCGCAAGAAGGAGAACCGCCTAGACTTCACCAAGC
>JBLHWM010000377.1:0-3053 GCA_047629095.1 Planctomycetota bacterium | reverse complement strand
GGCTAAAGTACCAGCGATGGCGGTCCACTGGCTTGTCTAGGGGAAGGCCGTAGTGCGCGACGGCCCCGTATCCACGCCGCATCTGGCGGCGAGCACTGTTCCAGTTGTTCGGCAGGGAGACCAACAGATTCCGGTTCGAGACCCGAACGAGCTCGTCGAAGATCTCGTGCAAGTTCTCGAGGTGCTCCAGAACGTCCGTGCAAGTCACCGAGTCCCATTGGCCATCCTCGAAGGGCAGCTTGCCGTTCTCCATGAGGTTCTGGCGAATGTCCGCTGCGTCGGAAATGTCGATGCCGGTGTAGCGATCCGCGCCGACGAACTCTCGCAGTACGGCTTCGTCACACCCTACATCCAAGACCGAACCACTTAGGGCGGAGGGGAAGCGCTCACTGAAGTAACGTGGTCGCCCCTGGCGCTTCTCGAATCGAATAAACTCGCGTTTCATGGGGCCTAGTATAGGAACCGAGGGCCCGTCTTTTGAGCACTCAATGAAGTCTCCCTAGATTCATGCCCCAGGCGCCAAGGAGGCGATGATTGGGGGAACCTATTTGCCCCCACCGAGGGCACGGGATTCGCGATATCTAGGACCAGACTTGCCCTTTCGGCAATCCCGGGGACAGGTCGTTGTCCTTCATGAAATGACCAATGCCGCGCAGCAGGATGCGCCACTTTTGCTTGGTTCGGCTCCGGGATAGAAAGGGCACCATGCGCCGCAGCGTGAACTTGAAGTGCAACTTGCGCGATCCGAGTCCGTCGATGAGGTAGATCACCCTTCTACCGCGAAGCTCCTGGACAAGCAGGTTGGTGAGTCCGACATCCGCCAGGAGAATGGAGTGCTCCAGGAGGTAATCGCGTAGCTCGTTGAGGAGGGGCATCGCCTTGACGAGATTTAATCGTCCATCCAATAAATAGGAGCGGAAGGGCTCGCACTCGCTTCCGTCCGCATTCCTTATGCGCTGGAAAATTAGCCCACGCCCCCTGGAGGTCTCTACCCAGCCGTGGCAGCGAGGGAGGAACGTGAGCGGTACATCGCGCTTCTCAAGGTGCTTGGAATAGATGAAGTCGATCTCGTTGTCGACCTCGTCTTTCGCTTCCTTGGGCACCTTCACACAGAGGCCATCGTCCCCGGGGTGCACATAGCAGATGCGATGAAAGCCCTCCCCTAAAGGAAGGGCCTGGTCCAGATTTAAGATTGCTTGGTCCGACGACGTCACTCGGGGTCTCCTGGGGGGGTGATGGGGATCTTAAGTTCGCAGAGCGCCTTCCGGAAGGTCGCCTTGCACTGCTCCACCGAATTGGATGTGTTCAGATAGAGGTAGAACGGAACACCCCGCTTCTGGGCCATGGCGAACATCTGGGTTCGGTAGGCGTCCACACCCTCGGACCGCAGTTCTTCATTGCGGCTGGCGATGACCTCGTTGGGTGCATCGAGGTGAAGGACCATTCGCGGCATCGGGACTCGGTTCAACATCGAGCGCCAACGCGGGCGTAGGGTGGGTAGCTTCTCTTGGAAGCGAAGGTCCTGAATCAAGAGTTCGAAGTAGTACCGGTCGACGAGGGTGAGCGGCTTGCGAAGCCGCAGTAAGGCCAGGAGGAAATAGCGGTACCAAGCCATCCAAAAGATGAAGCTACCGGCTTTGTCGTCGATCTGGTTTTTTTCGAGGGCCATGCCGGCGGCTCGGTTGTACTTCCTTCGCAATCCGGGAAAGAGCAGCTTGTAGAGGGTGGCGTGGCGGTAGAGCTTCTTAAAGCGAAAGTCTCTCCCCCCCTTGGCTAGACACGAACAGGCGGCCTGAATCAAGGTCGTCTTGCCCACGCCATCGGGCCCAACCACGGCGATGAACTTACGCTTTGCCACAAGTTTGCGACGTAACTTGTAGAGGCGATCCCCCAAGTAAGTAGCGAGGTCTTTGCCGGCGTGGGGACCACTAAGGCGCGGCCTGAGAATCCCCATGCACACAAGCCGCCCATTCGCCTCGGCGGCAGCGCTCTCGAGCTCGCCGCCCTGGATCAGGCGGTCGAACAGGTCACGGATGTCCGGTTGGTCGACCATCGTCTGGGCGTAGTGCCCAAGGCGCTCCCGGACTTGGACTGCTCGCAAGTCCTTAGACTTTGTGAACAGGTGTGAGATGTAGAAGAGGGCTTCGATGCGCGGCGCCAAATACATGACTCCGTCCCGGACCTCTAGGTGGGGCACGATGTCACGGGCCATGATGTGGCGCCGACTGCGCCTCTTTGGATCCTTGACTTCAAGCCGAATCCAAAGGTCCATTAGGATCGAGTCCGCGCCGTCCCGGGAGAAGAGGGTGACCTTGGCCTTCTCACGTTTTTGACGGCAGATCAAAAGCGGTAGACAGTTCGCCGCTGCCCGCTTGTGCAGGTGAGCCAAGAATGCCTCGATGTCCTTTTCGTCCACGAAGAAGTCGTAGTCCCCCGGGGAGAGCGCGATTTCTTCGGTGACGTCCCTGTGCCGAATCTGAGCAAAGGCGATGCCCGCTTCTGCGGCTCCGTGGAGGAAAGCCTGGAAGGCATCAAAGAGAGTCAGTCCACTCATGCCCTGCGCCCTGCTAGGTTCTCGAGTAGTTCGCGGGTCTTGGTGACCATGAACTGGGCGTCGTTGGCTTCGGCAACTTGGCGGGCAGCCTTGGCGCCCTCTTCCCTATGAAGGAACCAGTACTGGATCTTTTCGGCCACCTCTTCAGCGCTGGGGCTCTCGGACAACACCGAGCCGCCGCGGCCGTCGGCGACCATGACGCACCCACCATTAGTCGGGGTGGTGATCGTGGGTAGTCCCGAGGCCATAGCCTCAAGAGTGGAGTTGGCAAAGGGATCGTAGCGGGTGGGCAAGACGTAGACGTCGGCGGCGGCGAAGCAGACCTCGGCGTCGCGACGGCCCCCGAGGAAGCGACAGCGCTCGGCGACACCGAGCTCCGCGGCACGGGCCTCGTATTGAGCCTTGGAGGAGTCGTAGCCCACGACCAACAGCCGCAGGGCCTCGTCTTTGGTCGCCATGCGCGCGACGGCTTCAAGGACTAGGTCCAGCCCCTTGCGGC
>JBLHWM010000376.1:0-3063 GCA_047629095.1 Planctomycetota bacterium | reverse complement strand
GAATGTGGCTCTTGATGAGCTTCTTGGGCGCGAACACACTGATTGCCTATGGAGCTCTCGGCGAGGCTTTCAAGCGTCTGCCCGCGTACCAAGTCGGCATGATCGTGACGCTCAATCCGCTGATTACCCTGGGCGCTATTGAGGTGCTCGGCGCGATGGAAGTTGAGTGGGCGCCCCAGGATCACGTGGGCATGCTGGGCTATTTTGCAGCGCTGCTTGTGGTGACTGGCATCGGGGTTGTGCTCTTCGGTGGCCGGCAGCCAAAAGTTCGGGACTAGTGCCTGTCGGGTTTGTACCTGCAGCGTGTAGGTAGGTGTGGGCATCGGGGCATGCTGAGCGTTAGGCTTAGCCCATGACCAATTTCAACCTGCTCCCGAACGGCCTCGCGGCCGGCGCTATCTCCCTTGCAACTTTGACGACCCTCGGCCTTGGCCTGTTTGCGGTCAGCGAGCCCGCCCCTGTGGAGTCTGCTGCCCCGCACGACCCCGTTACCTGGGCAGTGAACCACAAGGACCGCCTCGCCTCGGACCTCGACCGTGATGCCGATCGCCTGCCCGTGCGCGTGCTGGACTTCTTTGACATAAAGCGTGGCCAGAGCGTCGCGGACTTGATGGCGGGGGACGGCTACTACACCGAGATCCTGTCCCGCGCGGTTGGCGAAGACGGCGCGGTCTATTGCCAGAATACCGAGATCCCGTTGAAGGTCTTCGCGGATCGTCCGCTCACCGAGCGGCTTGCCGAGGGGCGGCTGCCGAACGTCGTTCGCTTGGATCGTGAGTTCGACGACGCCGGCCTGCCGGAAGCCGGGCTCGACGCGGCGATCCTGGTGCGCTTCTACCACGACTTCGCTTGGCAAGAGGTCGACCGCCCCGCCTTCAACCAGGTGGTCTTCGACAGTATCAAGCCCGGTGGACTCTTCGGCGTAGTGGATCACCATGCGAAGAAGGACGCGGGGATCACGGAGGGCAAGCGCCTGCACCGGGTCGAGGCGAGCATGGTCCAGCAGGAGATCGAAGCCGCAGGTTTCGTGCTCGAGGCTGAGTCCTATGTGCTGTTCGACGAGACCGATCCGATGGACTGGAGCATCTTCGATCCGAAGCACGAGGGTCGTGACACGACCTCGCGTTTTGTCTACCTATTCAGAAAACCGTTGAACCAGGGCGAATAGAGTGCGTTTGGGGCAGGGATTCGCGACTTTGGTATTGGGCCTGTAGGTGCCCGCACCGGGATCGGTAGAGTCCATGCAAAGAACCCAAGTCCCCTTGCCCCAACGCAGCACATGACTCCCCGCGATGTATTTGGCCTCGTTATTCGCACCTTCGGCCTGTTCGGTGTCTTCATCTGGCTCTACACCTTCGTCGTAGCGCTGGTCGCCATGAACGCGCCGCTGTTCTTCCTGTCCTTTGTCATTAGCGCAATGGCCGGGTACCTACTCAAAGGAGCGCCGCTGCTGCTCGAGTTCTGCTACCCGTCGAGCCGCGAGTCACGCTGGCTTGAAGGCGCGGCTCGGGTCTCCAAGGGCGGCGAGCGCACCAGCTACTAGCTGCCCAGTAAAAACGCCACCGCCATGGATTCCATGGCGGTGGCGCTTTCGTAGGGGCCCGAGTCAGGGCTGCTAGAGGGCGTTCCGGAGAGCCTCGACCTTTTCTCGCATGTTCTGCTGCAGGGTTCGGAATCCTTCGAGCTGCTCCGGATCACTGGGCGCGCGCTGGGCTTGGATCAACTGGAGTGCGCGATCGAAGTTCTCCATTGCGAGCTCGGGCTTCCCAACCTTGCCGTAGCAGCGACCGAGATCGATCACTGGGCCGATCCCATTCGGATAGATTTTTACCGCCATCTCGAGCTCGGGCAGTGCCAGGGTGAACTCATTGCTATCCAAGAGGATACGACCCTTGAGGTGCCGGGACATGCCGTTGGCGGGGTTGGCCAGCAGGCTGCGCTCGGCCCACCACAGTGCACCCGCGGCGTCCTTGCGCTGATCGTCGAGCGCGGCGAATGCGTGCAAGCGCTCGTCATTCGTCATGTCTAAGGCGTAGAGCGCCTCGCGCATGGCGGCCAAGGAGCGCGGATCGCCGCCGATGGAATAGGCGCGGTCGAGGTAGGGCTGAGCGATGGATTCGGAGCCGTTCGCTAGTAGGAAACTGCCCAGGTTGTAGTGCGACTCGAAGTGGGTCGGGGACAGTTCACAGGACCGGCGCAGGGCCTTGATTGCGCTCTCGATCAAGTCCATCTGGTAGAGCGTCATACCGCGTCGGTAGTGGGAGAAGGCGTCCCGGGGATCCAGCACCAGAGCCTGGTCGAAGGCGGCCAGGGCTTTGCTCCAGTCGCGCTTCTTGAAGGCGGCGCTGCCTTCGAGCACCTTGGGAACGGGGCTCCCGGGATCGAGTTCGGCGATGCGGGCTGCGACCTCGAGTGCGCTGTCGGGCCAGCCGGCCTCGAACAGCGAACGCGCCAAGTAGGCCATGACGTCCGTGTCGTCGGGCTTGAGCTCAAGGGTGCGTTCGAGCATCTGGCGGGAGAGCTCCCACTGCTGCTGGTCGAAGTACACGATGCCCAGGTTGTGGGTGGCCGGGGCGAAATTCGGGTTGAACTCCAGAGCGCGCTTGAAGTGGGCGATGGCCTCGTCGGGGTCGCCCATGGCGACCGCGCACACGCCGAGGCCGCAGAAGATCTGCTCCAGGGGAAGCATGGCGCGGTTGAAGCCATTGTCCGCGTTGAACTGCTCGCGCTGATAGACCTTCTCCAACAGCATGTTGAAGATCGTGCGCGGCGTCTCGAAGTCCTTGAACTCGTCGCCGTCGGCCTGGTGCAAGTAACACCAGGCTTGGCCCAAGCTCGTCTGTAGGTGGTCGAGCTCGCTCTTTGGAATCGACTCGTCTGTGCGCGCTAAGACCAGCAGATCCGTGGCGCTGTCGAACATGGCGAAGGCGGCCTTAAGCTCGGCCGGCTCCATCGTCTGCAGGTAGTTCTGGCGCCGGATCTCGCCCAGCTGCCAGTACAGCATCGTGTAGTCCGGGTTCTTCTCGATCGCGGTGGAGAACAGCGTCTCCTGGTCATTCCAGG
>JBLHWM010000375.1:0-3104 GCA_047629095.1 Planctomycetota bacterium | reverse complement strand
TGTCGCCATCGGGTGGGCTCCTGCCGCGCTTGTGATTTACCCGGTGCTTGTACGCCCGTGGTCAGGGCACATTGGGCGATGCGCCCGATCCTAGACCTCTTTGTGGAACACTAGCAAGAGGCGGTGACCACGGCCTGCTAGGGTGGCGAAGGGGGAAAGCAGGCCTTGGACGACCTTGGCCAGCCCCTTGTACCATTGGCCCTTCAGCTCGCAAGACTCGCCAAAGGCGAAGCCGTGGGTGTGGACTTCAATGGATTGAAAACCCGCCTTTTCAGAGAGGTACTTCGCGTTGTTGGGACCAAAGTAGCGAATGTGGAGGTGGCCGCCGAACCGGTAGTACCTCCATTTTGGACCTCGAAACTTGGCGGACCAGCTGCAAGCGTTGCCTGTGCCAAGGACGGCAACTCCGCCGGGTCGCAAGACGCGATGAATCTCACTCATGAGCTCGATTGGATCGACGATGTGTTCGATCACCTCACTCAGGAAGCATGCGTCGAAGCTGTTCGTTTCAAAGTTGGCCTCGGCGAGCTCCCCGTGGAAAACGTTCAAGCCGCGCTGTTCTCGGGCGACCTCGACAACCGGGCCAAGAACGTCGACCCCCTGCACTTTCCAACCGGCCTCTTGGGCGTACTGCAAGAAGATGCCTTGGCCACAGCCGATCTCCAGCAGCTCTCCCTGGGTGCGCTTGGGCGACAAGTGCTTCAGCCACACGTCCATCTTTTGACGCTGGCGAGAGTTTGGCTTAAGGGCGGTCTCGAATTCGTAGGTCGAGGATAGATGGTCGGTGTCCTCTACGAATTCCGGGTAGATCGCGTGGATGAAGACAAACTCACAGGAGCTGCACCGAAAGAAGGTCTTCCCCGACTTCTCGAAGAAAGGCTCCGGCTTTGGTGCGCCACAAAGCATGCAAGCTTCAGGTTCAACCCCCAGCTCCTCAATGGCCGCCTGCATGTCATTTGGGGAGAGGGTCTTCTTCATCGGTTGGGGCCAAAAAGCTATCGGATGGACGCGTCGGGGCAGTCAGCTATCTCCGCGGTAGTAAGCATCTTCACTCCGCTCCTACGCCATCAATATACGTGTCACCAACATAAGGCGCCGCACACTTCTCGTCACTTCATCGACGAATCCGTACCGCACAGAGGTTTCGAGCACCACTCTTCACATACGCCTAGCACCCGAAAACCCCTCATTGCCCATGTATTCTAAAAACCGGGTGCGCTCGAAGTCACCAGCGGCCATGGGATGCCAAAATCAACAGCCCGAGGGCTACGCGTTCAACTTAAGCCAATCCGAGACCTGGTCCGCGAGCCAATAGGGATCGTCGTGGGGAATCTCGTGGCCCGCGGTCTTGTGCATTCGCAGAGGCGCGTCGAAGTGGGCGGCCAAGGCCGGGGTGCAGGTGGGGTGGACCATGTGGTCGGCTTCGGTGCCGAGGAACAGGGTCGGGATCCGGAGTTGCGCCGGTGCGGGCCAGCGGATGGCGGCTAGAAGCTGCCGGTTGATGACCTTGATCGGCATGTTGCAGGACTTGCCAATCTCGATGTAGGCGGCGACCAGCTCGTCCCGGCGCTCTAGGTCGTTGGTCGTGATGGCCAGGGAGCGGCGCTCGGTCTCTTGGGCATCCTTGGCGAACATGGCGCGAATGTAGCTTGGGCCGACCGAGGGCAGCATCCGCTTCCAGGGCGGCGAAAGGTTCCCGGCGCTGGAGGTGATGATCACCGCACGTTCGAAGTCCGTGGGGTGGCTCTCGATCCACTCCATGGCGATCATTCCGCCCAGACTAATGCCCAGGATCGCCCAGGGGGCGGTTGTGTCCACGCCGTCGGCCTCGCGCAGGTCTAGAAAGCGCTCCCGCAGGTCGTCGGCGATCTCCGCCATCTTCCAGGATGCGCGCCTCTCCGACGCCGCTCCGATGCCCGGAAGGTCGAGGAAGTGCACCCGCGCCCCGGGCACGTGGTCCATGAAAACAGCCGGCTGCCGGTCCCAGTGGGCTTGGCTGCGGGCGAGTCCCTTGAGGAAGAGCCAGTTCATAGGGCTCATTGTGGAGGGAGAATCTTGGGCGTCCAGCCCGTAATGCCCCTACGGGCGCAAAAGCTCCAAAGCTTCTGGGATGGGACAAGTTGTGTTTGGCTCGAAGGGTTTCGGGCGACGAGATTTAGGATGGCCGTTAGAATGGCTGCCTGAAATCCCAAGCGCCGTCACCTCGGCACGTCCCTTCCTCTAATAGGCAGCTATGTTCACTCGCCCCCTAGATACCTTCACCCGTCGTCATGTTGGCCCCGACTCCGCGGACGTGGCGGACATGTTGCAGACCTTGGGGCTCGATAGCCTTGACGCGCTGGTGGGCAAGACGATACCAGCTCAGATTCGCCTGGGCCGTGAGCTCGATGAGGAGGCTTGCTTGCTCAACGATCGCGGTGAGCGCGAGACGATTGACGATCTGCGCTCGGTGGCCCAGCAGAACGAGGTGCTGAAGACGTACATCGGCGCTGGCTACCACGGCACGGTGATGCCGCCCGTGATCCAGCGCAACGTGCTGGAGAACCCCGGCTGGTACACGGCCTACACGCCGTACCAGGCCGAGATCAGCCAAGGACGCCTCGAAGCCCTGCTCAACTTCCAGACCATGGTCTGCGACCTGACCCGGCTGCCCATGGCCGGTGCGTCCCTGTTGGACGAGTCCACCGCCGCGGCCGAGGCCATGACGCTCTGCCTGCGCGCCCAGCGCGGCAAGGGCGTTGTCTTCCTGGCGTCGGATCGTTGCCACCCCCAGACCCTGGCCGTGCTGCGCACCCGCGCCGTCATGGCGGGCATCACGCTCGTCGTCAGTGACCACGAGACCTGGGACTTCACCGACGAATCCGCGGGCCGTATCTTCGGCGCGCTGGTGCAGTACCCGGACACCCGCGGTCGCGTCGACGATTTCGAGGCCCTGGCCGACGCAGCCCACGCGACCAAGGCGATGCTCGTCGTCGCTGCCGACATCATGTCCCTGGCCGTGCTGCGCGCCCCCGGCGAGTTCGGCGCCGACGTGGCCGTTGGCTCCTGCCAACGCTTCGGCGTGCCCATGGGCTACGGCGGACCCCACGCCGGCTACCTGGCGA
>JBLHWM010000374.1:0-3129 GCA_047629095.1 Planctomycetota bacterium | reverse complement strand
ACCAGACGCCCGCATCCACGCGCTTAAGCAGCCGCATAAAGATGCGCCGCATGCGCGTCTGGTGGTAGAGCTCGCCATCGAAACCGCTCTCGCCAATCATGTATTCGACGACCGCCTGGAGCTGCTCAGCCAGGGACTTGTTGGCCCATTCGTTGCCCGCGCTCGACACGCTGACCGTGCGCTCGCCAGTGCGATCGATCAGCTCCTTCTTGCGCGCGAAACCGTAGATCCACTGGAGTACTTCTTCCCTCTCTAGCTCCCGACCGGGATTGGGAATCAGGTGCTGAAGGATGCGCCTCTCGGTGGTCTTGAAGATCTCGCCCTTGACTGTGAAACGCACATCGTTCTCATCGATGTAGGCTAGGAAGCGCGACAGGTTCGTCACGAGATCAACGCTTAGGCTGAGCTCTTCATTGGGGCGATCGGGGTCACCGGGAACAGCGACACGCTTGAGCCAGGACAGGGCGACCTCGTTGAAGATCACAAGGCTCTCGTCCTTGTGGTTGATCCCGTACTTGGTCAGGTCTAGGCGCTTGACCGTACCGACCAGAGCCTTCTCAAGCTGCTCTCGCCAGGACCTGGCCTCCCATGTGGTGACCTCGGATTCCATCTGCTCGAACAGTGCCCGTGGCAGGATGCCGCCAAACTCCATGATTGTCTTTTCGACGAGGCTCCGTAGCTCGGGCTCGAGTTTCTCGACCCGACCGACGGATGCTGCATCGGAGACGTACATGCGGTACATCTCGCGTTGGCGCCGGGTGGAAGCCTTGGCGCCCTTAGCGGCGGAAGAAGAGTTCGAGGCAGCTTCGAGATAGCCGCGCAGGGTTAGGGCATCGAAGAGCCCGTGGGCGCGGTTGCGGTCTAGGTCGTGGAGTATGTCCCCGAGCTCCACCGGAAGAGCAAGCACGCGCATGCCGTGGGACTCGAAGCGCGGGTCCAGGGTCCACATGACGATTGCGCGCCGGCGCAAATGGTTGAGCGCAGCCTCGAGGTTCTTTTGGGAGCAGTGTTCCAGACCCCGAGCTGATAGCAGCTCCATGCGATCTGCCCGATAGCCCTTTCGCGATAGGAGGAAGCTGACGATGGCGCCCATTCGAGATCCGAGGTCGCGAATGCGCGGCTCTACAATCGCGGGATCCTGCATCCAGGTCTGGGCGATCGCGCGGCGGTCTTCGGAGCGCCCAAGGGTTTTGTCCTTGGGATTCCAGAAGCGCACGACCTCATCTAGGTCCGCGCGATCCAGGTCCGAGAGTGCCGAGATAAGGTTGGCGCCTTGCTCGTTGTTCGAGCTAGGTGATGGTTTCGATGGAGACATTTCAGATCAATTCAAAGGGGCGCTATTAGGCGTCGTCGGGACGCGCAAGTTCAGCGCACGGCTCGCCCTCAAGGCTTGCCGCGTCAACGATTTCGTAGGAGTAGCCTTGCTCGGCTAGGAACAGTTGTCTTTTCTGGGCAAAGTCTTGGTCACGGGTTCCGTGGGTGACAATGGCATAGAAGCTGGCGCCGCGGCCGTCGGACTTGGGGCGCAAGACCCGGCCAAGGCGCTGGGCTTCCTCTTGGCGGGAGCCAAATGTGCCGGAGATTTGAATGAGTACATTTGCGTCGGGCAGGTCAACGGCAAAGTTGCCGACCTTAGAGACGATAAGCACAGGCTCCTTGCCCGATCGGAAATCGGCATAGAGCACATTGCGTACATCGTTGGGCGTCTTGCCCGTGATGAGCGGTACCTTCAGGTGCCTGGCCAATGCGTTGAGTTGGTCGATGTACTGGCCAATGATCATGACCCTGCCGCCCACATGGCGTTTGAGCAGGTTCTCGATCACTCCGGTCTTCGCGGGGTTCTCCGAGGAGATGCGAAACTTGCGCCTGGCGTCCGCAGAGGAGTAGCTCGGCTTGAGTGCGGGCTCGAGCTCAACGCGCACCTCGGTGCAGTGGGCTTCCGCAATGAAGCCGCGTCCCTCCAAGACCTTCCATGGCACTTCAAAACGCTTCGGGCCGATTAGGCAGAAGACCTCGTCTTCCTTGCCATCTTCACGGATCAGGGTAGCGGTCAAGCCTAGGCGGCGACGAGCCTGCAGGTCAGCGGTTACCCGAAAGATTGGAGCGGGCAAGAGGTGCACCTCGTCGTAGACCACCAAGCCCCAGTTGTGCGCGGAGAACAGTGCCATGTGCTCGAACTCGGCCTTCTTGGACTTACGCCAGGTCAACATCTGGTAGGTGCTGATTGTGACCGGAGCCACGCGCTTGTTGTCACCGGTGTACTCGGCCACGTCATCTTCGGTAAGGTCTGTCTTGTCGAGGATCTCGTTGCGCCACTGGCTGACGGCCACGGTGTTTGTAGTAAGCACCAAGGTTTTGGCACCCACTCGATTCATGACGGCCAGCCCGACGATGGTCTTACCCGCGCCACACGGTAGGACGATCACGCCGTTGCCACCAGTGACGGCTCCACCCTGATGGAATGCGTCGGCGGCGGAGGCCTGGTAGTCGCGAATGGCGAAGGCCTTACCGTCCTTGGTTTGGGTGCTTAAGGGGATGTCGAACTTGTCACCCTCGGTGTAGCCGCCACGATCATCCACGGGGAAGCCGATCTTGATTAGGGCCTGCTTGAGGGAGCCACGTGCGAGTTCGCTGAGAAGCACGCGGCCGTCGGCCTGCTTCTCGATGAGCTTGGCCACTGACGGGAAGCCGAGTACGGACTCCAGGGCCTCGCGGTCCCCAGAGGTCAGCTCAAAGCGTTGGGCTCCGTCTTCGCCCTCGCAGCGCTCTATGCGCAGCAACCCATAGCGCGCAACCCAGTCGCGGATGTCCACCAGCACGTTCTGGGGGATCGGCACGCATGCGAGATCCTCGAGGGTCTCAATGATGCCTTCGGCGGTGAGCCCTATAGCGGCTGCATTCCAGATGGAGATCGAGGAGATCCGGTAGCTATGTAGGTATTCAGGGCTCTTTTCGAGCTCGGCAAAGACGGCAAGGGCGTCCCGCGCTTCGGCGTAACGTGGGTGCTCGTGGCTAATCGGGTAGCCGCGCTCATCTTTCAAGGGGCGGCCATCCTCGCCAAGCTGGGCCTTGACCGTGTGCAGTAGGAGCGTCCGGTCACCTTGGATGATCAGTGGGTTGTCGGGGTGC
>JBLHWM010000373.1:0-3129 GCA_047629095.1 Planctomycetota bacterium | reverse complement strand
ATTCGCAATTCTACGAGAGACCTCAAACACGAGGTCACCTTGGTCCTTAGCGCTTGGAGATGACTTCGATCTTGCCCACTTCCAGAACGGGACGCTCTTCGAGCAGTGCGCCGGGCTTGGCGTACTCGAGTAGGCCCTTCAAGCCGATCTCGTAGCCCGCGAAGATGTCGAGGTCGTACTTGCCGGAAGCACAGCGTACTTCGCAGACCTCTTCGGGACCCCAGCGCAGGATGTAGCGATGGGGCTCGCCGCTGCGTGAACGACGCTCGAGCACACCGCGGGCGTCGAACTTGCCGATCATCGGATCTCGCTGGCGACTCTCTTCCCAGGCGCGACGTTGGCGCTCGAGCAGGTCTTCCTGGCGGCGAATCTTCTCCGCTTCCAGGTCACTCTTGAGGGCGACTGCCTCTTCCAGTGCCGCCACGATTTTTAGGCCGCTCTCGGCGTCCCGCTTCCAGCGCGCGCCGGCGTCGAGGGCCACCACCGCTTCGAAGGCCGAGCGAACGGCGGCGAAGTCCGGGGTTGGCTTGATACGTTCGGTGGCCAGCATGACCTCGGCCTGGTCGAACATGGTCTCGGCTTGGGTCTGCTTGGCGCCTTCGAGTGCTGCGCTACTAGGCGTACCCTTGGCACCAATCCCGTTGACTGGCTTGCCAGCGCCGCCTTCGGTCTCGGCAGTCTTCAGCGTTGTGCGCGTGCCGAGCTGGGCCATAGCCTTGTCCCAGGCCGCATTTGGGCCGTCGGTTACGGACTTGACCTCGGTCTCGAGGATCCAACCGGTGCTTCCCGGCGCGGACCAGATCCGAACCCAATCCAAGGACAGCGCTTTGGTCGCATCCTGGCGCTCGATCACGCGCACGCGATCGCCGCGATGCAGGCGCTGGCTGAGGGGATAGCTCTCGGCACCACTGGATGCCAAGGGGCGCTGGTTTACTGCGTCGGCTGTGATCTCAAGGATGCCTTCGGTGTCCGTCGGCTTGAGGTTACCGCCGTGGACCCAGACCGGAAAACCACCGGGGGCCTCCACAGGCAGGAAGCCAATGCCGCGTCGCTTGCCAGCCACGTGCAGGATCTGGCCAACTTCACAGCTGAACACGGCCGTGCTGTTCTTGTCCGCACCGTTGCGTACCTTCGCCCCGGCCACAGTGGCCATCACGATGTTCTTCTCAACCTCGACCTCGACCTTGGAATCGGAATCGCTAGCGTCTTGGCCATAGCCAAGCTGCGGCGTCACCGCGGCAAAGCCCAAGGTTGCGGCGACCAGTACGAGAGACGGAAAGGATAGCAGTAGGTATTTTTTCATGATTCGGTTGGCCTGCATTAATGGAATGTCGGCAGTCCAGTGAGCCCATGTTAGCTTGTGGGCCCCGCATCTCCAGAGTGCCCCGGCGCGTCTGGCCAGAAAATCCCACAAATTCCCTGTGCCTTGAAGAAAGACGACCCAACGCCCGATCCGGAAGCCACCCCCATGCACTTCCCCTACATGTTTTGGGCCCACAACGAGATGGCGGCCTCCACCTGGAGCCTGTCCACTTCGGGCATGCCCGTTCCGGACGCCAAGCTTCTGGGGCCCGAGGAGCTGCCCCCGGACCTCGCCACGGCCGCCAACCTCGACCACCCCGGCCACCTGGCCATGCCCGCCTTCGAGGCCGCGATTGCCGAGCGCTACGGTGTGGACCCCAGCCGCATTGTGCTCACCATGGGTGCCTCCGCAGCCCTGCACCTGGTCGCCACAACCTACTTCCGGGACGGGGCCCGGGTCGCCGTGGACGTCCCCTCCTACCAGCCCTTCCGAGCCCTGCCGCCCTACTTCGGCGCGAGCCTGTGTGAGGTAGAGCGCCGTGAGCATGAGGACTGGCGCCTGGATCCCGGGGATGTGGCCGCCGCACTCGACGCGCCCGGAACTCCCCAAACCGGGCCCGCCCACGTCTTCTTTACTAACCCCAACAACCCCACCGGCGCCCTCAGCAGTGCCGAGCTGCTGCATGAGTTGGGCACCATCGCCGGGGACCGGGGCGGCATCCTCATCTGCAACGAGTCCTACATGGACCTCGTCCCCGTAGCGGATCAAGTGCGCTGCGCCACCACGATCCCCCGCAGCATCACCATCGGCTCCCTGACCAAGCCCTATGGCATGGGTGCCCTGCGACTCGGCTGGCTTGTGCTCGGCGAGGACATGGCGGGCGAGCGCACGCGCCTACTCGACCACCTGTACATGGGCTACGTGGATCCACCCACGCCCGCCATTCGTATCGGACTGCGCGCGGTCAAGCGCCTCGACGATCTGCGCGCGCCCTACAACAACTTTGCCGCCGAGTGCCGCCCGCTGCTCTACCGCTGGGCACAAGAGATGCCGGGTGTGAGCGCCTTTTGCTCGGGCCTTGGCCTGACAATCTTCGCGCGCATCGAGAACCTCGACGCTACTGGCGCCACGCAGTCCGGCCCTACGGACACCATGGCCTTCTCCAAGTTTGCCGCCGAGCACTTCGACCTGGCCGTAACCCCCGGCGAGTTTTTCGGAGTCCCCGGCTGCCTACGCCTGGGATTCGGCACGCCCCGCGAACATCTCGAGGGTGCTCTCCAGCAGCTCACCAAGGCTCTGGAAGCCTGGCGCACAAAGTAGTACTTCATGCGTTTGAGCGTAGGCACTGCGCCCTTACGCTCAACACGCAACCTTCGTCCAGCGCCCTTGGGTCCATGCGCCCTTAGGGACTATGCGACCGCTCCGCCCGGCCCAGCGCCAGGCACCCGATCTTCTTCGCGCCCGCCTTCCGCAGCACCCGCGCGCACTCCCCAAGGGTCGCCCCGGAGCTCACCACATCGTCCACCAATAAAAGGGGCTGGTCCGCGGCTAGGTTGCGCATCCCGAGCTCGGCCACCGCGCGCAGCGGAACCCGTTTTAGGATCTTGCGCACCGGCCCTAGGTCGAAGACGCCACCAAGTGGTCGCACCATGGCGAAGGCCGACTGCACATTCGCCGTGCGCGAGCGACTGCCCGGCTCGCCTTGGGGCGGCGTGGCGCGGGTCCGCTTGAGCAGCCTCACAACCGGCAACCCAAGCCGCTGGCCAAGGGCATGCCCAAGGGCCAAGGCCTGGTCATACCCCCGATCCAAACGCCGCGACCTCGCC
>JBLHWM010000372.1:0-3129 GCA_047629095.1 Planctomycetota bacterium | reverse complement strand
GCGAGTGGTAGCGCCCCATAGCCACGGGCGCGTCGAGGCCCTTAAAGAGCCCCGTTCTGTTGTGTTGGACGCCGATGGGCTGGCCATGGGCTAGCTCGGGAGCCTCGCAGATCGCGGCACCCGCACTGAAGGCAAGGGCCTGGTGCCCAAGGCAGACCCCAAGGATGGGGGTGCTGGAGAGGGCCTCGAAGAGCTCAATACTAAGCTTTGCATCTTTAGGGTGGCCGGGCCCGGGCCCCACGAGAATGTGGTCGGCTTGAAGTTGTGCAAAATCCTGAAATGTAGCTGCGTTGGCTTCGAAAACACGCACCTCCGTCCCAAGGGCCTCTAGGCCCTGTACAAGGTTCCAAGTGAACGAGTCGCGGTTGTCGAGCAGTGCTAGCAAAGTTTTAGGGCGCTGGAGAGGAGCAGAACTTGTGAGGCAATAGGCACTGGGGCGTGATTCACAAGGGCAGTAGGCGTAGGGTACGCATTATGGATCGAGAGACAAGTCACATCGTAATCATCGGGTCGGGCGAAGTGGGGCACCACCTTGCCGAGGTGCTCTCTAAAGGTGAGCATCGAGTCAGCGTAATCGATAAGGATCCCGTGCGGATTCGGGAGCTCCAGGAGTCCCTGGATGTGCAGGCAATCCAAGGTGATGCGACCTATGCCGAGGTGCTGACCCTGGCTGGTGTGCCCAAGGCGGACCTTGTGGTGGTCGCAACGGACAACGACGAGGTCAACATGCTGGCCTGTGTGTTGTCCCGCAAGCTCAAAGCCAAGCGCATCATCCTGCGGATCAAGGACACGAAGCGCGTGGACGCCTTCCGTTTCTTCTACAAGGGCTGCTTGGGCTACGACGTGCTGCTCTCGACGGAGGAGCTCGCTGCGGAGATGGTCTTGCGCACGGTGGCGACGAACCACGCCCTGGAGGTCGAGTCCTTTGCGGGCGGCCAGGTCCAATTGAGGCGCCTGCGCCTTGGCAGTGACTCCGAGCTCTTGGGCACGGCCCTGATGAAGCTGCGCCTACCCACGGGCGTGATGGTAGTGGCCGTGATCCGGAATCACGAGGTCACGGTGCCGGGTGGTCAGTTCGCGCTGGAAGCCGACGACCACGTCTATGTCGTTGGTAAGCGAGACAGCCTCGACGAGTTCGAGGCCTTGGCTGGCGAGCCGGTCAAGCTGCGCCGCAAGGTCGTGATCATGGGCGGTGGTTCTGCCGGTGTGAGCATCGCCCAGCGCCTGGACGCGACACCGGGTATTTCGGTGCGCCTCTTTGAGCGCGACCCCGAGCGCGCGCGCCAAGTGGCCGAACAAGTCTCGAGCCGCGTTTTGGTGCTCGAGGGAGACGCGACGGACTTGGACTTCTTGATGGAAGAGCAGGTCGGCGAAGTGGACGTCTTCATCGCCTCGACCCGCGACGACGAGGACAATATGATCGCATGCCAGTTGGCCAAATCCCAGGGCGTCGAGCGCACCGTGGCCTTGGTCAACAAGCGCGCCTACAGCAGCGTCTACAACTTGATGAACATCGACGTGGCGGTCTCGCCGCGTCTGCAGTGTGCCCAGCGTATTCTGCGCTTTGTGCGCTCGGACTCGGTGTCCTCGATCGCCGTGATTGCCGACGGGCGCGCAGAGGTACTCGAGCTTGAGGCACACTTCCGCGGCACAAAGAAGGAGCGCAAGGTGAAGAACCTCGGGCTACCCGACGGAGCCAAGATTGGCGCCGTCGTTCGCTCGGAAGACGTCTTCATTCCCAACGGAGAGAGCACCGTCGAGGATGGTGATCAAGTCATCATCTTCGCCTTGCCCGATGACATCCGCGAGGTCGAAAACATCTTCTTGGAACCCGATAGCCACGTCTCCGAATGAACCTCCACGCGGTCTATCACCTGCTTGGGCAGGTCCTGCTGCTGCTGGCGCTCTTCCTCCTGGTGCCAGCTTGTGTCGCGCTCTTTTATGCAGAGCACGGTGCTTGGAGCGCATGCCTTCGCTCATCCGCTATCTCTGGCGCTATGGGCATGGGGCTTGTTCACTTGATCACGCGCCGAATTGGGGAGAAGTCCGAGCATGGCCCCCAGCGGCGAAGTCTGGGCACGCGTCGCAACTTGCTACTGCTTAGTTTTTCCACTGGCTGCGCTTTATTGATCGGCTTCCTCCCCTGGGGATCGAACACCGACATTCTGAACTTCGCAGGTACCATTCCCAGCTTGGGCGGGCTCTCTCCGGACTACATTCTGCTGGGCGGCCAGATCGCCGTGATCCTGTTTGCGCTGTTGGTGCTGGTGCATCAACTACGCCACGACAGGAAGCGTGCCGAACTTAACCAAAAGGAGTTTTACCGTCGCGAGGGCCTCGCGGTGGTGGGGCTGTCTTGGTTGGTCGCAGGGATCATCGGCGCCTTCCCGTTCCTGTTCTCCGGCGCGATTCCGGGCGTGGTCGACGCGTTCTTCGAATCGGTTTCAGGCTTCACCACAACGGGGTCGACGATCCTGAGTGCCGAGGGCATCGACGGCTTGGCCAAGTCGATCTCCTTCTGGCGATCCTTCACCCACTGGCTCGGCGGTATCGGCATTGTGCTCGTGTTCGTTGTGCTCTTCCCCGCAGGTGGCCGCAGCCTCTTCCGCTCGGAAGTGCCCGGCGTCTCCAGGGAGGCTGTACACCAACGCGTGCGGGATAGCGGCGTCGGCCTGATGCGCATCTATGTCGGCCTGACGATTGTGCAAGTCGCCCTGTACATGCTGGCTGACCTGCCCCTGTACGAGGCGCTCGTTCACGCCTTTGGCACCTTGGCCACGGGTGGCTTCTCGAGCCACTCCGAGAGCATGGCGTACTTCCAATCGCCCATGGTCGAGGGCATCACGATCGCGTTCATGTTCGCCGCCGGCATCAACTTCGCAATCTACGACACGGTCTTGCGCTCGGGCCCAAAACGCGGTTGGCGCATGGCGACCCAGTCCAGTGAAGTGCGTGTCTACGCGGGCGTGATGGGTGGCTCGATCCTTGTGATCGCCGCCGTACTCTGGTTCTGGGGTGGTTCCAACGGCGTCGTGGGCTCAGAGCTCCCCGATTACACGCGAGTGACTTCAGCACTGCGAGACTCGAGCTTCGTGGTCACTAGTGTGCAAACGAGTACCGGCTACGGCA
>JBLHWM010000371.1:0-3139 GCA_047629095.1 Planctomycetota bacterium | reverse complement strand
GCCGAGGACTACTCCGTGGAGTTGCTGGAACGCTTTGCGGCGGAGGCCCTCGTGGCGGTCCAGGCTTCGTATCCAACGGACGTGGAGTCGGTCTCGATCCGGTTTGTAGAGAGCGAGGAGATGACGCAGCTTCTACTCGACGAAATTCGGCCCCAGTTCGTACTGCAGCTTGAAGACGAGCAGGTCGCCGAGAAGAGCGCGGAGCTTATGGCCAAAGCAATGGAGAGGGGCTTACTGGCCAAGACCGTAATGGAGACCGGGGAGATCGTGCTCGTGCGCCAAAACCTGTTTGACCATGCGGAGATCCTGGGCATGACCGATTTCGCGACCGAGCAGGTCCTGCAAGCGGTGATCGTTCATGAAGTGGTGCACGTAGTCGACAACCACGCTCATTCCTTGGCCGAGCTGATTGGATCGGCGCTGGATGCAGACGGCGTCCAAGTCGTGAATGCCGTGATCGAGGGACACGCGCAATTCATCGCCCGCCAGGTCAGCAGCCAGATGGGCAACTCGGCTGGCTTTGAGCTCTTTACCGAGGCGATTGGAGCTGTGGTGGAGACCGAGGATCCGATTGAGATGTACATGAAGAAGGTCGTCGCGTCGAGCTTCCTGTTTGCCTATCGCAATGGCGAGCTCTTCTTCGAGCAGCTTGCCGCTGCGGAGCCATCCCTGGGCTTCGAGCACGTGCTCGCCAACCTACCCACGGAGTCGGTCCTGATCTTCGAGCCGCAGTGGTATTTGGATCCCAGTCTGCGGCCTGTTAATGCCCACGACTTCGCGAAGGTCTTTACGGGTCTTGAAGAGCGACTCGAATCCCAGGCTCCGGACGCATGGACCAGCCAGGTTTCGACCCTGCTGACACCGCAGATCGAAGCCGCACTCTCGATTGTGCCCAAGGCCGACTACGAGGTCAGCCTGAAGGAGATCATCGAGTGCGATGTCATGATGGCTCGCAACACCGAGCAAGCCGGCGTCATGCTAGCTGCCGGGCTCTTTGCGATGGACTCCGAACCCGCAGCGGAGCGCTTGATGGACCTGCAAGTTAAGATCCTGGCCGCGAAGAGAGAGCAGTTCAGCATCAGCCAGGCCGAGATCACCAAGAGCGTCGTTCGAGAGCTTACGGAAGATGAGTCCGATTGGATCCGGGGCAGCTACTTCCAGACCGACCTGCAGCTCGGCTCGAGGCCCTTCTCCGCATCGGGGATCTTGGCGTCGCGGGGAGACGTTGTGCTCGAGCTCAACTTTGTCAGTTATGACATTGATCTGTCCGAGGCCATCGAGATTGCGGAGCTCCTACTCGGCCGCGAGCCGGTAGCCGAAGAAGAGTAGTCCCACAGCGGTTGACTTCGGCGGCCCCTATTCTTCGCTGCTATTCGTCACTTCGTAGACGTGCTTGTCCTTGAACTGGGCGATGTGCTGGCACTGCTCATCGAACCAGGCCTTCTCTAGGTCGCCAATCCAGACGGCGGCGATGGCGGGATAGGTGTTCGTGGTGACTGCCCTATCCGAGAGCACGAAGTACTTCGAGCCGGACAGCTGCACCATGCGGATGAAGGACAGGCCGTCGTTGCGCCAGGGTAGAGTCTCGGGGCTGATCAGCGCCGCCACGTCCACGACCTTCATGGTGGTGCGGAAACCAAAGACGCCAATCTCGCCGATGGCGACCTTGGTGTTTGGGGCGGTCCCGGGCTCGGCCCGCGCCTCGAGGAACTCAGCGCAAGCGCCGTAGCCATCGACGTAATATTGCAGCAGGGGCGCGCGTTGGGAGGCCGCCACAAAGCTCAAGCCCGTCAAGCTGAGGACCAAGGCAAGCTGGATGCGCAGCTGCCCCGGATTCGTGAGCCACTTCGGCAGGCAGGGTGCCGCGGCGCACAGCAATGCGACCGAGGACGGCACTGCGTACCAAGACGCCTCCGTCGCGCCCTTGCCCACAAGGAAGAAGGTGATGTACACCGCGTAGAAGCCAAGCCACGTGCGCGATGCCCGCGTTCCACGGCGCAGGTTCACGAAGACGATCCACACAACTCCAAGTAGTAGCACCGCCGCGAGCACCCATTGGATCGCAGCGGGAAAGCCGTCGATGAAGGGCAGGAAGCTCAACCGAGGCACGGTCAAGATTGCGTTCTGCAGGGTGAAGATCGAGTCGTAGTGGGTCGAGCCCCAGCCCGTCTTGGCGACCATCGACTGGGGAATGAGCGAGCCGTATTGGATCAGGGCGAAGGTCACCCAGAGGACTCCGGGGGTGAGCAAGGCGACCAGGGCGCCTGGCTTCAGCATGCGCTTCATCCCGGGACCCCAGCCGTGTTCGGCGGCGACGAGCATCAGCAGAAAGGGCGACAAGAGAACGGCCTCGGGGCGCGTGATCAACGCGGGCCCAAACCACAGGCAGGCCGTGGTGACATTTCCTAGGCGCGCCGCTCGGACAGATCCGGCTAAGAGCAATACCAAGAGCGGCGTCTCCATGCCCAGCATCTGGTTGTCCACAAAGACCGGCGCAAGCAGGAACAGCGCCATCAGCGGCAAGCGGCTCCGCTCTGGAAGCTCCCTCGCAATCAGGACGCCCGCGCCCGTCCACAGCAGGATGTTGAACACGATCACGGCGACTTCGATGTGGCTGCCAAACACGAAGTAGAGGCACGCGGCGACAAGCCCATAGAGGGGCGACGTCAGGCCGAAGACCGCCTCGCCCGGGTTGTAGACGAAGGTGCCCTGCTCCGCCAGGTTGCGGGCATAGCGCAGATGGATGTACGCATCGTCCACCAAGGTGAACTTGGTCATGAGCCAAGCGACCAGGAACCGGAAGACGCCACTGGCCACAAACAAGGCCGCTAGGAGCCTGCCAGCGGCAGGATTCGAGTCCGAGCCTAGGCTGGGCTCGGGCTGTGGGGAGGGTGGGGTAGCCAATTCGACGGTGTCTTGGTTCGTGGGGAGCATTGCACTTGCGGGGGGACGCGAATCGCGGGGCACTGTACTTCTTCGACTTGGTGCAAGACACACTTGCGCACCTTTTGGCAGCGCCTTTGTCGAGTCCCGGTTCTTGGCCTGGGACCTCGTCCCGTGTAGCTTGTGTCCATGAGAAAAAGTCCCATGTCCACGCCGGGGTTTGCGCGATGAATCCGGGCCCCGCAATCGTCTTCGG
>JBLHWM010000370.1:0-3151 GCA_047629095.1 Planctomycetota bacterium | reverse complement strand
AAGCTCGCATCGGGCGCGAGGTCCTCGCCGGAGATCGCCGACAGCCCCAGGGCGGCGCCGGTTCCCGGCTGGATGATCGTTACGAGAATCTGGCCCACGAGAACGGCCAGCAGGCTAGTACCAATGTAATAGCCGAAGGTCTTGCCCCCCAGGCGGCGCAGGTCCTTCATGGCCCCCACACCGGCCACACCGGTGATGATCGAGGTCAGGATCAAGGGCACGATGAGCATCTTCAAGAGCGCTAGGAAGATGTCCGCCACGAACTTGAAGGGCGCCAGGGCTGCGGCGCGGGAGGAGTCCGGGTCGAGCTTCAAGTTGACGGCGACGGGCTTCTCCTGGCCGATATCCAGCCAGATGACATCGCCGTTGGCACAGGAGGCCATGGCCGTGTCGAAGTCCTCGGGACTGGAAAGGGGCAGAGTCTGCTCTTCCTCGCTACCTCGATGCAAGGTCACGGATGTGGCGACCGAGCCGGTGTCCAGCCCACCTTTGCTCGACTTCGCCGCCGGCCCAGAGGCCGCAACTAGGCGAATACCGCCCGGATCCTCAGCCCATTTGGCACCGCTGTAGGCGGGACCATCGAGACCAAACTGCAAACCAAAGCCAACGAGCACGCCCGCAGCCATCCAGATCAAGACCTTCCAGTGAAAACTCATGGCCGTACCCTAGCAAGACGAGGGTAAAGTACCTGCATGATCCGTGACCTAGGTGCATCAGAATCCGCCCCCGCAGGCGGTCTCGACTACGACGTGGTGGTGATCGGCTCGGGCCCCGCCGGCGGAGTCGTGGTCGCCGAACTGCGCCGCGCTCGGCCGGAATTGACCATCTGCGTGCTGGAAAGCGGACGCCTGCGCCCCGGCGTTTTCGCCGACAAGCTGCGCCGAACGCCCTATCCTGGTCGTGGCATCCGCATCAAGCCCCACTCCCGCGAGCGCGTCCTCGGCGGAGCCTCGACCACCTGGTCCGGGCTCTCGTCGCCCATGGACCCCATCGAAATGGAGCCGCGCCCCTGGCTCGAGCAGTCCGGCTGGCCCATGTCCCCCGCCGAGCTCGCGGTCTACTACCAAGGCGCCGCCGACCGCTATCGCTTTGCGCCGCCGGTCGCCTTCGATCCAAAGACCGAACACGAGGCCGGCCTCGCATCGATCCGCGCCAAGGGCAAGTTTCAACCGACGTGGGATGCGGTCGAAGAGAAGATCTTCCTGGCCGCCGAAGATCCCCAGGACTTTGGCGCCGAGCTCAAGGACCAGTATGAGAGCGGCGGCGTAGACCTCTGGCTCGACGCATCCGTCACCCGGTTGGTGGCCGAGGCTGGCCGCGTGGTGAGCGCCCAGCTCGCCACATCTAAAGGTGAGAAGTTCGACGTGCGCGGCGGCACCTTCGTCCTCGGCTGCGGTGGCATCGAGAACGCGCGGCTGCTGTTGAACTCAGAGCTGCCCAACGAACACGACGTCATCGGTCGCTACATGATGAACCACCCAAAGAACTACTGCGGTGTGGTGACCCTTTCCGAGCCGACCCGCAGCCTGCCCTACTTCTTCGGTTGTATATGGAAGGGCTTTGCCGGCTACGGCGGACTGCGACTGCCCGACGCCAAGCAACGCGAAGAGCAACTCGTGAACAGCTACGTGCGCTTTGAGCCACTCTTTCCCTGGAGCGACAACCGCGGCGTCGAGGCCCTGGTGCACCTGGTCAAGCGCTCAAAATTCCTGCTGACCGGCTGGAAGAAGACCAAGAAGGACGAGCTGATCGAGCTGCGGGATTACTCCGAGACCGGCGACGACTCGGAGCTCGATGAAGAGCACCTGTCCTACTTCGGCCTGATCGCGCGCCTGCTGCGGCACTTGCCCAGTGTGCTCGCCTACGTCAAGAGCCGCATCCTCGACCGCGGCGGGCCGCTGATCAAGCGCGTGCGCATCCGCAACTTCATGGAGATGGAGCCGGTCGCCGCGAACCGCGTCGTCTTGTCCACGGACGCGAGCGAGGTCGACAGCTTCGGCATGGCCCTGCCCATCGTTCAACACGATACCGCCGAACGCGACCGCCGCAGCCTGCTGCTGTTGCACGAGGCCCTCAAGGCCGAGCTCTCACGCACTGGCTTCGGCGACCTCTACACCGACCTCGCCGACCAAGACCCCTGGCCCATCAGCCAGGATGCCTCGCACCACATTGGCACCACGCGCATGGGCTCCGATCCCACCTGCTCTGTGGTGGACAACAACCTCAAGTTCCACGGCCTCGAGGGGCTGTACGTCAGTGGCGCCTCGGTCTTTCCGACCAGTGGCTGCGCCAACCCGACCTACACCATTGTCGCCCTCGCCATCAGGCTCGGCGAGCACCTCGCCCAAGAGCTGCCCCAAGTCCCGGGCAACTAAACGCCCCGTCCCCCCGGCCAACCTGCCCCCATGTCCACCCCCTCCCAAGCTCCCAAGAAGGTCCTCATCCTTGGATCCGGCCAGCGCATCATCAACGCGGCGCTTCCCGCTTTCGAGGCTCTTCCCGAGCTCTATTCTGTGGATGGCGTCTTTGCCCGCAAAGAGAAGCAGCTCGAGACCAAGCGCGGAACGACCACGGTCGAGTCGATCGAAAACCTCGACAACGCGCGCCTCAAGGGCACGGATCTGATCTTCATCTGCGTCTCGAAGGCCGCCGTGCCCAAGGTGCTCGAGCACCTCGGCAAGCTCGACGTCTCCGGCACCGACCTCATGATCGACACGCCGGTGCTGCTCTTCAAGCACCTCTCCCACTACGGCAAGTTCTCCCCCTTCCGCACCGTCTGGGTTGCCGAGGACATGAGCACTCTACCCTGGCTCGAGACCCTGGATCTGGCGCGCAAGAACGAGTCCCTCGGCGATGCCTGTAGCCTGACCCTGTACCAGTCCGCCTACGCCTACCACGGCCTGGCCTTGGCCAAGACTCTGCTGGGGGGCTCGGCCATCAAGCGCGTGCGGCGCCGGAAAATCGGTGGCAAGTCCTCGACTCGCACGCTTGCGCTGCGCGGCGGCAAGACCTGCCTGATCCACGATCCGCGCGACTACCAGTCCGGCCACTTCGCCCTGCACATGCAAGGCGCCACGATCACCGATCGCCCCCACCGCGACCACATGCACCTCGATGGCATCGTCGAGGAAAAGGACGGCCAGCTGCTCTA
>JBLHWM010000369.1:0-3152 GCA_047629095.1 Planctomycetota bacterium | reverse complement strand
CGCTTTGAAATGGGCGAGCCCCTTGACTGCCCATTCGTACTGGGCTCGGTCCGGTCGCAGGCCGTCCCCATGATGTGCATTCGGCTAAACCGGGAATAGGCCTCTTCGCAAGGCGTCTAGTGCGGCATGGGAAAGAAGGTCTGGACGCTTGGCTTGCTAGGGGCTCTAGTCGGAATGGGGCTCTTGCCTGGGGTACTGCGGGAACGCAATCGCACCAGCTGCTCTTCGTACGTGCTCGATGCGGACTTGCACTCGGCGGGGATGCTCGTCCTGGAGTGGGTCCATGTCCATGGAGACGGCCTGCCCAAGCAGTTCAACGGTGATTGCATGCAAGACTGGCAGTTGCATGCCCGTACCTTTGTGGATGCATGGGGCCGGGCCTATCTCTACAAGCGATCCACTGATGGTGTCGGCTTCTTCATCAGGTCCCTCGGGAAGGACGGCAAACGGGGCGGCGTGGGGTTGGACACGGATAAGCAGGTGCTCTACGACTCGAGGAGCCGCAAGCTGATGCCCTTCAGTCTAGTGCTGGTGACGGGCGGTCCCGACCAAACACCAGAGCTCCAGTGGCAAGCGGGGTACCGGCACTAGGCTGACGGTCCTACGCGTGTAGGCTGCCCTGCCTCGTGCCGCGCTTCTCCAGCTCGGCGGCGAGCATCTCGCGGATGGCGTTCTTGTACAGGTCCCACCTCGGGGCGAGGCGCTCTTCGAGTGGCGCGTCGCCGGTGATGCGGTGCAGAACTTGAGTCGGCAGTAGGCGCTCGGTGAAGTCGGCGAGCCAGGCGACGTAGGTCTCGGGGTCGAGGATGTCGACCTTGCCGTCGCGCCACCACTTGGCGAGCTCGGTCTTGCGCAGCACCATCAAGTTGTGGACCTTGACTCCCTCGCATCCCGCTTCGGCCAGTAGCTCGGCGGACTTGCGCGCGCCCTCGCGACCGTCGCCGGGCAGACCCAGGATCGCGTGGCCGACGGTCTTGAGTCCAGCGTCGTGGCAGCGCTGGGCACCCTCCATGAACTCGGCGGCGGTGTGATAGCGCTTGATCTTTTCCAGCACCTCGTCGTTCGCGGTCTCCAAGCCCAGCTCGACCCAGACGGGCACGCGCTCGGCCAGCTTGGAGAGGCGCTTCAGGGACCAGTCGGGCAGGGTGTCCGGGCGCGTGGCGATGGAGACGATGCCGACCTTGCCCTCGTCGATGGCGACCTCGATGGGGGCCAGGACCTCTTCCAGGCGCGAGGCCTCGACGTAGGTGTTGGAGTAGGACTGCAAGTACGCGATGCAGCCGCAGTCGTCGTCGCGGCGTGCGATGCGCTTGAGGCCCGTCTCGAGCTGGCGGGCGATCTCTTCGCCGGTGCGCAGGGCTCCGGTGCCGGAGCCTTCGACGTCGCAGTAGACGCAGCCTCCGAAGCCCCGGGAGCCGTCGCGGTTGGGGCAGGTCGAGCCCGCGTCGAGGGCGACGCGGTACATCGGGCGCCCGAAGGTCTCGCGCAACCAGGGCGCAAAGGTACGGAA
Source organism: Planctomycetota bacterium (assembly GCA_047629095.1). GTDB lineage: Bacteria > Planctomycetota > UBA1135 > UBA1135 > CALBMX01. The sequence continues at coordinate 1,642 of JBLHWM010000369.1, read as the reverse complement.
AGGTAGGGTGTTGGCGGCGGACATGGGGGGATCATAACGTGGCATGGCGGGAAGGGTTCGCTAAGATGCCGGGCCTATGGCACAAGGCAAAGGTATCAGGCCCGTGGTGATCGGGACGGCGGGGCACATTGACCACGGAAAGTCGACTCTAGTACGCGCCCTGACGGGCGTGGATCCGGACCGTCTGAAAGAGGAGAAGGAGCGCGGCATGACCATCGACCTGGGATTCGCGCCCATGACCCTGTCCGACGGGCGCACCGTGGGTCTGGTGGACGTGCCGGGCCACGAGAAGTTCATCCGCAACATGGTTGCGGGCGCTACAGGCATTGACCTAGTCGCCTTGGTGGTTGCCGCCGACGACGGCGTGATGCCCCAGACCCGCGAGCACCTGGCGATCCTGGAGATGGTCGGCGTCAAGCGCGGCCTGATCGTGCTCACGAAGATCGACATGGTGGACGAGGAGCTAGTGGAGATGGCCGCCGAAGATGTGCTCGAATTCGTCGAGGGCACGTTCCTTGAGGACGCCGAGGTGCACCGCGTCTCCGCCATCACGGGCGAGGGCATGGACAAGCTCAAGGCGACCCTGGAGAAGATGGCCCTAAGCGCCGAGCCTCGTCCCAGTGAAGGCATCTTCCGCATGCCCGTCCAGCGCGTCTTCACCCTCAAAGGATTTGGCACCGTGACCACGGGCATCCCCCTTTCGGGCGAGGTCAAGACCGGCGACGTCGTAGAGATCCTGCCCGGTGGCAAGCTCGCCAAGGTGCGTGGCATCCACGCCTATGGCAAGGAGTCCAAGTCGGCACGCGCCGGCCACTCCAGCGCTCTCAATCTGACCGACGTGGATCACCACTCGGTAGTGCGTGGCGCCGTGATCGCGACACCCGGCTACTTTCGACCGGTGTCGATGATCGCCGCCAAATTACAGGCCCTCAAGACCTTGGACCGACCGATCACCAATCGCATGATCGTGCGCGTGCACACGGGGACCAGCGACTCGCGCGGAGAGCTGGTGCTACTGGATAAGGACGAGATTCGACCCGGCCAAGAGGGACTGGTTCAAATACGCATGGACGAGCCCGTGATCACGGCTCCGGGCGATCGCTTCGTCTTGCGACTCCTGTCCCCGGTGATCACCCTCGGCGGCGGCACCGTGCTCGAAGAGAGCCGCCACCGACTGAAGCGCAACAAGGCCTTCGTCATCGATGAACTCAACCGGCAGGAGGAGAGCCTGGTCTCACCCAGCCAACTGTTGGAGTCCGTACTCTCGCGCTTGGGCGGTTCCGGTGCGGACCTGCAGACCTTGGCGATGGCACTCAAGATGGCCAACGATGAGGTCTTGGCGCTGCTCGAAGACCTGCGCAAGCAGGGCCGCGTCGCATCACCCGGCAAGAGCGACAAGTGGATCCACGCCGAGGCCCTGGAAGGCGAATTCGCGGACCTGACCCTAGCCCTCGATCGCTACTTCGGCGCGAACCCGCACCGCTCGCGCATGGACGTGCGCGACCTACGCAAGCAGCTCGGCGCCGACAAGAAACACCTAGCCGCCCTGCTCAGCGACGCCCAAGAGAACGGCCTGGTGCAGATCCTAGGCGGAGGCTGGCTGCGCTCCTGCGACCACGAACCGAGCCTGCCCGAAGACCTA
>JBLHWM010000368.1:0-3180 GCA_047629095.1 Planctomycetota bacterium | reverse complement strand
CGTCCGGCGCCCGCCAAGGGCCCTTTAGGGCGAACGGAGCGGCGCTCCTGTTCACGATCCTGCTGTGCGCTATTGGTGTGGGCGGCCTTGGAGCCTGCTCGGGCACCGAGCTTAGCGAGCCGTCCGTGCGGGTGCTTGGGGCTGCGAGCCTGCGGGATGTGCTGGAGGATTACGGCGATGCGTTTCTTGCCAAGACCGGTACAAGGATCGAGATCGTGACCGGCGGGTCGACGTTGATCGCCAATCAGCTGATCGCGGGCGCGGAGGCTGACCTGTTCCTGTCGGCCGGCGTCGAGGAGGCGAACCGTCTCGATGGAGCCAGCTTGCTCCTGCCGGGAACGCGCTGCGTCGTGTTCCGGAATGAGCTTGTGGTCATTCGTTCGCGCGCGGATGACCAGGCGACAGCGCCAGCGCAATCCCTCGAGGAGCTCTTCGGCGGCGACGAGCGCATCTCCCTCGCGCATCCCGAAGCGGTGCCCGCCGGTCGCTACGCTAAGTTGTGGCTCGAGCGGAACAACCTATGGGCCAAGCTGCGGCCGCGTTGTGTCTACGCTCTGGATGTGCGCGCCGCTCTTGCTGCCGTGGAGAGTGGCAGCCTTGGACTTGGAATCGTCTACCGCACGGATGCCGCGACTTCGGACTTGGTCACCGTGGTTCATGGGATCAACCCCAAGGATGGACCCGAAGTGGTCTACACCGGAGCCGTCTTACAAGGCAGCGAGGCACCGGAGCTCTCCCGGTCCTTCTTGGACTTCCTGGTCCAGGTAAATCCCGAGATCGCCAAGGGCCACGGCTTCAGATCCGCCAAGGGGAGCGAGTGATGGGCGAAGTTCTCGAGCCACTTCTAATTAGCCTACGGGTGGCGTTGGTCGCCACTGCCCTGGTGGGTGTGCCTGGAATCTATCTGGGGTGGTTGCTCTCGCGCAAGCGCTTCTTCGGACGCGCAATCCTGGATGGAATCGTTCAGCTGCCCCTGGTCTTACCTGCCGTTGCCGTGGGTTATTTCCTACTTTGGAGCCTTGGCAAGGCGGGCCTTGGGCTCGCTCCATCGCTGCTGTTCACTTGGAAGGGCGCAACCTTAGCAGCGGCGATCATGGCCTTGCCCTTGGTCGTGCGCATGGCGAAGCTGGCCTTCGATGGCGTCGACCCACGCTTGGAATCCATGGGCCGCAGCCTGGGCTTCTCACCTTGGCAAGTGATCTGGCGCGTGACCTTGCCCCTGGCCCGGCGCGGGATCGGGGCGGCGCTGATCCTTGGATTTGGCCGCGCCCTCGGCGAGTTCGGAGCGACGATCATCGTGGCCGGCATGGTGCCCGGCGAGACCGGCACCCTGGCGCTTGCGATCTTTGAGAACATCCAACTTGGCCACTCGGACCAGGCCTTCGCCCTGGTGGCCGTGGCCTCGGCAGTGTCCTTCTTAGCGGTGGCGATCTCGGGGCATCTCATGGGTGACTCTAACGGCGGCTCTCGTAACCGAGGCGCGTCCCGGGACCGGGGAGGAGCGCAATGAGCACGAGAGTGGATATCGATGCGAGCCTCGAACGCGACGGCTTTCACCTGGATTGGAAGCTACAGAGCGACGCCAAGTGGCTCGGGCTCTTCGGCGCATCTGGAGGCGGCAAGACCACGGCCCTGGAGCTAGCCCTCGGCTGGCTGCGGCCCACCCGCGGTCACGTTCGCCTGCCCCGTGGCGCTGTGGGGTACGGGCCCCAGGACCTGCTGCTGTTTCCCCATTGGACGGTCGAGGCGAACCTGCTAGCGCCGGGCCGCGCTGGGCGCACACCGAAGCCCGGGCTGCTGGAGCGCGTGGTCGAGGCCTTCGAGCTGGGCCCGCTGATGACCCGCGGAGCCGGACAGCTCTCCGGCGGCGAGGGCCGGCGCGTGGCCTTGGCCCGGGCCATCCTGGCCGCATCCGGCGGCGGTCTGCTGGTGTTGGACGAGCCGCTCTCGTCCTTGGATCGAGAGCGCAAGCGGCGGGTACTCGGACTCTTGATCGAGCTCAAGAACGAGGGCCTCTGCACGGCGCTGATCGTGTCCCACTCGGCGGCTGACCTGCAGATGCTCTGCGACGAAGTGCAGGTGCTTGAGACCAGTGGTGGGCGCAGCAGTTTTGGCTCGGCGGGCCCGCCCGTGGACGTGCTGGCTGACGCGGGCGGCTTCGAGAACATCCTGACCGGAGTGCTGACGTCGATCCATGGGGACAGCGGAAGCTGTACCGTCCTGACCCAGCATGCCACGGCCGGTGATTCGGGGCTTGAGGTCACGATCCCGGGTCGAGGTTTGGTCACCGGGGATCAAGTGGTGATCGGGCTGCGGGCCGACGATGTCCTGGTGACTTTGGATCACCCGGGCCGCGTCTCCGCCCGCAACGTGCTCGGTGGGAAGGTGGTGGGGGTGCATCCGCTCTCGTCCTATCGGACCCTGGAGATCCGGGCCGATGGTGCAGCGAGTTCCGCCCCGTGCTTCCGAACCCACATCACTAAGGGCGCCCTCGACGACCTGGGAATCGGCGTGGGCACGCCGCTCTTCTTGATGTTCAAGACGCGCTCTGTGGAAGTGCTCGCGGTAACGAGCCAGGGGGCTCCATTTGCGGATGGAGCCCCCTGAGCACTAATAAATAAAGGATTCGAGCGAGGCTACTGCAGCGTGTGGCGGATCGCAAGACCGCGAGCAGTGCCACCCATGACCTCGGAATCGAGTGGTGTGAGCAGGCCGGCACTGTCCACCGAAAAGGCCTCGATGAGACCCGCCGTCTCCGAGGACACGTAGAGCACGGTGCCATCCATATTGAACTCGAGTCTGCGGGCTGGGCTCGCTAGGGTCTCGGTGTCGCTGGGCAAGATGAGGAGCCGGCCATCCTCGACAGCATCGCTCGTATTGGTGTTCACAAGGTAGGTCTCGATGGTGCCTGCGATCTGATTAGAGACCGCGATGTACTGCCCTGTGGGGGACGATGCGATGGCGAATGGGTCCGTACCCACGGCGACCGTGCTCGTACCCATGAAGCTCAGAGCGCGGTTCACCGGATTGATGTTGAGCTGGCCAATGAAGTCGCCCCCGACGCCCGGAGAGCCGGCCAGGGCTGTGTACAGGAAGCGACCCGACACATGCTGAGTGGCACCCCTTGGATTGACTGGCGTGGCAAGGGTCGGGCTCGATTGCGCGGTGATCGCACCGGTC
>JBLHWM010000367.1:0-3195 GCA_047629095.1 Planctomycetota bacterium | reverse complement strand
GCATGTTCACGGTCCAGCGGACCTCCGTGCCGGAAGCTCCCGAGGATGTCATTGGAGGCTGGTCGCGAGCCGAGGGCGACAACCTCGGGAACTTCTCCGCTGTCGGTCTGCACTTTGGCCTCGACCTGATCGCAGAGCTCGGCCGTCCCGTAGGGATCGTGCACTCGAGCTGGGGCGGAAGTAGCGTGCAAGCTTGGATGAGCCCCGACGTGCTGCTCGCCCTGCCCGGCGACCCCGGCGGTTACCAGGCCTTCGCCGACTCCAGTGGCCAGCGCGAGCAGAACCTAGCGAAGTACTCGGTTGAGGTCCTCGCGCCCGAAGATGAGGACGGTTGGGAGACTTGCACCGTGCCCGTGGACTTCGAAGAGCTGCAGCCAAACTATGATGGCGCCATCTGGTTTCGCAAGACGATCCGCGTACCGGAGGCATGGAGAAATCAAGCGGCCATCTTGAGCCTTGGCGCGATCGATGATGCGGACGAGGTCTGGATCGACGGCGTCCGCATCGGCGCAACGAAAGACCACCTAGCTAAGCGACTCTACACCCTGAATGGGGCTGCTCGGGTTGCCCTAAGCGATGGGGTCGCCCAGCTTTCGATTCGCGTAATGGACACGGGGGGCTGGGGTGGCTTCTCCAGCGCAGCTGATCAGATTGCGCTGCTCGATATCAAGGGTGAGCCCCTCGCCTTGGCCGGTGAGTGGAAGTGGAAGCGCGGCGCATCGGCCGGATCGACCTCGGCCAACCACGCACACGGTCACCTCTACAACGGTATGCTCGAGCCCTTGATAGGCCTGCCCCTCGCGGGCTGCATCTGGTACCAAGGGGAGAGCAACGCATCCGATCCAGCGGGCTACGCAGAGCTCTTCCCCGCCATGATCCAAGCCTGGCGCAGGCAGCTGGGTATCGCGCAGCTGCCCTTCTACTTCGTTCAGCTAACGAGCTTTAGCGCTGGCAGCGGCAGCGATTGGCCGGGCCTGCGGGAGGCCCAGCGCACGACCCTGGAGCGTGTGCCCCACAGTGGTATGGCCGTGATCATCGACGTGGGGGATGCCAAGGATATTCACCCTCGCGACAAGCACACCGTGGGATCGCGCCTCGCCCGCCTAGCGCTCTTCGGTGCCTACGCCATGGACGGCAAGTCCGGTCGGCTCGTGGTTCCCTCGGGCCCTATGGCGCAGTCCGCCAAGCTGGACGGACGCACCGCTTTGGTGAGCTTCGAGTCTTTCGGCAGCTCTCTGATGACGCGCGAGCCGGGCGCGAAACTCGGCGGCTTCGAGGTCGCGGGTCCCGATGGTATCTGGCACAGTGCAGATGCGAAGATCGAGGCCGGCCAGGTGCGGTTGGCTTCCGAGTTCGTCGCCGAACCCGAGGAGGTTCGCTACGCATGGAGCAACGTTCCCAGCGACGCGAACTTGGTGCAATCGGAGGGGCTCCCCGCCTCGCCCTTCCACCTCGAGCTCTAGAGCCTGGGCACTTCAGGAGCGCGTGAGGCCTTCGAGGCGACTCTGTAGGGACGAGACCTCGCGCGCATTCTTTGCCAAACCCAGGGCCGCCCGGTAGGCGGAGCTTGCCTCGCCGCGCCGCTTGAGGAAGTCGGGACGGGTGGAGTGCAAATCGACGTAGTGGGCCAAGCCGCCCTCCCGGACGATCGCCTCGACCGCGAGCAGGCGAAGCTCGGGACCTTTCGCCATGGCGACGGCTCGATTGAGCTCGACCACAGGGGGCGGCACGAGAGCCCGGCAATGGCCATCAGTTTCTCGATCGGAGAAATCAGCCCATTGCTCGTTGTCGCTGGCAAGGCCGCGCCGTTTAGGACAAAGGCCTGCATGGGGAAGAGCCCGCCGATGAACGCCGGACTGGCGGGGATCGTGGTGTAGACTCGTCGCATGATCAACGAACGATTCGAGGAGGATATGGCGGAGCTCTCTGGTGATGGCTACCTCATGCTTTGTCGTGATCGCCAGCTTCTCTTTGCGGAGGGGTGCTCCGCTAGTCCAATGAAGCTGGCTGAAGTGGAGAGCATTCAGGCCATGAAAGGCGCCCTTCAAGTGACGAACTTGGAGGGAGACATGGTGGACTGCCCATTTCCGGGTGCCTCTAAGGAAGAGCTTCAATCCGCCGCCAGCAAGCTCAATCAATGCCTAGCCCAATGGCGCTGAAGCGGACGAGGATTTAGCTTTCTAGCAGGCTAACCAGCTCGGCCCGCGCCTTCTGATCTAGGGGCCGTCCCACCCCAGCCGCCATGTTGTCATCCAGGTGATGGGCTTTGGTTGTGGCGGGAATCGGGATAGTGACCGCTTCGTGTCCCAGGATGAACTTCAGGAAGAGCTGACCCCAGGAGCTTGCGCCGAAGTCGCTGGCCCAGTCGGGGAGTTGCTTGTCTGCGGTCTCCTTGAAGAGCCGTCCACTCTGGTAGGGGCGCATCACGAGCGCGGCCACTCCGTGCTCAATGCACGCGGGAAGCACACGCTCTTCGACCGTCCGGTCGGTCACGGAGTAGGGGACCTGGATGAAGTCCAACTGCCCGCTTTGGACAAGGCTCTCAACCTTGGCAAAGTTGCGCATCTCTGTGACTCCGACGTAGCGAATGCGGCCCGAGGCCTTCCACTCTTGTAGCGTCTCGAGCTGCTCTTCTAGGCCCCAGAGGTTGTGCACCTGCATCAGGTCAAAGCGCTCCGTGCCCATCAGCTCCTCACTCTTCGCCATCTGCTCGATGCCAGCTTGCTTGCCCGCTTTGGTCCAGACCTTCGTCGCGTAGAACAGGTCGCTTCGATCGAGTGTTTTGCAGAGCGCTCCGACGACGGCCTCGCTGCGCTTGTACATGGGCGAGGAGTCCACCAGGCTGCCGCCCCATCCTAGGAAGCGGTCCATCACCGCAACGAGATCCGGGTTCTCTGCCGCGGGGTCCTCGTCGAAGGTCCGCGAAGTACCTAGGCCAATGCAGGGCAGGAGCTCGCCCGACTTGGGGATCCGCACCCGCATAATGGATGTGCGCTCCGTCTCACCGACCTGCCCGTTAGAAGGGCTCGCGCTGGCAAGTGAACTAAGGCTGCCGGTCACGGCTAGGGTCGCGGCCGCGCTAAGGAAAGTCCGCCGATCGGCCCGTTGGGTGGGTGAGGGTTGCTTCATGGCCTAAGTCTACCAAGGCAGGCTCGGCCTGCCCCGTTCATGCCGTCTTGGGAGAAGCTAAGCCGT
>JBLHWM010000366.1:0-3197 GCA_047629095.1 Planctomycetota bacterium | reverse complement strand
ACCAGGCCTCCATTTGGCCGCGGTTGCGCAGCAGCAGAAGCAGGAAGAAGGGCCCGCCGAGCAGTGACATGATGACCCCCGGAGGTAGGGCGCCGTGGCCGAGGATCATGCGCTGGGTGAGGTCTGCGCCACAGAGCAGCACTGGCCCGCCGAGCAGGCTGAGCCATAGCAGGCTGCGGTGTGCAGGGCCGACGATGGTGCGCAGAATGTGCGGTGTGATCAGGCCGACGAAGGCGATCTGCCCTGCGACGGAGACGGCCAGGGCTGCGCAGAGAGCGCCCGCCCCGAGGGACAGCCACTTGACCTGGAGGGTATTGACGCCAAGGCTGTGGGCATCCTCCTCGCCAGCTGCAAACAAGTCCAACTCGGAGCTGACCCTTGGGATGATCGACACGGTCAGCCCAAGGCCAACCCAGATCGTCACCACGTGGAACAGCGAGCGATCTTCCAGGCGCCCAAAGGTCCAGGTCATCAGCGCGCGCATGAGGTCGGCCTCTTCCACCGAGAAGCGTTGGATCGCCGCGATGGCGCCACCAACGATGGCGTTGACGGCGATGCCCGTGAGCAGCAACGTGGGCACGGAGATACGCCCGCGGGTTGTCGCTAGCATGGTGACCAGTAGTGTGGAGAGCACCGCGCCAACGAATGCCGCCAGGGAGATCGCCAGCGGGCCAAGGCCTGCCGCGCGCTCTACAAGGAAAAAGCTGCCGGCGGAACCCGACAGGAGGATGATCATCACCGACGCGCCGAGGCTCGCTCCAGCCGTCACTCCAATGATCGAGGGCGACGCGAGTTGGTTGCGGAAGACACCTTGGAAGAGCGCGCCCGAGAGAGCGAGCGCCGCGCCCACGCCAATCGAGGTGAACAGCTTATAGAGTCGCAGCTCCGCAATCGTCTGGAGGGATCCACCCAGGGGTTCCATCAAGCCAAGCATCGCAAGTAGACCCTGCAGCGTCTCGCCCAGACCAATACTCGACGTCGAGCCAAGCTCCAGGGAGCCCATGCTGATGCCGAGCAGCAGCACCGCTAGAACAGCGGCTAGCAGGCGTGGCGAGGTGAATTTACGGTCGCGGCTCATGGGTCGAGCCTCGCGAACGGGGCTGGGTTGCACCAAAGATTTCTGGGCGCCATGAGGACACGTACTATGCTTCGTAGTCGTGCCATCCGTTGCCCGCAAGATGGGATCCATAGGGACTCCAATTTGGGTGTTGCAAGACAGGAGCGTTCTGGCTTGGGCGACCCATGAGTCGTTCCCTTTACAGTGGCGGCACCGCGCCGGATTTACACCGGCTTCCCTCTGTCTCGCGAAGGATGTGAGGCTCCACTCTAGTCTCCCCGGACAAGATGTGGCCCGCGCGCCTTCGTTTTTCGGGAGCGGCCCAAGCCCTCGAGAAGGGGACAGGCTACATTCCGCCCATGAACTCTACCCCAGTGAAGCGGCTCGTCGGCGCGAGCCTCCTGTTGTGCACCTTTGCAGCGTGCACCCAAGACCCAGCGCCCATAGCGCCTGTGACTGGGGTCTTTCGGCCGATTCGGATCGTCGCGACCAACGCCACCGCTGTCGACTTCGTGTTCGACCTGGTCGATCCCGACCGAGTCGTTGCGGTTCCCGACACGGTGGGGGACTACGCGACGGTGGACGTCGACTTCTCGCGTTGGAGCGGCGAATTCGCGTTCAGCGAGTTCTCGGCCGAGGTCATGCTGTCCTTCGATCCCGACCTGGTTGTGGTCAGCCCATGGCAGGACCAGAACACAATCAACCGCCTCATCGAGAGCGGCGTGCGCGTGGTGGAGCTGCCCGCGGTGGACGAGCTCGAGGACATCCGGTTTGCCATTAGGAGCACCGGCGAGGCGCTTGGTGAGGTCGCCGCCGCAGCTGAACTCTTGGCGGACTTTGATCGCCGCGCCGCCGCTCTGCAGAAGGCGGCATCCGATCGAGGGACGGTACGCGGACTCGTGTACACGAACTACGGTTCCGGCGGTTGGGCAGCGGGCAAGGGCACCACGGCCCATCACATGCTGGAGCTTGCCGGCTTGGTGAACGTGGCCGCAGAGTCCGGGCGCTCGGGCCACGACGGTGTAAACATCGAGACTCTGCTGGACTTCGCCCCCGACGTCCTGGTGATCAGCAAGCCGAGCCGCGACTACGGCGTAACCCGCAGCGTTCTTGAGGGCGAGAAGGAGCTCTCGACCCTCGAGGCGATCGCGAAGAAGCGCATCATCGAGCTGCCCTCGGGGCTCTTCAGTACGGCCTCCCACCACCTGCTGGATGCGGCCGAGCTCCTGGCCAAGGAAGTGGACGCGCTGATCGCGTCGGGTCGCCTGGACCTGGAGTAGCACCTAGCAGCCCGCCCGACCCGTAAAGCGCCAAAGGCCCGGCGCTCCCGTATGGAAGGGGTTTGAATCTTCCGCTTCGGAAGCCGCGGTCCCCGAAAAGGGCTGAGCAGAACCCTGTGTGCTGAGTAGAATCGCCCCCTATGACTCTACTGCACATCCAAGGCCTCAAGGTGACCGTTCGCAATCCGGACGGAGCGCGGGCGACGATCCTCGATGTACCGGAGCTGCGCCTAGAAGATGGCCAGCAGGTCTGCTTGGCGGGCCGCAGTGGCTCGGGCAAGACGACCCTATTGAACGCGATCGCTGGGATTCGGCGCGCGGATGAGGGACGGGTCGAGGTTGCGGGCGAGGACCTCGCCCAGCTGAGCGAGTCGGCGCGGGATCGGTTTCGCGCGCTCAACATAGGCTATGTGTTCCAGACCTTTCACCTGCTCGGCGCCTACTCGGCCCTAGAGAACGTCCTGCTCGGCATGCTCTTTGGTCCCGGCCCCGACCGCACCTTCGCGAAGCAACTCCTGGTCGAACTCGGCCTGGGGGATCGCCTGCACCACCGGCCGCACCAGCTCTCGATTGGCCAACAGCAGCGCGTCGCCTTGGCCCGCGCCCTAGCCAATCGGCCCCAGCTCGTCCTTGCGGACGAGCCCACCGGCAGCCTCGATCCGGGTTCCGCTTTAGAGGCTCTTGGCCTGATGCGCCAGGCCTGTCGCGACCACGGCGCGGGGCTACTTGTGGTGAGCCACGACCAGGCGGTGATTGCCGACTTCGAACACCAGCTCGATCTCGCGGAGATCAATCGCGCATCGACGGCAGCGGGGAGCTCCCTATGACACGCGGCCTCGGCTACCTGCGCAGCGTCGCGA
>JBLHWM010000365.1:0-3223 GCA_047629095.1 Planctomycetota bacterium | reverse complement strand
CTACGAAGGTCTCTACGGACACCAGGCCCGTGCCATCGCGGCGGCGCTCGATGGACAAGACGTGCTGATCACAACGCCCACGGCTTCGGGCAAGACCCTTGCCTACACCCTGCCCGTGATGCAGAAGCTGCTGGAGACCAAGGGCCGCGCCAGGTCGCTCTGGCTCTTCCCGACGAAGGCCCTGTCCCAGGACCAGTCGAAGGTTTTCAACACGCGCATCGAAGAGCTCGGCGAGGACTGGCATTCCTACACCTATGACGGGGACACGCCGCCGAGTGTGCGGCGCACACTTCGCGAGCGCGGCCAGGTGATCTTGACCAACCCGTGGATGCTGCACCAGGGCATCCTGCCGAACCACTCCAAGTGGGCGGACCTGTTTGCGAACCTGAGCCATGTGGTGATCGACGAGGTGCACACCCTGTCCGGGGTCTTTGGCTCGAACGTGGCCGGCGTGCTGCGGCGGCTGCGGCGCATCGCGAATCACTATGGCGCCGACCCGAAGTTCCTGATGTCCTCGGCAACCCTGCGCAATGCCCAAGAGCACGGCGCTCTCTTGGCCGGCCGCGAGGTCACGCTGATCGACCAAGACCAGTCGCCTTCGGGCGAGCGCATTTTTGGCGTCTACAATCCGCCCATGGTGAACCCTGTGGCGGGGCTGCGAAAGAACGCCTTGGAAGAGGCGCGCCGCATTGCGCTCACCCTTGTGGGGCCCAGCCACCAGTCGATCTTCTTTTGCAACAGGCGTACGAGCGTCGAGGTCCTGACGCGCTACTTGAAGGAGTGCGCGGGTCGCATGGGTATTAAGCCGGAAGAGGTGCGCGGTTATCGCGGTGGTTACCTGCCGGGTCTGCGCCGGGAGATCGAGACAGACTTGAAAGAGGGGCGAGTCAAGGTGGTGGTGACCACGAACGCGCTCGAACTCGGTATCGACATCGGTAGCCTGGACGTTGCGGTGCTGGTGGGCTATCCGGGCAGCCAAGCTTCGTTCTGGCAGCGCGTTGGTCGCGTGGGCCGCCGGGGCAGCTCGAGCCTTGCGGTGATGATCTCTAGATCCGATCCCGTGGACCAGTACCTCTGCGCTCATCCCGAATACCTTTTTGACGCTCCAAGGGAGCGCCTAGGCGTGGATCCGGATAACCCGGTCATCTTGAGCGAGCAGATCAAGTGCGCGGCTTTCGAACTGCCCTTCCGCTCGGAGATCGACGCGGCCACCGGCGACGAGGTCGTTCGCGACTTCGGTCCGTCGCCCCACGTCGTGGACATCCTGGACTACTTCACCGAGGAGTCGGGCTTCCTCTTGAAGAGCAAGGACACCTGGTACTTTACCCAGGACGCTTATCCGGCGGGGGACGTATCTTTGGCCGGCAACGAGCCCGACAACGTGGTGATCTTCGACGCCGAGAGCGGCGACGCCATCGGCGAGATCGACCGCGAGGGATCGATCACCGCCGTGCACGAGGGCGCCATCTATCAGGTGGAAGGCGAGACCTGGAAGATCGAGCGCTTTGACTACGAGAACCGCCGCGCCTACGGGCGCAAGGTCGCCAGCGACTACTTCACCGATGCACACACCGAGGTCGAGGTGCGCGTCCTGCGCCTGGAAGAGCGCCACCGCCGCGGCCTCACGGACGACCCGGCCGAGGACTTCTCCATCTGGCGCGGCGAGGTGCACGTCACGACTTTGGCCACGCTCTACAAGAAGATCCGCTTCTACACCCGGGAGAACGTTGGCGCCGAGGACATCCACCTGCCTCCCGAAGAGCTCGACACGGACGCCTTTGTGTTGACGGTCTCGAACGAGAGCCTGGCGCGTCTCTTGGAAGGCGAGGACTTGATCGCCGACCGCGGCTCCACATGGCATGCGCTCGGCGCGCTACTGAAGCGCGTGGCGCCGCTCTTCCTGCGCTGCAAGAGTGCGGACCTTGGGGTTAGCGCACAGCTTGCGTCGGGCAACTTCAAGCGACCGGCGCTCTTCCTGTTCGATCGCCATCACGGCGGCATCGGGCTAGTGAAGCTGTTTTTCGACGCTTGGGACGAGGTGTTTAGCGCGGCCTTGGAGGTCTTGCGCCACTGCGAGTGCAGCCATGGTTGCCCCGCATGCGTTGGGCCGCCGGAAGAGGCGGGCCCCGAGGGCAAGCGGGCCGTTGGGTTGTTGCTCGAGCACCTGATCGCCGGCGGACGGCCAGCCGCAACTTCAGACCTAGAACCCGAGCCTGCTGGCGAAGCCGCGGGCACAGAAGAGGAGGCGCTGCGGGGCTAGTTCGCCACGTGTGATCGTTCATGGAGTCCTTCCGCGATAAGCTGCGCCGCCTAAGGCGCGAGGATGGTGCCGTTGATGGGGGAAGTGCGCCCGACGCGCCAGAGGCAGCTACGAATGAGCTTGTGCACGAAGGCCAGCCAGAGGCTTCTTTCGTGGATGGGGCCCCGGTGCGATTGGTCCCTGATGGGGAAGCGGTAAGTTCAATTTCCAAGCATGGCGACGATCCCAAAGTGTGGTCCGCTTCGGGGCCTGGTCGAAGCTCGGTACATCAAGCGGGACGAGCCACCAAGCGTCCAAGGCAGGGCGGCATGCCGGTTTGGCTGCGGCATAAGCTAAAAGCGCGCGACGGTGCTGCGGTCCAGGCGGACTCCGAGCGATCCATTGTGGCCCCAAGCAAAGCGTCACCTCCCTCGAAGCCCGACCTGCCCCAGTCCAAGGGCATGCCCCGGGACCTGCACACTTTCGAGAATGCCAAGGGCACCTACGCCGCGCGCATCATCCGCCGCCCGGCCGCGGACTTCCACGGCACCTGGCGCTTGCAGTGGGCATGCCTAGCCACGGGCGAACGCATCGCGCCCCTGGTGCAAGACACGGACCTCGCAGACTTCCAGGGATCCGACGCCGTGTACCTCGACATCGAGACCACGGGACTCGGCGGGGGTGTTGGCACCTGGCCTTTCATGGTTGCCCTCGGCCACTTCGACGGCGACGTCTTCGAACTCTGGCAGGGCTTTCTGCGCGACCCCGGGGAAGAGCCCGCCCTCCTGCACGAAGTCGCCGAGCGCATCCAAAGAGCCGGCGCCCTAGTCTCCTTCTTCGGCAAGTCCTTCGACCGTCATCGACTGGAAGACAAGATGCGCATGCACCACATCGAACCACCGTTCGAAGGCATGCCGCACCTAGACCTGTACCATCCTTTGAATCGCCTCTACAACCGCCGCGCGATCTGGGACAAGCTCGCAC
>JBLHWM010000364.1:0-3236 GCA_047629095.1 Planctomycetota bacterium | reverse complement strand
CCGGCCCCTCTGGCAAGCTGACCTCCTTCGCCGCTGGCCTCGACCAGCTGCCTTTGAAGCTAGCAGAGCGCTGCCAAGCGAAGGGCGAATTCCAAGTCCGCACAGGCGCCCGGGTCGAGTCTCTCTCCTTTGAAGACGGCTCGGTAGACTCCGATAGCGTTCCAGGTACACACGCCACGCGGGGCGCATGGAACCTGCGCGTCGCATCGGGCGGCGCCACCGAATCCCTACGAGCCGACCGCCTCATCCTCGCCACCGAAGCCCACGTCGCCGCCAAGCTGCTCACGACCGCAGCACCGAACATCGCCACCGAACTCGCCGGTATCCCGATGCCCCACGTGGCCGTGGTCGGCCTGGGCTTCGGCCCCGATGCCTTAGCCAAGGCGCCGCGGGGCTTCGGCGCTCTTATCCAACGCGGCGGCGGCATCCGCATCCTCGGCGTGCTCTGGGACACCTTCCTGTTCCCCGAGCGCAGCCCCGACGGCACGATCCTGATGCGCTGCATGGTCGGCGGCGCGACGGATCCGGATGCCGCACAGCGCACCAACGACGAGCTGGTGGCCATCGCCCTGGTCGACCTGAAGAAGCTGCTGAACCTCGACGACGCAGCCCCCACCTTCACCGAAGTCGTGCGCTGGCCCCAGGCCATTCCGCAGTACGAGATCGGCCACCTCGCGCGCATGGAGCGAATCCAGAGCGCCATGACGAACCTGGAACAGCGCGCGCCCGGCTTGCACCTTGCGGGCAACTACACCGCAGGTGTCGCCTTCGCCAAGGCTGCCAAGGCGGGCGACGTGGCGGGACGCGAAGCAGCCGAACAGCTGACGCGCGGTATCGCCAGACCAAGCTCCACCTAGCCCGGCCGCTACGACTCGACTTCGGGCTCGAGGTACTGCAGGAAGACCTCGCGCACGTCGGTGGCGTGATCGCGGATCGTCTCCTGCTTCCAACCCTCGGACGAGATCGGCGGCAGGATGTCCAGGGCCACGCGGCCGGGGCGCATCCATACTGAGCCCATGGGCAGCACCTGATCGACGCCGCGCATGATGAAGGGCACGACTGGCGCTCCGGTTCGGATCGCCAAATGAAACGGGCCCTTCTTGAACTTCTGCAGGCCGCCCTTGCGCGAGCGGGTTCCCTCCGGCGCCATGAGCACGGTCTCGCCGTTCTCGCGAATGCGATCGGCGGCAACCTTCATGGAAGCGAGGGCAGCCTTGTGGTTCTTGCGATTGACCGCGATGGAGCCGAGGCCGCGCAGGGCGGCGCCGACACCGGGAATCTTATGGAACTCCTCCTTGTAGATCACGATCGAGAATTCCGGGCAGGTCTTAGCGAGCACCAACAGATCGAGCAGGCTGACGTGGTTGAAGAGCAGGATGCGCGCGCCCTCGAAATCCAGGTTCTCCTCTCCCGTGATGTCGACCTTGACGCCGTGCCACCACAGCGGGACCAAGCCCCAGATGCGGGGAATCCACCAGCCGTGCTTCTTGAACCACTTGGGCGCGAGCACCGCAGTGATGGGAACGAGCATCGCGAAGAAAACGGCCCAGATAAAGGTCAAGGGCATCAGCGGGATGCCTCGCCAGACGGATCCCGCCCCTGCGTCGTAGTGGCGCTGCTGAGGATTCTCTTGGGTAGCGGTCTTGATTGGCGTTGGCAAGCTTGTGCCGTGGTCTGGTGTTGCGGTCTTCATCGGCGCGCCTATTTTCACTCAACATAGCTCCGGGGCCAACCAGAACTTCGGCCTAGTTTGCACCATGCCCGTGAACTGCCCCCCCAACCCTGGAGATTCACCTCTCGAAGTGGGATACTCGGCTCACCTTCCCGCATAACCGCCCATGGTCGACAAGCTCAACTCCTTCCTGCGCACAGCGCTGCTCCTGGCCCTGGTCCTCGTGATCAGCTGGTGGACTCTTTTCCTGCGCGGTCAGCTGACCGAGCACGAGCGCGACATCGAGGGGCGCGATACGGAGATCTCGACCCTGAGCCAGGCGGTGCTCGACCGCGAGGGCGAGATTGCCAGCCTGAATGAGAACCTGACGTCTAAGGACGAGCGCATCGGCAACCTAAATTCGGACCTTGCCACCAGGGACGCGCGCATCGCGAACCAAGTTGGCAGGATC
Organism: Planctomycetota bacterium; assembly: GCA_047629095.1. Classification (GTDB taxonomy): domain Bacteria; phylum Planctomycetota; class UBA1135; order UBA1135; genus CALBMX01. Next base: position 1,113 of record JBLHWM010000364.1, on the reverse strand, counting down.
GATGACCTCAACAGCGATGTCGCGGCGAAGCAACTGCGGATCGCGAAGCTTGGAAAGGAGCTCATCGTCGCCGAGCGCGAAGCCCAACGCCTGGCCGCTGCCGTGGCCCTGCTGAAGGTGGACCATCGCGTGGCGCGCCTCGAGATACTCGAGCGCCTTGAGGTCGAAGAGAACGGCGAGACGGCCGTCTGGACCAAGGTTCGCTTTACCGAGCTCGACCAGACCGGACGGACGGTCGGCACGCCCCAAGAAATTATCGTCGCTGGAACCCGGGTCTACATCGAGGCCCTTGTGATCAAATTCGAAGACGACTACATCGAGGCCGGCGACTTCCTGCGCGGCTCTTCGGTTTGCCTCTTCCAGCGTATCTTCGGCGAGGACCAGAGCCCGAACCAGGGCACCCGGCTCGAGCCTGCCGGCACCATGCCGTCGGTCTATGCCGGCGACACCAAGCCCGACCCCTTCTACGAGAAGCTGTGGGCCAAGTTCTGGGAATACGCCGCGGACCCTGTCGCCGCCAAGGCCGCCGGCGTGCGCGCCGTCCACGGCGAGGCCCCGTTCATCGAAGGCATCCCGGGCATGACCTGGCGCGTCGAGCTACGCTCCAGCGGCGGCCTGACGATCGCGCCGGAGTAGCCAGGGCTCGTTGGGGGCTAAGCCCCGGACGCGGCCAGCTGCTGCCAGATGGCGAGGGTCTCTTTCGCGTTGGTGCACCAGGTGTGAGCGCTGGCTGCTTGGATGCGGGCTGCTCGGGATTCGCTGTGGAAGGCGGACTCGATGGCGCGCTCGATGGCTTGGGCTAGCTGTTCGGGATCTTGGCTTGCTGCTTGGAGTGGCCGCGCGGGCAAGAGCTCGGCGCCTGGGATGCTGGTCAGCACCTCCCGGAAAGCGGGCAGGTCGCTGGCGACTACGGCCGTGCCAAAGGTGATCGCCTCCAGGGGTGTGATCGGCGAGAGCTCGCCCTCGGAGAGGTGGACGAGGACGCTTGCGCTGGAGACGAGCTGTGGGAAATCGGCCTCCACGGGAATCTGAATCCAGGTCACTTGGCTAGCGGCGGGCGAGGAGGCGAGCGCAGCCTGAAAGGCGCTGGCGTCATCGCCGGGGTGGCCCGCA
>JBLHWM010000363.1:0-3276 GCA_047629095.1 Planctomycetota bacterium | reverse complement strand
TGGCTCATGCTTGGCAACCTGTTGAAGGAATCCGGGCAGACTCAACGTGCGATCCGCATCTTCCAACACTTGGCCGAGACCGCCGAGAAGGACGACCTCTTCACCATCGCCATCGACGGGCTCTTGAACCTTGAGGCAAACGGCGCGGTGCTCTCATGGGCGAAGCGCATTACCTTCGAGCGCATCGCCGGTCGCAACGACCGCGCGTATCTGTACCAGCTTGTGGCCGACCTGGCGGAGGCGAACAACGACACCGAGGGCGTGCTGATCGCGCTCGAGTCCTCGCTGTCCATTGCGGGCGAGCGCCGCTCGTCGATCCTTCGCGAGCTCGTGGACCGCGCTGCCGGCAGCCAAGATGTCTGGAATCCCGGCGCGGGTGGCGACAAGCAGAAGCACCTGGCCTTCAGCCGGCGCTTGGTCGGGCTGGGTGAGATTGTGCCGCCTGATGTGTTCCTGAACCTCGGCGAGGTCTTCCTGGAAGCCGGTGATCCCACCGCCGCCATGCGCACCTTCCGCATGGCCCGGGACCTGCCCGACCCCAGCGCCTTCGACCGTCAGACCGCCGCCATCTTCGAGGGCGCCGGCTACGCAGAAGAGGCCCTTTCTACCTACGAGCGCGTGCTCGTGGCCGAGCCCTCCAGCTCGGGCCTGCTGGTCAAGGTCGCCGAGATGCACGAGCGCCTTGGGCACTTCGAGACCGCCGCCGACCTCTACGTTCGCGGCACCGAGCTACAGCTCTCGCGCCAGCCCGCCTCGTCCACCAAGGAAGAGCAGGCCAGCACCCTGACCGGTGCACGCAGTTGGTGGGGCGCGCGCAACATCGACGACTTCGACCGCTACTTCCAGCGCAACGTCATGGGCGTGTTGGCGGTGCTCGGCGAGCAAGAGGGGCAAGCCTTGGCGGCAGCCCAGAAGAACCTGGTCCTGGCGGAGCTTGCCAAGGAGCTAGCCGACTTGGAGGCGAACGCCGACCAGACCGAAGTCGATGTCGAAGACGAGACGCCCAAGGAGACCCTTGGTCGCTTCCCGCGCTCCTTCCACCGCGCGGCTCTTGTGCGCCAACTCGCGTTCGCATTCGGCGCTCCGGAGCTGGCCCATGAAATGGACCTGGCCCTCTTGGACGCGCACTTCCCCACGGACGAAGCCCTGTTGCCAACGCTCGTCCGCGATCGCCTGCAGCGCGGTCAGGTCGCCTCGGCCCGGGCTCTGCTCGATGGCACCACACGCGCTACCGAAGCCACGGCTCCCCTGCGCTTCCTCGTTGGCCAGGGCGCCGAGCAAGCTTTGCCGAAGGAGGTCACTGTCGAAGAGACCATGCGCCTCTTGCTGCCGCTCATCATCGACGGGAAGAACGGCGACGCGGCCGTGCTACTCGGCCGCACGAACCTTGGCAAGGACGCCAACGCCCAGGACGTGCGCGCCCTGCTCTCGGCGGCCATGTACATCGGCGACCAGAACTTGAGCCTGCGCTTTGGGCGCAACTGGCTGCTGTCAATGTTCGAGACCGGCACAAGCTCTTGGCAGATGCGCCCGGTGCTCGAAGAGCTCGAGACGATTCTAGAGTACAAGGAATACCGCGGCATCTGCCAGCTGCTCGCCAGCAAGGCCACCGAGGATCCGGAGAAGGGCCAGGCCCTGCTCGAGATGCTGCCCGCCCTCCAGGCCAAGTTTGAAGAGCCCCTGATTTCGAGCGAGGACCTGCGCGACCTGATCGACGTGAAGGACGACCTGGGCTGGGGCTGGGGCATTGGACCGGTCATCATGCTACTGCCCGAAGCCGAGCGCACCTCCGCCCTGCGCAGCGCTTTGCCGCGCATGGATGCGTCCCATCGCTCGCGCTTCCTAATCGAGATGATCAGCACGGCGACCCAGCCCATGGGGCCGGCACTCTCCGAGTACATCGGCGAGGTCTTTCCCGCGACCCTTGAAGAAGCTGAGCTCGACATGATCCGCTACTACGCGGGTCAGCTCGGAGAGGTCTCCGAGAACTTCGACGCTGCCCTCGCCGTGTGCGAAGGGCTCTTGGGCGTCGACGCGAAGCTGCACGCCGCCCGCTCGAGCCGCATCGCGCTACTGGAGAAGACCGATCGCTTGGACGAGGCCCTCGCTTTCGCCCGCGAGGATTGGGCCCTGGTGGCAAACGACGCCGACTACAACGCCCAGAACGTCAAGCGCGCCATCGAGGCTCTGCTTACCGAGCACGACTTCGATGCGCTGCTCGCCCTCATGGAGGAGACGCCATCGGACAACCCAGATCAGGACCTGGTCAACCGCATTCACTTGATGCGACGCAACGACCGCGAGCAGCAGGCCGCGACTCTCTTGGCCAAGGCCCTGGAAGAGCAGCCCGAATCGGTGCTCTTCCAAAAGACACAGCTGACCGTGCTGCGCGGCTCCGGTGACCGCCCGGCGATCGTGGCATGCTACAAGCGCATCATCGAGCTTGAGCCCGACGAGGTCAGCCACCAGGAAGCCCTGATGCATTACTACCTTGGGCTGCACGATTCGATCCATGCCCTGGAGATTCGCGAGACCCTACCTACAACGGACAAGGCTGAGGCGGAGTCCCTTTCCGGCAGCATCCCTGGCTTCGCTGGGCTGATCCTGCCCGCTGGCGCTGTGATGGTCATCAGTGGCGTGTCCTACACCGGTGGCGAGACAAGTACCGATAAGGACCAGCCTACGATCGCGGGCGTCAAGAAGCTCGCCGAATCCGGCGACGAGGCCGGTGCCGCGACTATGCTGCGCCGACTTTGGCGCGCCTTCCCCACCGGGATCTCGGGCCAGGATCGCTACGGTCGCATGTCCTTCGGCGCGGGCAACAACACGGTTCCCAACTGGACCTGGCCTGCGGACAAAGTAGAGGTCACCGCAGATCAAGAGCCCATAGAGGAGGTCATCTACCGCGGCGGTTTCGCTCAATACAAGCAGTACGAGAAGCCCGAGCCCGTCACCCGTGTGAGCGCATTCGTAAAGATGGCCCACTACGACTTCGGTGTGCGCGAGATGCAGCGCCTGTTACGGACCCGCGCCAGCTCGGCCCTGAACTCGTCCGTCGCCCGTGACCTCATCGGCGGTCTGCTCGACGCCCGCATCACCGCAGCCAGCGCCGCGGTCGTTCGCGACGAACTGCTAGCGACCATCAACGCCGACCAAGCCGGTAAGATCGAGCACGTGATGCTGTTGCAGCTACTCGACGACAATCCCGACCTGCTGGATGCAAACGCGGAGCTAGTACTCGAAGAGCTCGCTCGTACATTGCAGACTGGCGACTTG
>JBLHWM010000362.1:0-3317 GCA_047629095.1 Planctomycetota bacterium | reverse complement strand
GACACGCCGCGCTCCGCACGACCTTCCCGGCTCGCGTCGGTGTCCCCGAAGCGCTGGTCGCCGAGGACCCGCCGAAGGTCGCTCGCATCTTCGCGGGCACCCACTCCCTCGGACCCAACGAGAATCTTGAGGCTTTCTGCCGTACATTCCACCGCCATCCCTTCGACCTCGCCAAGGGCCCACTCTGGAGAGTCGTTCACGTGGCTCTGGGCGAAGAGCACTCGGCCCTTGTGCTCTGCTTCCACCACGTGGTCACGGACGGTTGGTCCATTGGCTTACTCGGCCGAGATCTCGCCGGGCTATACAACGCCGAGCGCGGCGGTGTGCCCTGTGCCGACATGCCGGCGGGCGCGTCCTACCTCGAGCTCGCCGCGAGCCAGCGCAGAGCGTTGGCCGGCGAGCGCCTGCTGAACCAGGTCGAGCACTGGCGTAATGTACTCACCGGAGCACCTGGAGCCGTGGCCCTGCCCACAGATCGCCCCTATCCGCCCATGGTCCAGAGCCGCGGGGCCATGGCGAGCTACCGCTTCTCCGAAGACGTGACTGCGGCCGCACACTTGGCCATGAAAGATCTGGGCTCGACACCCTACCAGCTGTTCCTCTCTCTCTTCGCGGCCTTCCTCGGCCGCATCGGCAGCACCGAGGATTTAGTCATCGGCACGTCCTACGCCGGTCGAGATCGACCCGGCAGCAACGCCGTAGCGGGCGTCTTCGTCAACACCCTGCCGCTGCGCTTGAGGCCCCTGTCGAAGTCCACGTTCAGCGAGGTCTTCGCCGAGACGAAGTCGGTAATCCGCGAAGCCGTGGCCCATAGCGAGCTGCCCTTCGAGAAGCTCGTCAGCGAGCTCCAGCCCGTCCGTGACGCGCGCCGAACACCTCTCTTTAATGTCTTCTTCGAGTTGAGAGTGCACCACGAGATACCGGCTTGGGATGGGCTCGTTGTCCAAGCAACCGAAGTCGATGTAGGCGAGGCGCCCTTCGACTTGACCCTGGCCGTGGATCCCCATGGCGACCGTTTCGGGGCGACCTTGCAGTACCGCACGGACCTCATGGATCGCGAGACGGTCGACGAGCTCTGGCGCAGCTTCTCAAGCTTCTGTGGACACGTCCTTGGGCACTTAGATTCGAGGCTGGGAGCCGCGCCGCTGGTGACGGCGGACTTCCTTCGCAAACAGCTCATGCCGGCCGTGGCGGCGCCGCCCTTCCGCTCGGTGATCAGCTACTTCGAGGGCAGCTGCCTAGAGAGCGGCGCGAGGCAAGCCGTGCAGGACGAATCGGGTGCGTGGTCCTATCGCGAGCTCGATCGCCTGTCGACTTCCCTCGGCATGGCCCTTCAAGATTGGTGTGGAAACGGAAGTCCGGGGCAGCCGATTTGCGTCGCGCTGGATCGGTCCAAGTTGACGGTGCTGGTAGCGCTCGCGGTGTGGAAGGCGGGCTTTGCCTATGTGCCCCTGGACATGGAGGATGGCTCGTCACGCCGGTCACGCATCTTGCAGGCCTTTGATTCGCCGCGCCTTATCGCCAGCTTGGCCACGGCCACGTGGACCGATGGAGCGGACACTTTTGCCCTCGAGCCGTGGCTCGAATTTACGCGCACTGGCACCCAATCAGGGAGGCGTCGCTCTTCCCTCGGCCGAAGGGTCCTGCGCGCTGGCGACCTAGCCTTCGTGATCTTCACCTCGGGATCCACCGGGGTGCCCAAAGGCGTCGAGGTCACGCACGGCGCACTCGCGAATCACATCGCCTGGATGGCCGCGGCCTACGACTTCGGCCCGACGGATCGCTTCCTATTCCGAACGCCGCTAGGCTTCGACGCATCCCTCTGGGAGGTGGTCCACCCCTTGGCCGTGGGCGCTTCGATCTTCGCTGTGGGACCCCAGGCCGGGCGCGACAGCTTGGCCATGCTCGACGTGGCTAAGTCCGAGTCCGTGACCGTGTTGCAGACGACGCCATCGATCTTGCGGGCGTGGCTCGACGAGCCCATCTTCGAGGAACTGCGCGAGGTGCGCACGGTGGTCTGCGGCAGTGAAGCCCTAGGCCGAGAGCTTGCGGACGAGGTGCTCCGCCGCTGGCGCGCGGCGAAACTCAGCACGCGCTTGTACAACCATTATGGGCCCACGGAGTCGTGCATCGACTCGACCTGGGACGAGGTCCTGGATCAAGGCAAAGCGGGCCAAGTCCAAGCCCGGGATTCGGTCTCGGTGGGGCGGGCCATCCACGGCATGGGCGCGCTTGTGGTGGATGCAGACCTCGAACCGCTTCCAATCGGCACAACTGGCGAGCTGTGCCTCGTGGGTGCGAGCTTGGCGCGCGGCTACTTCGACGATCCTGAGCTGACCGCAGAGCGCTTTGTCGAGCGCGAACTCGGCGGCCTGGTCATGCGCCTCTATCGAACCGGAGATCGCGCGCGGCTGCTGCGGGATGGCCGTTTCGAGGTCCTGGGTCGCGAGGACGGCCAGGTCAAGATTCGCGGGCACAGGATCGAGCTGGGTGAGATCCAAAGCGAGCTGCTCGGCATGCAAGGTGTTCGCGCGGCCGAGGTTCTCGCAGTCGATGTCCTGTCGGCAGGAAGCCCCGAGCCGGTCAAGGTGCTCGTGGGTTTCGTGCTCCTGGAGCCCACGGCTCCCGAACCAGAGCAGCTTCTAACCAAGCTGGCGCGGCAGCTACCCAGCTACATGTGCCCGGCTCAAATCCACGTGCTGGAGAGCTTCCCGCTAAACGTAAATGAGAAGGTCGATCGCCAACAGCTTGCCAGCTTGGCGACGGCGTCCATGAAGCGGACACCACTTGGCCCGGAACGCAATCCAAAGGGCGAGGTCGAGCAGTTTCTTGCCGCGACCTTGGGCAAGCTACTCAGCGTCAATGAGGTCTCTCTGGATGCGGACTTCTTCGCGATGGGAGGGCATTCGCTCTTGGCCACGCGCCTGTTGGCTCGTGCGCGCAAACAATACAGCGTCGAGCTGGAGTTGAAGCAGTTCCTGGCTGATCCGACCCTTAGCGCGCTTGCCAAGTCCATTGCTGCGGCCGGGCAACAGGGCTCCAAAGGGACAACGATTCCTAGGCGAAATCCAAGCGCGCCGATCCCCCTGTCCCGGGCTCAGCAGCGCCTCTGGCTTCAGGAGCAGAGCGCGGAACCCACGGCGCGCTACAACATGGCCGGTGCGATCAGTTTACGCGGGGAGCTCGATCGAGTTGGAATCGAGCGCGCCCTGCGGGCCCTTGTCTCGCGCCACGAGATCCTGCGCACGACCTTCCACGAGTCGGCCGGCAGCCACGCCGCAGTGCAGGTGGTTGGGCAGGTTCCAGGGAAGGTTCTG
>JBLHWM010000361.1:0-3330 GCA_047629095.1 Planctomycetota bacterium | reverse complement strand
CGAGGCGGGCCTCGAAATCGAGAGCGCTCTGGACTGGTGCATCGTGGAGGACCTCGACACGGACAAGGACGTGGACTTCCTCGTGGGTGGCGCTGCTGGCGTGTTCCAAGCCGACAACCTGCGGGGCGGCCTGTTCCAGTGGATGCCCGAGCGCAGTGACGTCTTGCCTAGGGGGTCCGACCGGCCACTTGTTGCGGACCGCAATGGCGACGCCAGGCCGGACCTCTTCTTCGGTGACGGCACGGGCTTCGCTGGCCGCGGCGACGGCTCCTGGAAGGCCAGCCTGGTGGCGCCGAAGATGCGCCCGCTTGCCCTACTCGGAGACGTTGACATGAACGGCGACACGGACGGACTCGGCCTCGATGACAAGGGCATGCCGATGGTCTGGAGCGGCATGGCACAGGCCCGCGAGCTGGGCATTGCAGCCTTTGACGACGTCCTCGACTGGGGCTCGCTCACCGATGCGGACGGCGACGGCGCGGCGGACCTCGTGGTTATCCGCGACGGTGTGGCCAACCTGCACGCCGGTAAGGCGCCCGCTGGCTCGAACAGCTTCCGCCTGGCCCTGCGCGGCATCAAGGATAACCGCCGCGGCGTGGGCTCTATCGTCGAGGTCCGCAGCGGCAAGTCCTACCGCCGCATCTATTGGCGCGGCGAGCCCGTGACCATCGGCCTTGGCGACATGAGTGAAGCCTCGGTAGTGCGCATCACCTGGCCCAACGGCGTCGTGCAAAACACCCTGGCCCATCCCGCCGGAGCGCCCTTGGTGCTGCACCAGAAAGAGGGTCTGATCGGCTCGTGCCCCTTCCTGTATTCCTGGAACGGCACGACCTTCACCTTCATCAGCGACGTGCTGGGCATCACACCCCTGGGACTGCCCATGGCGCCCGGCATGCTGGTGCCGCCGGACCACGACGAGTACGTTCTGGTCACCGGTGAGCAGATGGTGCCGCGCAAGATCGACGGCGGCAATTTCTACGACCTCCAGTTCACCGAGGAGCTGCGCGAGGTGACCTACCTCGACGAGGTGCGCCTGCAGGTCATCGACCATCCCATAGGATCCGAGATCTTCCCCGACGAGCGCTTCACCTTCCCGCCCTTCCCCGAGGCCCACACCCACCTGACCACGGCGCCCCAAGGTCCCCTTCGCGCGCGCCAGGTGGCCTACACCGAGGACGCGCCCCAGGGCTCGTACCTGATCGGCGAAGAGCAAACCGAGCGCGACTGGGCCGAGGAGCTCAGCGCCATCGACGGCGAATACGCGGCTCCCTTCACCCACTACCGCGGCCGCTTCCAGGGCCTCACTCCCCTGCACGCCACGGAGCTCACCTTCGACGGCGACATCGTGCGCGCCGGCGGCGAGCTGCGCCTGTTCATGACCGGCTGGTTCTACTGGACCAACGCCAGCGTCAACATGGCCACCGCGCGCACCCCCGGCGTTGAGTTCATGCCGCCGGTGCTACAAGTACCCGACGGCGATGGTGGCTGGCGCGACCTCGGCCCCCCGGTGGGCTTCCCCGCCGGCAAGACCAAGACCATGGTGATCGACATCGCCGGCGCCCTCGATCCCGACGACCCGCGCCTGCGCGTGGTCTCGACCCTGCGTCTGTACTGGGACTCGATCCGCCTGGGCCTGGACGAGAACGCCCAAGACGACGCGCCCATGATCGTCACCGAGCTGGCCCTGCACTCGTCCAATCTTTGGGAGCGCGGCTTCAGTCGCCCGATTCCGATGGCTGGCCAGAACGACCTGCAGTGGTTCGAGTGGGACGAGCTCGAGCCCGAGCCGCGCTGGAACCAGCACCCGGGTCAATACACGCGCCATGGCCAGGTGGACGAGCTGCTGCACGCCCCCGACGACATGTTTGTGATCCTCGGCTCCGGGGACTCGCTGCTGCTGCGCTTCGATGCGGACCAGGCGCCGCCCCTGCGCGAGGGGTACCGACGGGACTATCTGCTGTTCCTAGACGGCTGGGCCAAGGACCGCGATCCGAACTCCGTCGAGGCTAAGTTCGTTGAGCCCCTGCCCTTCCACGGCATGAGCGGCTATCCCTATGGCGAAGCCGAGCACTTCCCGAATGGACCCGTCCATCAGGCCTGGCGCAAGGAGTGGAACACCCGGCAAAGCAAGCGCTGGATCGAGCGGCTTGCGCCGAACCACTGAGAGCTTCTCAAGAGCACTAGACACGAAGAAGGGGCAGCGGGCGAATCGCCTGCTGCCCCTTCTTTTAGGTGCGAAAGAGAGGGGCTACTTAGCCTCTTCCTCGGGCACTTCTTCGGTCGGCGCCAGATCGTTCAGGAGATCCTTCAGCATCATCCGGTTGCCCTCGTCGAGGCCTTCCATAGCTTGCAGCTTGTGGGCGAAGGTCAGTGCGTCCTCGCTGTTGTCGAGGTGCTTCCAGCTCCAGTAAGCGGCGCTACCGTAGAGCTCCATGGCGATGGCTTGGTCCTTGATGCCCAGCTCGTCAAGCTTGACGATAGCGGCGATCGCGTCGGCAAGATCAGTGATCCCTGCGACGGCGCGAACTTGGCTCTGAACGACAAGCTCGTAGAGGCCGTCGGCGTTCTTCGGGTCCAGGGTTTTGGCAGCGGCGAGCAGAGTCTCATCCGACTGGCCAGCGCCAAGCAGAGCTTTGACGGCGCGCATCTTCATGCCGGTCTTGTTCTCCGGGTCGAGCTCGAGGCCGGCGCGGACGATGTCCAGCATCGGAGCGACAGCAACCGAGTCAGCCTTAAGGCCTTCGAAGGTGTCCATGATGCGGGCCCAGGTGGCGGCGCGGTTGGCGTCCGTTGCGGCAGCCCAATCAGCGGTCAACTTGTCGGCAGCAGCAAGGTCAGCCTTGCCGGCCTTGGTGAGATCACCAAGGTGCTCGTTGTACTTGGCGGGGCCGCCCTCTTGGTAGCCGGTGCGGCCGTAGACGACGCCTTCAGCGGTCATCAAGAGAATGGTCGGGTAGCCGCGAACTTCGTACTTGGAAGCGAGCTCTTTGTTGCGCTCGGGGTTCGGGACGAGGGCCTGAATGGCCGCGTCGTTCGGGAAGTCAAGGGCCACGAGCACGAAGCGCTCAGAGGCATAGGTCTCGAACTCTTCGAAGGAGAAGACCTCCTCGTGAAGCTTGATGCACCAGTAGCACCAGTCGGAGCCCGTGAAGTCCACGAGCAGGTCCTTGCCCTCTGCTTTGGCAATCGCGGCGGCCTCGTCGAAGTCGGCGATCCACTCGGCCTCGGCGGCCATGGTGATAGTCGGCGCGATGGCGATCATGCCGGCGGCGAGAATTGAGTTGAAGATGTTCATTGGAAAATGAGGAGTGATTTCGTGTGTTGCTTGGC
>JBLHWM010000360.1:0-3341 GCA_047629095.1 Planctomycetota bacterium | reverse complement strand
TGTCGTCGGGACTGACGCCCTCGATCAGCGCGGCAGGGTGCAGTTGCAAGCGGTGGCGGATCGCAGGGCGGGCGACGGCCTTGACGTCGTCCGGGGTCACGAAGTCGCGGCCCTCCCGTGCGGCCCAAGCCTTCGCCGCAACGAGCACCATCAGCGCGCCGCGGGTGCTCGCCCCGAGCACAAGGCTCGGGTGCTCGCGGGTGCGGCGTGCGAGCTTCGTGACATAGGCCACGACCTCACGGCGCACCGTCACGGCGTCGATCTCCTTGCGCGCGCGCAGCAGCGCCTCGCGGTCGGCCACGATCTCCAGGCCAAAGCTGTCCAGGTCCTTCGAGCGGGCGCTGATGTGGTGGCGCTCGAGGATCATGACCTCATCCTGCTCGTCGGGATAGTCCACGTCGATCTTGAAGAGGAAGCGATCGAGCTGGGCTTCGGGCAGGGGATAGGTGCCCTCCATTTCGATCGGATTCTGAGTTGCGCAGACCAGGAAGAAGTCGCCCAGCGCAAGACTCTCGCGGTCGATGGTCACCTGGCCTTCCATCATGGCCTGAAGCAGCGCCGACTGGGTCTTGGCCGGCGCGCGGTTGATCTCGTCCGCAAGCAGCAGGTCGGTGAAGATGGGGCCGCGCCGCAGGTGGAAGCGGTTGGTCTCCAGGTCCAGGATCTGGTTGCCGAGGATATCTGCGGGCATCAGGTCAGGCGTAAACTGGATGCGCTGGTTCTCTAGATCGAGCACCCGGGAGAGGGTGCGGATCAAGAGCGTTTTCGCCGTGCCCGGCGGCCCTTCCAGCAGCACGTGGCCCTCGCACAACATGGCGATCAACAGCAGGTCTACTGTATTCCCGCTCGACACGACGACCTTGCCGATCTCCGCGCGTGCCCGTTCAAATAAGACTTTGGTTTCTGTGGTTTCAGTCATGTGGTATCAAGGGTGAGGCGCGGCCTTGTGGGATCGCGCTCCTGCTTTCCGGGACGCGTGGAGGTCCCGAAGAAATGCGTGACTCATCCGGCCCCAGTCCACGGCGGCCGCTTTACTTGCGTGATCACCAGAGCCCTGGGGCGCCTTCGTTACGAGGTTTTGAAGGCGGTCAGCCAGGGCCTCATCGGAGCGGCGTAGGAAATCGAGAACCGAGTCTAAATGCGTACTAGGGTCCAAACGCAGGCACTCCCTGACTTCGGCCTGGACTCCGTGAAGAACCTGTTTGACGACCCAAGCCTCCTCGTCGGAGCTAGCGATCAAGCGCCCCATGGCGTCGACATGCTCGCGCTTGCTGCGACGGGTGGCCAGGGGTGGCTCGACCAGTGGCACTGAGCGAACCAAGCTACGCCAAGCTACAAGTGACGCCAGGAAGAGGAAGCTCACGGTAAGCCAGAGAAAGGGCTCTGTGAGCAAGAGCATCTGAAATCCGTCCAGGGCAGGGAGGCCGTGGTAGTACTCGTCGATGAGCAGTCCGTCCCGTCCGTACTCGGCCAGCATGTTCAAGGCCGCGAAGCCATTGTCGCCGGCGACGAGGCCCTTGTTCCAGAACAGACCAGGTGCCAGAACCACAACGATGCGCCCTTCCCCAACCGCCGCGTCCACCAACAAGTCCACAGGCTCTCCCCCATCGTCGCGGGCAACCCAGACACTCTCGAACGCGGTGTCGCGCCCGTCTAGCTGCAAGGCAAAAGGGAGCTGTAGCTGGTCACCGTCTGTCGTTCGGTACAAGCGGTTCGGCGACTGCGCGCCGGATTCGCCAGCACCCAAGATCACGCCCTTTAAGCCAGCTGCCCCAAGCAGCGCTTCGATGCCCGTCCCGTAGGAATCGGTCTCTCCATGGAACTCGAACTTGCGCCCCACAACCTCGGCCAACTCTGCCTCATGTAAGCGGGGCACCAGGATCAGGTCGTTGCCCTCCCGGACCCACTCCACAATCGCCTCAAGGTACGCCTCGCCCTCGCCGAGCAGCTTGGGCTTGGGCTCCAGCATGAGCAAGCCGTAGCTGCTGTCCGTCCGCACATTATGATCGCCAAGGGAGAGCGGCGTGCGGCGCCAGCGCTCTACCTTGGGCCGAAACTCGTTCAGCAGATCAAACACGGCCCGATGGCCCGTAGGGGTCTTCGAGTAGCTCGTCTGCATCGCGGCGGGTTCGAATAGGACGGGCCCAAGCAACATGCCCAGCAGCATCAGCACAACGCCGATTCCGATCCTTGCCTTCTTAGAAGGCATGTTGCCCCATCTCGGCGAGCACCGTTTCCGCGCTGTTGTACTCTTCCGGCGAGCACTCTTCCTGGGCGTACCACTTGCTGTCGAGCAGGTCGATCACCGACGCTAGGCGAGCCCGGTAATCGGGCTCCCGGGAATAGACGACCAGGCACTCGCGGTTGGTGAAGCCGGGCCGGAGTTGACCGGGTCTGTGCTGGGCGATGGCCAACAGTCCGAGGCGAAAGCGCAGGCTCAAGGCCTCCGTGAATGCCCCGTCTTCCACGGCTTGAACGCGGGCACTCTCTAGTTTCAGCCCAAGGCTTCCTGGACTAGTCAGTCCCTGCGCGGGCCCGTCCTCTCGGTAGTAGCGCCGATCCCTGTGGTACAGGTGATAGCCGAAGTAGGCCGTGCCCAGCAACGCCAAGAGCAGTGAGGTCACCACGAGCAAAGCGTTTGCGGAGGAGTAAGGCATGAAGTCGAACAGGTTCTCGAACCACTGCGTGAGCTCTTCCATGGCACCGGCGATCTTCGCCTGGGCTTCCGTGCTGTCGGGACTGACCTTGCGGTAGGCGGAGTCACTCAGGATCTCACCAAGGAACTCCTCGACCCGCGCCTTCGGCACCTGTTGCAGGTTCTGCACCATGACTCAGGAAGCTGGGCTAGTCCTCAAAGGACTGCGCCAAGAGCTGCATGTCGAAGGCCTCCTTCTCGCAGCGCCGCTCGAAGTAGGTGACGGTAAGCATGACGGTGAGGAAGGCAGTCATCACGCCCGAAAGCACCTGCACCGCCACATCCATGCCCACGCCCTGTCCAAGGAAGAGAAAGAGCAATCCCCCACAAATGAAGGCCGGGTAGAGGCTCACGAGGTAGAGGATCATGAGCTTCACGATCGACCCACGCGTCAACTTCCAACTGCGCTCCATGCTGCTGATCCCCCCGCGCCTCTCGACGACAAGTGCCGGGTAGACAAGGATGAGCTTCAAGCTGACAAAGATACCGGGGATGATCAGGAGCATGTAGCCGAAAAAAGTCAGCAGGCCCGAGGCCATCAATGCGAGCAGCAGGGCCGGACTAAGTTTAACCGCGTTCAGGACGGCGTTCGCGACGCGGACCCGGCGTCCGAGGTAGCGCTCCGCAATCACCTTGGTACTCACAA
>JBLHWM010000359.1:0-3348 GCA_047629095.1 Planctomycetota bacterium | reverse complement strand
GTCAGCTGACTAATCTGGGTGCGCAGCTCGGAGAGATCGTCACGCAGCTCGGAGATACGCTGGGGGTATTCCTTCTCAAGGGACTTGAGCTGGGTGCGCAGGATGCGAGGGTCCTCGATGTTCTCGTCGATGGTCTCCATGATGCCAGCGTGGATCTGGTCCACGACCATGTGGCTGCGTTGGGGACCGGCAATCATGGCAGCGCCGACTGCGACGGTGCCACCGACGGCGAGGGTGATGAAGCCGAAGCGAAGGGTTGTGCGGATGATGCTCATTGAAGTGTTCCTGTGGTCTAGGTGTCGTTTGGGATTTCGCCGGTGGGTTGAACTCGCCGACGCACTCTTGATGGGGAAGTGGCCCGAGCGATTTCACGTGGCCGTTGGAAAAGATCGTTTTCCTCCAAAACCCAAGGGGAGCCTATTTATTGGGAGGTGACCTGCAAGGCGTAGCCTAGAGTGGCGTAGGGCACTTCTATCCATAGGAATGAGGGCGTTTGTGACCGCAAGGCCCCCCGAGCCCCCTTTCTGAATACACTGAAACCAATGCTAAATGACATAAGTACAGGCTTTGTGGATCGACTCCGGTCGAGAGATCCAGAGGCCTGGTTCGAACTCTGGGAGACCTTCGGCCCGATCCTGCGCGCCCAGCTGCGCAAGTGGGGCAAGGGCCGCATTGGCGTCGAGACAGTTCAGGACCTGTCCCAGGAGACGCTGGCGGCATTGTCCCAGGCGATCGACAGCCACGACCCGACTCGCGGCGCGCGCTTCTCGACTTGGCTCCTGGCTATCGCCCGCTATACCCTTGGAGACGAGATCGATCGACGCATGGCCCAGAAACGTGGCTCGGGGGTCAAGCCCTCGGCCCTCGATGACAGCTACCAGGGTGCGGATCCCGGTTCGCGTCCCGACGACAGCTACGAGCTCGCGGTTTTCGACGCGAAGATCGACGCGTCTTTGCGTCAGGTCGAGCGCGAGACGGACTTCGTGGAGTTCGCTGTATATAGGATGCGCGTGCTCGAGGGCAAGAGCGGCAAGGACGTGGCTGCGCACCTCGGCAT
The DNA here is from genome assembly GCA_047629095.1 of Planctomycetota bacterium. Taxonomy (GTDB): domain Bacteria; phylum Planctomycetota; class UBA1135; order UBA1135; genus CALBMX01. The sequence continues at coordinate 2,291 of JBLHWM010000359.1, read as the reverse complement.
GAGCGAGCCGACCGTAAGCAGGCGCCTCGCTTCGATTCGATCTGCTCTCCGCGCGGCGATCGCCGCCACTGTTGCGCGCTACAGCTTCACAAAAGAGGAAGAAGGCGAGGCGATGCGAAATGGCCTAGATGCAAATCCCAACAAGACAGAGGACGCCCTCTTCGATGAGGCCGTCGCCGAGGTGTATCACCGGTTGGAAGACCGGCGTGAAGCAGAGGCGTCGGAGGGATTCGCCTAGTCCACCCCCGCACCCCCTTGGAGAACGCCATGTCCAGCCTGCCCACCTTTGCCTTCTTGATGCTTGCCGCTGTCGGCAGCCTCGGTGCCATAATGGCCGTGCTTGGTGTGCTTTGGGCTTCCGGGCAATCGGCAAGGGGCCGGCGTTCGCGCGCTGCGGTGCTCGCGACCTCTCCTCTGTCCGATACGGACCTAGCACTCTAGTCCCATGACATCCGGCATAATAGCGATCCCGCTGATCATCATCGGTGCACTTGCGATCCCCTTCCTTGTGGGAATCTGCATGTACCACGGATTCCGCCTCTTCTTCCTGATCATCTCTCGGGTGGTTCGGCTCGTGTCATCAATCCTTGTGGACTGCGGGCGACTGGTAGCAAGCGCGATCAGCCTCGTGCTCTGCATCCCCTTGATCATGATCAGCCTTCTGTTCTTGAGGACAGAGAGCGCAAAACGCCACGGCTCGAACTTAGGTCACGAGCTAATTGCGATCGGTAGTGCTGCCGGCCGCATCCTGCTGGTGCATCCGCTACGTCTCCTAGGCATCAAAGTCGGCGGGAAGATCGAGACCAAGATCGACCAGATGCCCATGACGCACCCCGATGATTTGGATGTGGAGCTAGCTTCTTCTCGGAAGTCTAGTGCGCCCGATAAGTTCGAGGGGTTCAAGGTGATCGGCACCCTTCCAAGGGGCGGCTCGGGAGCGAGGCTCTTCGTGGCCGAACCTGTTGGCAAGAAAGCCAAGCAGCTCGAGCACGTCGCTAAGAAGCCGGTGGGCCGCGTTGTGATCAAGTCTTTCTCACTCGAGGACGGCTCGACCATGCCTCAGATCGTTCGCGAGAGCCGCGCCCTCGAGGCCGCTCGTGATCTCGGCCTTGTGTTCGAGCACGAGCTTACGGGCTCGCGCTTTCATTATGTGATGCCCTATGTGCCCGGTGAGGACCTCGCCCATGTCACTCGGGACCTACACGAAAAAGCCGGGCCCGTTGGCCTCGACGCCAACGGACTTCGCGCTGCCCTCAGCTACTTTGCCGAGTTGCTTGTGACCGTCGAGCGCTTCCACGCAAAGGGACTCTGGCACAAAGACATCAAGCCAAGCAACGTGATCGTCTCGAAGGGGCGCGTGCACCTTGTTGACCTCGGCCTTGTGACGCCCCTACGCTCGGCGATGACCTTGACCACCCACGGAACGGAGTACTTCCGCGACCCGGAGATGGTGCGCCTTGCCATGAAAGGCGTGAAGGTACACGAGGTCGACGGAGTGAAGTTCGACCTCTACAGCGCCGGTGCTCTCTTGTATTCGATGCTTGAGAACTCCTTCCCCGCCCACGGTAGCCTGTCGCGCTTCTCCCGCCGCGTGCCCGAGTGCCTGCAGTGGATCGTGCGCCGCTCCATGGCCGACCTGCCCAAGCGCTATAGCTCCGCCGTCGAGATGCTGGCTGACCTACAGGTCGTTCTGGACTCGGACAATCCCCTCGCTCTTCGCCCCGGTGACTTGCCGTCCATGCAGGGCCAGTCCATGAGCTTCGTGGGCTGGGACGCTGGCTCGGATGGGGCGGCTTTCCGTTCCCACGGTTTCGACGACAACCTCCAGGGCCGGCTACGCAAAGTGGGCGAGCGTCTTGAAGGTGCCGGCGAGCGCGTGCGCTCCCGCGGCGAGACCCTAAGCCGACGCTTCCAGGGCAAGGTCCACCACGCCAAGAGGCGCATCGACGGTAAGGCCGATCAGTTCGAGTCCAGGGCCAACCGTCCCCGCAAGCGCAACCGCATCGGCTTGGTTGCCACGCTGCTGCTCTTCCTCGTCGTTCTGCCCATAGGCGGCGCTATGTTGCTCGGCGTGAGACCTGTGGGACCACTGGCCGTTGATTCCTGGACGATCTCCACGACCTCCAAGCCCGTACCGGTTCCCACGAGTCCGGTCTCCTTTAGCTACGAGGTGTACAACGAGTTTGGCGAGGTGGTCAACGTGACGTCGAGCAAGGCGCTTAGCCTTCCCGTCGACCTGCGCAATTTGCCAGCCGGCGCTTCGGCCAACTATGGCGGGCTCAACAATCCGA
>JBLHWM010000358.1:0-3356 GCA_047629095.1 Planctomycetota bacterium | reverse complement strand
GGGTAAGGACACCGTTGGTCCCGACTGGGACAGAATGGAAGTAGTCGCGGTTGGCGGCAGCTACCAGATGCCGGACCTGGCGACCCGCCTAACCGTGCGGCGCGGGACAGAGCGCGACCAGGCGACTTCAGCCATCGGAATGCGCTGCAGCCTTGGGATTAACCAAGGGGACACGCTCGTACAAAACCTGCTGGGGAGGGTGGGCCATTTGATTCGTGGCGGCCCGGGCATTGACTTCAACAAGACCCTCGGAATCGTGCAACGCACATTCGATCGAGGAACGGGGGGGCCACAGGGCTACGCGCGAATCACCCAAGCCAACCACATCTACTTCGCCCCCTACGCCACAGGTCGCGGCTCCCTCGCCGCGCTACAGACCGCCGCCCTTGGACAGGGCATCGAAGTCGGTCTACTCTCCACCACGGTCCCGATCTTGCTGCCCGAACTGCCCGCGGGAGAGTACCGAGTCTTCTGGAGCGTGGCCGCCGTGCCAGAACGCAGTGACACCCAAGAGCGCCTGCCCCTCACCGCCACCAAGGGCAAGCTCGAGCTGCGCGACTTTTGGGACGACGAAGTCTCCGCGGTGATCGAACTGCCCGCGGCAATGACGCGCCAACTCAACGAACCGCCCACGATCACCTCGCGCGGGTTCACCGCAAGCCAAACCGAGGGGGCGCCCTGTGAGTTGCTCGTGCTCAACTGCGCCCTACCGGTGCTCGGAACCCTCTACTCCACCTTCACCTTCGACCTTCCCTTGGTCTTCGCCGAGGACGTCGACTTCGCCTCTTGGGGCAAGTGAAGTCGAGCTGATGCTCCGGCGCGAGTGTGCCGAGAGAGGTGACTGTCGACCCGGTTGATTCCCAAGACGACCCCGTTTTCCCCGTGGCCATTTTTCGTGGTTCTAAAGCCCGAGTTCGGTCAGGCCTGGGTGGTCCAGGGGACGTGGTCCGGGAGCATCCCAGAAGAACAGTCGCTCGCTCTCGGCGATCTGAAAGTTGTTGATGCTGGCCTGGCGCCAGGACATGAGGCCCGTGCTGTCGAACTCCCAGTTCTCGTTCCCGTAGGAGCGAAACCAAAATCCAGCTTTGCTCTTCCACTCGTATTGAAAGCGCACGGCGATACGGTCATCCGAGAAGGCCCACAGCTCTTTAATCAGGCGGTACTCGGTCTCTTGCTGCCACTTGCGCCTTAGGAATTCCTGCACTTCCACACGACCGTAAAGGAACCGGTCTCGATTGCGCCATCGGGTCTCTGGGCTGTAGGCCATGGAGACGAGCTTGGGGTCGCGCAGATTCCAAGCGTCTTCGGCGGCGCGGACTTTTCGGAGTGCGGTCTCGCGGTTGAATGGCGACGTGAGTTGCGTTTGCATGATGAGTCCTGGGGTCGGTGGTTAAGGGTGAGCGCCAAAAGAGCGCGTTGCTTGATTTTTGCTCGGCGAGCTTGCGCGTGTCCTCGAGCGCTACGGTGTGCAGGGAGCTGCGGGTTGTCGGTGACTAGTTCAAGGTTGGGCGCAAGGTGAAAAGTGGGCCGCGATCCCCCCTCGGGATCGCGGCCCGGTCCCGAGGGACTTGTTCTGGAGAGCGAACGGGTTCGCTATTTACGAGAGCAACAGCTGCACGATTTCCCGCTCGAGCTCTGCTTCGTTGGAGTGGTGAAGCTGGCGCTTGATCTCCTTGCCCGCCCTGAAGAAGATCAGGGTGGGGACGGAGCCCACGCCGAGCTGCTCGGCGAGTTCCGGCTCCACATCGATGTCCACGGTTGAGATCAACACGCGCTTCCCGAAGGCACGGGTCAAATTCGTGAACACACCCGCCATGGGCCGACATGGGGTGCACCAAGCAGCGCTGAAACCGAGCAATGCGGGGCGCTCATGCGCTGCCACCTCACGAGCGAAGTCCGCCCGGTCGAGGCTCAGAGATTGGGGCGAGTCCATGGCGCTAGAGCCCGACCGAGTAGGTCATGAGCAAGGACTCGCTACCGCCGTTGCGGCTGTAGATTCCTCCGTTGGACATATGGGACACACCGATGCCGAAGCGCGAATTCGACGTGACTTGGTAGCTCAGGTCGAGCCCGGATCGAAACTCGATCGGGCCCCCAAGATCCACTTCACCCGGCGAGTAGACCCCGACCGCGAAGCTTGGAGACAGGCTCCAGTTGCTGTCGATCTCGTAGTCATAGCGCAGCCCGCTATAGACGTAGTTGCCACCGTCCTCCAGCACGCTAGCTCCGATGATCGGGCGCAGGTCCAAGTAGCTCGAAGGCATGCGCCATTCCAAGTCGAGCTGCACAAGGTCTTCCGTGTCGGCGATACCGAAGGTGCCCCAACTTAGGGCTAGAGAGTGTTGGTCGTCAAAATCGCTCGCCAGGGCGGTCGGCGCCAGGAGCATAATCGTGCTGGCAATGGCCAGGCTTTTGGTGATGTTCATGCCGAGCTAAGGCACGTGGTGTGCCAAAGTGGCCGTCGTAACCATAAGTCGTTTTCCACAATACAGATACCTCGTGGTTAGCACCGCTGTCTTGGTCGCGACATCTCGCAAAGACACGAGATATCGCGCCTCGGCTCGTTGAATGTCGTAAGGTCAGGCCATGAAACTCCAGGACCTACAAGCCGTTGCGCTGGACGTCGCCGAGGCGCGCAGCTTGAACGATGTGCTCAACCGAATCGTGCTTGGCCTCGACGATTGCTGCGACCACGTTCTGTCGCGCATCTGGCTAGCCATGCCCGGGGACGTGTGCGGCACGTGCAACTTCAAAACCGAGTGCCCCACCGGCGTGCCCTGTCTGCACCTGCGAGCTAGCGCCGGCACCTCCCAGGTAGACCCCGACGTCAGCTGGACGGAGATCGACGGTCACTTTAAGCGCTTCCCCTTTGGAGTGCGCAAGGTCGGCGTGATTGCCGAGACCGGTGTGGCCCAAAAGCTGTGTGCCCTGACGGACGCCGAAGCCTGGATTGTCAACCCGGTCTGGGCCAAAGCCGAGGGGCTCAACTGCTTTGCTGGGCAGCCGCTTGTCTTCCGCGGCGAAGTGCTCGGTGTGCTGGCCGTCTTTAGCCGAGCGGCCATCGATGACGACCACTTTGGTTGGCTGCGAACCCTCGCGGACCAGGCCGCCGTCGCCATCGCCAACGCCCGCGCCTTCGAAGAGATCGAATCCCTGACCAAGCAGCTCGAGCTCGAGCGAGACTACTATCGCGAAGAGGCCGAGGAGGCCTTGGCCTTCTCCGGAATGGTCGGCGAGAGCCCGGTTCTCAAGCAGATCGCTCGTCAGATTGAACTTGTGGCGCCGACCGACGCGAGCGTCTTGATCCACGGTGAATCCGGTACGGGCAAAGAGCTGATCGCAACAGCAATCCACGA
>JBLHWM010000357.1:0-3401 GCA_047629095.1 Planctomycetota bacterium | reverse complement strand
GACAAGACGCTCTTCCCGCGGGGCTCGATTATGTTTGTCGACGCCGACCTGCCAGGCGCTCGTAACGAGGAGCGCATTCCCATGCAGCAGTTCCTGTTTGACCAGGACACCGGCGGCGCGATTCGAACCGCCGGACGCGCGGACCTATACATGGGCATTGGACCCGCAGCCGAGCAGATGGCCGGGCGCATCAAGACGCCGGGCCAGATGTACTACCTCTTCCTTAAATAACATGGGCCGCATTTTGGCGGTCTGTATTGGGCCAGGCGGCATTCCCAAGCGCACGGTCTCCGTGGCGCGGGTGACCGAGTCCGGGATCGAGGGCGACGCCCAGCGGCTAGAGGTCCACGGTGGCGCGGACCGCGCAGTTTGCCTGCTTTCGGAAAAGGAAGTGAAGGACCTGTGTGCCGACGGCGTACCCCATGGTGAGCCCGGCCAGTTTGGTGAGAACCTGCGCGTGGATGGGCTCGATTTTTCTAGCCTGCGACCCGGCGATCAACTTGCCATCGGTCGCGTTTCCCGCGCCGGTGTTTCCGCTGGCCGCATCCTCTTGGAGATCACCGACATGCGTTCGCCTTGTGTTGCCTTGAGTTCGATCGACGAGCGTTTGCCCGATCTCATGTTGGGCAGAAGCGGCTTGCTGTGCAAGGTTCTCGAGTCGGGTGAGGTGGCGCCAGGCATGGCCATCGAGTTGGCGGAATGAGTACCGTGGAGGCAGCGGCCGAACCCGTACTCGAAGTGCAGTGCAGGGACTGCGGCGCAAAGATCACGATGCCCGCCCATCGCTTTGCGGCCACATGCCCCTACTGCGCGTCCCCGTCCGTGGTCGATCGCCCGGTGGACGCGAAGGGTCACCGCAAGGAGCAGCCGGACTTCATCCTTGGGTTCGATGTCACGCGCGAGGAGGCGACTCGGCGCGTGGAGGGTTGGGTCGCAAAGTCGAGGCTGTTTGCACCCAGTGCTATCAAGCGAGCCGAGGTCACCGGGATCCAAGGCATCTACCTGCCGGCGTGGCTCTACGGTTCGGTGGCGCGCTCGAGCTACCAAGCGCGCATCGGCGAGAACTACACGACCACCGAGACCTACACCACCACGGACTCGAAGGGCAACACTCAGATTCGCACACGTACGGTGACCAAGACCGAGCACCGCGACTTGACCGGCAACCACTCGGCCTATGTCCTCGACGTCGTGGTCACCGCATCCAAGGGCCTGGGCAACAAGGAGCTCGAAACGATCGAGCCCTTTGACCTGCGAGCCATGCGGCGCTACGACGCAGCGGTGGTCTCGGGCTGGGCTGCAGAGGAGGCTACCCTCTCTAGGGATGAGGGCTTTCACATTGCGCGCGACGAAGCGATGGACAAAGTCGCTGCCAAGCTGAGTGACTTCCTTCCGGGCGACAGCTCCACCCTGGTCGACTTTGACACGGACTTCAGCGAAGAGAACACCGACCTAGTGCTGCTACCCGTCTACGTTTTTGCGGCCCGCTGGGGTGATGACAAGACCCTGCGTATCCTGGTCAACGGGCAGACTGGCGAGGTGCAAGGCGAGGTGCCGCGATCCAAGGTCAAAATCGCTGCCGCGACACTGCTCGGACTCGGTTTGATTGCGCTGATCGTACTCATGATTATTGGAGCATCCGCCCTATGAGCTCTACGGTTGGTGAGGCCAAAGCAACCTGCGAGCGCTGCCGAACTCCGCTTGAACGCGGTGATCTCCGCTGCGCAATCTGCGGATTGGGTGCTCCGAACACGGCGGCCCCTGGCGATCAAAAGCTCTCGATTCAGGTCTTGCGTTGCGAGGGCTGTGGAGCAGCCGTCGCCTATGACGCCAAGGTCGGCGCACCGATTTGCAGCTTCTGCAATTCCGTCATGCGCCTCGACGAGATTCTGGACCCGCCGGAGCAGACCGGTGGCTTCGTGCCTTTCCGGGTAACGAAGGCGGAAGCCCAAGCAACGCTTAGGAGTTGGCTCGGCGACCGGGGTTTCTTTCGGCCCCGGGACCTTGCGTCGCGCTCGACACTCGAGAGCTTGAAGCCACTCTTCTGGGTCGGCTGGGTCTTCGATGCGACGGCCGAGGTGAGCTGGACGGCGGACTCCGACTTGGGTAGCCGGCGGTCAAACTGGGCACCCCACTCGGGCGTAACCTCCATGGTGTTCGACAACCTCCTAGTCAGTGCGTCGCGCGGTCTTAACGACGAGGAGGTGGACCACATCACAGACAGCTATTCGCTTGCGGAAATCGAGTCCGCGCCCCACAGCTCGCCCGCAGGTTCTGTTGACCTAGAGGGTGCCCTCGTGGAGAGCTTCGACGTGCAGCGCTCCCTGGCTCGCAAGCGTATCGTGCGCTCCATCGAGCGAACGGCCGCGGGTCGCGTCGCCGCGCACCATGTGCCCGGTTCGCGCTGCCGCAAGGTGCACGCTTCGGTTCTGCTGAAAGGCCTGGAGACAAGGCGCCTGTCCTTCCCCGCATGGGTTCTCGCCTATCGCTATGAAGGCAAGCTCTACCGCGCTGTGATCAGCGGCCAAGACGCGGCTGTGATTACGGGCACATCACCCTTTAGCTTCAAGCGTCTACTGCTCGCGGTCGGTATCGCCGCACTGGTGATCCTGGTCGTTCTAGTCGTGGCTGCCTTGATTGCATCGGTCAGCTAAGCGCGAACGACTAAGACGCTTTCGCTTCAGCCCAGGAAGTGCCGCGCCTACCAGGGAAGGTCTTGGCCGTCCTGGTGGCGGAAGCTTCCCGTGCTCTCAAGAGTGAGCTCGTCCACCCGCGCAAGCAGTCCGCTCACGGAAGTCTCCACCGCAATGCCGCGGCCACCGGTCATCTCCGTGGCCACCATTCCTGGGTGCAAGAGTCCGACCGCAATGCCGCTGTCGTGCAAGTCCTTGGACAGGCTCATGCCGACCGCGTTGACGGCGGCCTTCGACATGCGGTAGCCGTAGTAGCCACCGGATCCGTTGTCCGAGATGGAGCCCATCAGGCTGGTGATGATCACGAACTTACCACCGCGGTCGAGGTTCCCCCGCAGGCCAATGGCCATGCGCAGTGGGCCCAGGGTGTTGACCTCGAGCTGCTGGCGAATCTGGTCCATGTCCACGGCGTCGAGACCATCGGCGAGCAGGATGCCAGCGTTGTTGATGATCACGTCCAGCTGCTGGCCCTCGAGCTGTTGAGCGAAGCTCTTCACGGACTCGTCATCACCGACGTTCACGTCTTCGAAAACGGTGACGCCAAGGGCGTTCAGTTCGGGGGAGGTGGTGCGACAAGTGGCGAGGACTTGGTCGCCTTTTGCGACGAGCTGACGGCAGAGTTCAAGGCCGATGCCGCGGTTGGCGCCGGTGATCAGGTAGGTAGACATGGAGTTAGGACTTGGGGCGGTTTTTAGCGTCGCGGAAATC
>JBLHWM010000356.1:0-3440 GCA_047629095.1 Planctomycetota bacterium | reverse complement strand
CGGTGCCCGGGATCTCGTCGACCTCTAGGTTCGCGCCGAGGAACGGGAACTTCTCCCTCAGCACGGCTGCAGTCCCGAAGTCGTCGTCCCCGGCGAAGAGCATGTAGCCGGGCTGCTTCACGTCGGCGATGGGCGCGCACTCGTAGACCTTGACGGGCAGCGCGATGAAGAAGGTGCGCTCGATACGCGAGTCCCGGGGCGCCAGTCCAGCGATCTGGCGCGAGCCGAAGGAGAAGCCTCCGGCCCACAGCGGGACGCGCGGATAGAGGCTCGTCAAGTAGTCGATGGCGGCCTCCGCGTCGCCCTCTTCCAGGCCCTCGCCGTGGTGCTCGCCTTCGGAGCCCTCCACGCCGCGGAAGTTGAAGCGCAGTACTGCCAGCCCCGCGCGTCGCAGGCCCTTGGCCACGCGGTAGACCACGGTGTTGTGCATGGTGCCGCCCCCGGAAGGATGCGGGTGGCAGACGACGGCCACGGCGCGCGGCGTGGCCTCGCCGTGCTCGGGCGGGCCGAGTAGGCCTTCGAGTTTTCCGGTGGGGCCGTCGAAGACAACGGGCTTAGGGTGCTGGAGTGCCATGCGGGTAATCTATTCGAGCGAGCACCAAAAGTCCCGCCCTAGCTGGCATCCCCGCGTTCGTAAGGGCCGGCCTTTACCGGGTGCCAGCCCCGGCGCCCTCAGCGAGCCCTAGCACCTAAATACCGTCCCCCATCGCCGCTTAGTTTGCAAATAGCGAGCACGCCTCCTCCGGACACGTTAATCTGCTGCCCAAGTCGCGCTCCGCCCAGGGCCAACGGCTCCCCGCCTCCCCATCACATCCCGTGACCGCCATGACGAACCAACCACTCAATCTCACCAGTGACCTCAGCAACGACCAGCCCAGCGACAACTGGATTCTGGACATCGACGAGCACAACTTCGAGGTCGAGGTCGTCAACCGCTCGATGAACATGCCCGTGGTGCTTTACTTCCACTCGGAGCGCGCCGAGCCCTGTGCTGCCATGGGACCTCTGCTCGAGACCGAGGCCATCGAGCGAGGCGGCGCATTTATCTTGGGCAAGGTCAACACCGACCTGAAGCCCGAGCTCGCCCAGGCTTTCCAGATTCGCGCCGTCCCCACCACGGTCATCCTGGAGCAGGGCCGCCCGTCCGACGCTTTCGAAGGCGGTATGGATGAGAAGGAGATCACCACCTTCCTCGACAAGTTCGTCAAGTCCGCGGCTGCCCCTAGCCTCGACGCTATGAAGGAACTGCAGGCGATCGGCGAGTTCGACAAGGCCCTTGTCGCCATCGAAGCGCACCTAGAGGACTACCCTGAAGACGGCGCCGCGCGCGTTCTACAGACGCGGTTGCTCCTGGACCTCGGTCGTATCGAAGAGGCGCGCGAGTGGTACGAGGCCTTGGAGGACGAGTTCCAAGAGTCCGACGAGGGCCGCGCGATCCGCGCGCACCTGGAGTTGCAAGAGGGCGCCGGCGACATCGACGAACTGCAAGCCGCCTACGACGCCAACCCCAAGAGCACCCAAGCGCGCTTCGAGCTCGCCAAGGCCCTACTCGCCAAGGGAGATCACGCGACCGGCCTTGAACACCTGCTCGACATCGTCATGGTCGACCGCGAATTCGAAGACGACGCGGCCCGCAAGTTGATGCTCGAGACCTTCGAAGCGCTCGGCCCGGAAGACGAAGTCGCGAACGACTTTCGCTATCAGTTGCAGATGATTCTGTTCGTCTAGCCTGCCGCCGGCTGGGTTCCTAAGAGCCCACGCCTGGATCAGCTCGCCAAGCGAGGGTCCATCACTTTGCGCTGCTCCGGCTTTCGGAGGCGAACCACAAAGGCGGCTTCTTCCTCCAGCTGCACCTGTTGGAAGACCTCGCAAGCAAGGCAGGCAGTAAATGACTTGCCTGGCAGGTCACCGTGCAAACGGCGGCAGCTGGACCCCTCGACATTCGAGCAGGCACGACCAGATGCGTAGCCGCCATTGAGTCCCTCCGACTCCGGGTTTGCGTGCGGAACAGCTGCCGAGCATTGGCCGAGTTCGCTCACCATGGCCCCCTCCGGGCCACGGTCACAGTTGTGGATTTCCCAGCAGTTTTCTCGATGCCTCATGATCAAACCAAACTCGTTGCGGGGGGAGCAAGAGCGGAGGTCCTCACCAGCCCATTAGGACATCCGGGTCTACTGCCTGGAGTGAAACCTGGTTGGGACCGAAATTGTCCCACAAGACTCCGCCAGCCGGCGATGCCTGGTCGCTCATCAATCACTCGACGATGGTGATCTCGAGTTGGATGCGGCCTTGCTTGACCTCACCCTGAAGATCGAATCGTAGTCCATTCCCTGTCGCGGTCGTGAGGTTCTGTAGGGACCCGCTGGTATAGGACTGGCTCCACGCCCTCATGATCACGGAGGTAAGCTGGATCTCGGGTTCTAGCTGCTTGACCCCCAGGGTCCAAAGCACGACTTCGCCCTCGCGGCCTTTCGTTACGATTCGTGCGGCCTCGCCGGGGCCGATCGAAGCGGACGCCGCTTTGCTATCGGGCCCGAGCGAGGGGAAGCCCGCCGCTGCCATCAACTCGTAATTCAGATAGGGCTCCTCCCCATCTTCGCGCTCCGGCAGTTGGAGGTTGTGCTCTTGGATGAGCTTCTCGACAGTTGTCTCCTCGCTGTAGTTCCTTTCCAACTTGAACAAGGCGCGAGCTATTTCTGCAGCGCCAGCGGCGGCATCCAAGTCATCGGCTCCGATGTCCAACTTGGCCAGCGTCAGCCAGTCGGCACCTTTCGGAGATGGGAACTCGCGCATCCCTCTGCGCAGAATCTCTTCACCCTCGTCGTCTAGAAACTTCTGAAGGATCAGCAGCTCAGCTACCTGCGTCGCATTGGGGGATTCGGTCGCTTCCGAAACAAGGCTTGTCGCCAATGACCTCAGCTCATCGCCTTCAAAGGGGTAGGTGATGGTCACGACGAACAGCTCGCTGTCTCCGGAGAGCGGTGGCTCGGGTTGGTGGAACTGCTCGCTGAACTGCTCGCCATCCGAATCGACTCCACTCATGTACGAGGTCATAGGCCGCCACTGAGGCAAGGGCCAACGGCTCGCGGTAAGTGTTGCGCCGCCCTTCCTCGCTTTGATGTAACTGCGCTCGAGCGGCCTCTCCTCTTCATAGAAGTTCGTCCAGCCAACATCCACGAGGCTCTCTTTGAGTTCACCGAGTACGGTCAGTGCCCTGCGATCGTCTTCGAACTGAAAACTGGAGCGGTTGTGGATGAACGGTGAGTAAGCCTCCAGAATTCGCACGAGCTCACTCTTCCCGATCAGGAAGGACGGGATCGAAGTGTTCGGCTCGTAATTCAGGGACGGCAACTGGGGCACCAGCGCGGCGGGAAAATCGCCGGCCATGCCGTACTTCTGAACGAGCTCGCGGATGTGTGCAAGGGGACCGGATTCGAAAT
>JBLHWM010000355.1:0-3450 GCA_047629095.1 Planctomycetota bacterium | reverse complement strand
GCTTAGAAGGACCAGCCGAGGCTCAACACGAGGCGGTTGTCCACGCGGTCGTTGGAGCCAGAGGGCGTGTTGTCGTAGTCCATCACCCACTGGAACGAAGTGAACATGGCCTCGCTTAGGCTCAAGGCCAGCTTGGTGTCCAACTTGGCAATGATGTCGTCGGACTCTTCCAGGCTGGGCAGGACCTCGCCACTGGAGGTCAGGGTCAGGTCTTCGTTGATCCGCTCGAAGAGGTTGGCCGCGAGGCGGAGGGACAGGTAGTCGTCCGAGGGAGTTCCTTCGAAGTCCTCGGTCACGCTGGCCAGACCGAGCTCGCCGGAGAGCTTCGAGTCAGCCTCTTCGTAGAACTGGTAACCGGCACCCGCACCAATGGTGAGGCGCATGTCCAGGTCGGCGAGGGCATCATACTCCAGGGAGGAGTTGCCGTAGACGTAGGTGGTCTCGGCCTCGTCGAGGAAGTAGTCGTACTGAAGACTCGTACCCATCTTGCGCTGGGTCAAGACCGACGTTCCGCTGGCGGAGTCGGTGCCGTAGTTCAGGTATGCCTTGACCGTGAAGCGATCGATGTCGCGACGAAGCTCGGCGGAGGAGTCGAAGTTGAAGGACTCGGTTTCGGTGTTACCGTCGGTGGAAATCGCACTGAGGGCGACAGATCCGGTCCACTCGGAAGCGGACTCCATCGCGGCGTCTTGGGGAGCCACGAGGGCTGCAACAGAGCTGTTGAGGGGCAGGAGGATAGAGGGGGTAGCCTCGGCCGGAGCCGCGGCAGGAACGAACGCAATGAGGGTAGTGATAAACATAGCGCGGGAAGTATAGGGTCAAGTCCTGTTAAGATGTGTACCGGCCAGAGCCATTTGGCTAGTGCCCTTTTCAGTTCTAGAGTTAGGGCTGAAAAACGTCCCCGCCCCTCCAGGAAACCCCAATGATCAAGATCCAGGATGTCGCAAAGAGCTTCGGCGCGCTGTGCGCTGTGAGCTCCGTCTCCTTGGAGGTCGCCCCCGGGGAGGTACTCGGTTTGCTCGGTCCCAATGGCGCGGGCAAATCGACGACCCTGCGCATGTTGACGGGTTTCCTAGCTCCGGATAAGGGAACGGCGAGCATCGATGGCCACGACATTTGTACCGCGCGGCTGCGGGCCCAGGCCAGCCTCGGCTACCTGCCCGAAGGCGCGCCCAGCTGGGAGGGCATGACGCCCCAGGAGCTGTTCCACTTCCTTAGCCAAGTGCACGGGCTCACGGGCACATCGGCGACCGCACGCGCCGCCGCTGCCTCGGAGCTTGCGGACCTCGGGGCCGTACTCAACCAACCCATCGACACCCTGTCCAAGGGACTGCGCCGCCGGGTCGGCCTGGGCGCGGCCGTCCTGCACGACCCGCCCGCCCTCGTGCTCGACGAGCCCACGGATGGACTCGACCCGAACCAGAAGCGCAACCTGCGCAGGAACATCCGTGCCCTGGCCACGGACCAGCACAAGGCCATCATCGTGTCCACGCACATTTTGGAGGAGGTCGAGGCCCTGTGCGATCGCCTGGTGGTCATCGCCAAGGGCGCCGTCGTCTTCACCGGCGAGCCCGCTGAGTTCGCCGCACTGACCGCCTCCGGCCAGCTCGACGACGCCTTCCGCCAGGTCACCGGGGGCAAGGCATGAAGAGCGCACTTCCAATTTGGATCCGCGAGCTCAAAGCGCTCCTGCGCACGCCCACGGCCTACCTATACCTGATTACGTTCTCCCTGCTCGCCAACTTACTGGTGCTCGGGATGAGCTCCCTGTTCACGCGCGGTCAAGCGGACCTCGCGCCGCTGTTCGACGCCCTTCCCTGGCTCGCGCTGCTGCTCACGCCCGCGATCACTATGGGGCTCTGGAGCGAGGAGCTGCGCAGTGGCTCCATCGAGCTGCTGTTTACCCTTCCGCTTAAAACGAGCGAGGTTGTGCTCGGCAAGTTTCTCGCCGCGTGGACCTTCGCGCTGATCGCCTTGGGCACGACGCTGACGCTCTTGGTTTCCGTGGCCTATCTCGGCGAGGCCGACCTAGGCGCGTTGATCGCCGGCTACATCGGCTCGGCGCTCTTGCTCGGTGCCTTCGCAGCCCTCGGCGCCTTCGTCTCCACGACCACCCGCAGCACGCCCGCCGCCTTCGTCCTGTCGGTCACGCTAGGCTTCCTGTTTCTGTTTAGCGACGTAGCGTCCATACGCGAGGTGCTCGAGGGAACCCTCGGAGCCGGCCCGGCTTCGGCCTTCGCCAACCTGTCCCTCTCCTCTCACTTCGAAGCCATCGGGCGCGGCGTCGTCGGCCTGGATGACCTGCTGTTCTTCTGCGCCTTCATCGCCCTGTTCCTGTTCGCATCGGTCGCGGTTCTCGAGGCGCGCCGCAAGGGCTCGCCGCGCAAGTCCGCCGGCTCCATCGCGCTCTTCGCTGCCATCTTTCTGGCCTTGAACCTCGGCGCCGGCCCCGCACTCTCCAAGCTCGAGTCCGGTCGCCTCGACTTCACCGAAGCGGGCCTCTACTCCCTCTCCGATGGCAGCCGTAAGGTCGCCCAAGAGATCGGCTACGACGTCACACTGGACATCTATCTCAGCCGCTCGACCTCCAAGAAGAGCCCCCAGTTCGCGGGCTTCGCCGAGCACATGCTGGACCTGGTCGAGCGCTTCGGCCGCGCCGCCACGGGCGAGCACACGATCCGCATCAACCAGCGTGACCCGGCTCCTTTTTCCGAGGACGAGTACGAAGCCCAGTTCGCCAGGCTCACCCGCCAGGCCACCGGACTCGGCGGCGCAGACGCGAATCTCTACTTCGGTATCGTCGGCACGAACTCCGTCGGGGACATCCGCCGCATCCCGTTCCTGTCCCCCGACCGCGAGGGCCGCATCGAATACGAGCTCGCCCGCATCCTCCAAGAGCTCGGACACCCCGAGCGCCCCCGTGTCGGCGTCATCTCGTCCCTGCCCGTGCTCACCGGCGGCCTGCAAGCCCGCGGCTGGCAGATCATCGAGTCCGCCAGGGGCAGCTTCGACTTCCAAGACATCGCCGATCCGGGCCAGGGCATTCCCGACAAGATCGACGTGCTGGCCGTCATCCATCCGCGCGACTTGGACGAGGCGGGGCGCAAGGCCATCGACGCCTTCGCCGTCGCTGGCGGCGCGCTGCTAATCGCTCTCGATCCCCTCGCGGAGGTGGACACCGAGGAGATGGACAAGGCCGATTACACCGCGGGGTACGTGGCCAAGCGCCACTCCCAGATGCCCAAGCTTCTGGAGGCCTGGGGCATCGAGCTCGTCCAGCGCAAGATTGTCGCGGATCGCGAGCTCGGCCTGCGCATTCCCAAGAGCGACGGGACCGGCGAGCTCAATAACGTGCACGTTATGGAGCTAGGCCCCCAGCACCTGGCCACAGACGACGGCGCTATCGATCCCGTCACCGGCTCACTGGGCAGGCTGCTCTTCTGGGCCGCC
>JBLHWM010000354.1:0-3452 GCA_047629095.1 Planctomycetota bacterium | reverse complement strand
CCGCCGCCCTTGGCACCAGGTCGGAAGGCGTGCTGTTCACGAGCGGCGGCACCGAAGCCAACAACCTAGGTGTGATCGGCATGGCCCACAGCTTGCGCCTGGGCAAGCTGGGCGCAGCCTCGGGGCACATCCTGATCGGCCCGACCGAGCACCCGTCGATTCGCGCCTCAGCTGCATCACTGATCGAAGAGGGGTTCGAGGTCGAGGTGATGGAGCTCGAGGCCGGTGATGCGCGCGGCGCATTGAACATCGGGCGAGCCGCACAGCAGATGCGCGAGGACACGGTGTTGGTGAGCCAGATGCTGGTGAACAACGAATACGGCACGCGCTATGACATCAGTCGCCTAACCCGGGCGATGGAAGCGCGCGCGCCCCAGGCGCACCTGCACGTGGACGCTGTACAAGCCCTCGGCAAGATCGAGATTGACCCGGCCGCCCTAGTTGGCGATAAGGTCTCCAGCAGCTTCGCTGTTTCGGCCCACAAGATTCATGGGCCCAAGGGCGTGGGTGCTTTGGTGCTCTCGAATACGTGCCTTGATTCGGGCCGCATGCCGCGACCGATGATCCATGGCGGGGGTCAGCAGGGTGATGTGCGACCTGGTACCGAGAACGTGCCCGGCATTTTGGGCTTCGGTACAGCCATCGCCTTGGCCACCGCCAACCCCGGCGCGACCACGGTCAAGCTGGTCGCAGCGCGCAAGGCCCTCGAGGCCGGACTCGCGGCACACGTGCCAGCCGCCCGCGTGCTGATCCCCTGGCAAGACGACGCCACGAGCACCATGGCGCCCCAGGTCGTCTCGGTTCTAGTGCCCGGCGCCCCGAGCGAAGTCTGGCTGCACCACCTCGAAGCGGTCGGGGTCTACGCAAGCGCCGGCAGCGCATGCCAAGCCAAGAAGCAGGATCTCTCCCCGGCCCTGCTCGCCCTCGGGTTGACGTCGGACGAGACTCGCCGCGTGCTGCGCTTCTCCCTCTGCCCATCCACCACCACCGGCGACTGCGAAGAAGCGGCGCGCCGAATGAGCTCAGTCGCCGACGCCCTCGCGCACCTGACCAGCGAACCTAGCAAAGCCTGATATGCCGACTTCCCCCAATACGATCCTGCTCCGCTACGGCGAGCTCGCCCTCAAGGGCGGCAACCGCAACTTCTTCGAGAAGCGGCTGGCCGAGAACATCGAGTCCGCCACGGCGCACATCGCCCAGGTCAAGGTCTACCGCCAGCGCGGTCGCATGACGGCTGTGCTCAAGGACAACTTCGAGCGCATCGAGCGCGTGGCCCAGCGCATCGCAGAGGTGCCCGGGCTGTCGTCTCTCTCCCTGTGCATTCCGTGCGAGCAGGACCCGGAAGCGATCTCCGCTCTCATCAACGAGAAGCTGCTCGAGAGGTTCGAGTTCGCGGATGCATCCGCGCCGAGTACGACCTTCCGCGTCGAGACAAAGCGCGCGGACAAGTCCTTCCCCATGAAGTCCATGGAGCTCGATCACTACATCGCGACACGGATCCCCGAATCTATCTGGGACAAGATCGAGGTCCAGCTCCGGCGGCCCGAACTCGTCATTGGTGTCGACGTTCGGCCGGGCCATGCCTATGTCTACTTTGGCCGCATTGAGGGGCTCGGCGGCCTGCCCGTGGGCAGCCAAGGGCGCGCTGTGTGCTTGCTCTCGGGTGGCATCGACTCTCCTGTCGCGGCCTACTACGCCATGAAGCGCGGCTGTCGGGTGGACTTCGTGTCGTTCCTGTCGCCGCCCTACATCGGCGAGCCCACGCGCCTCAAGCTCGAGAAGCTCGTGCGCAAGGTCGGCCGCTTCCAGCCGAAGAACCGCCTTCATCTGGTCCCTTTCACCGAGATCCAAGAGGCCATCCGCGACGACGCGCCCGAGGGCTACCGCACGATTCTCTATCGGCGCATGATGCAGCGCATCGCCACGAAGATCGCCACGCGCAACCGCGGCAAGGCGATCATTACCGGCGAGTCCATCGGACAGGTCGCCAGCCAGACGCTCTCGAACATTGCCTGCATCGAGGAGGCATCGCGCCTGCCTGTGCTGCGTCCCTTGATTGGCTTTGACAAGCTCGAGACGATCCTCGTGGCCAGACAGATCGGCACCTTCGACATCTCCAACGAGCCCGAGCCGGACTGCTGCACGGTCTTCATGCCCCACGGCCCGGTCATCCACGGCCAGATCGAAGATTGCCGCGCTGCAGAGGCCAAGCTCGACATGAAGGGACTTGTCGATCGCGCGCTCTATGGGATCGAGGCCGTCGACATTGACGCCAATGGCTAAACTCAGCTACCGAGTCTTGGTCTTGTCTCCATTCGCACCGACAAGTGCCCGTGGCAATGCCGTTACGGCTCGCCGTACGGTGACGCGTCTGGAGCAGAGTGGAGCCACCGTTCGCCTGGTGCAGGCCGACCCCGGCTTGGTCGAGGCTGCGATTGCCGAGTTCAAACCGGACGTGCTTCACGGCGTCCACATCGGGCACACACTGACCGGTCTCGGAGGCAACCCGGACCAACTGCCGAACCTGCCCATTGTGCTCACCTTCGGCGGCAACGATCTATTCGAAGACCTTGGCGTCGCACCAGATCGTGAGCACCCCGGCGAGACCAAGGCCGGCTCCGTAGCCTTGCTGGAGAGAGCCTCCGCGGTGATCGTGGCCACCGACTCCCAGCAGGACCGGGCCGTGGCTCTACTGGGCTCCGGTGCCGCAGTCTTCTTCGCGCCCCGCTGCCCCGAGATCGGCTTCGAAGCCCTGCCCCACCTCGCGCCGCTCATCGCCGAGGCTCGCCAGGGCCGAGAACCGGCCGTGACCATCGCCTGGTCCGGCGCACTACGGCACCAAAAGCGCCCCGAGTGGATCGCGCCGATCCACCAAGCCCTGTCCGCCGAGCTGCCCGGACTCGTCACCCTTGTCGCTGGTCCCGCCCCGCGCGACGAAGCCGAGCGCGCCCGAGCCACTGAGCTCGCTAATATCCCCGGCATCGCGCTCGTCCCACCCTACCCAGGTGGAGGTCCCGGGATTGGCGCAACGGGCACCCTGCTCGCGGCTACGGACGCCGTGCTCAACACCTCTCGCACCGAGGGCAAGTCCAACTTCATCCTCGAGGCCATCGCCAGGTCCACGCCCGTCGTCGCCGCGAACACACCCGGAAACCGCGACTGGCTTGCAAACGTAGCGACGCTCTTTGACACGCCGGAGGAAGCCGTGGCCGCCTTGGGCGAGCTGCTGCGAAACCCGACGGCCGCGAGCGAGCTAGCACAGCGCGCCCTCGCCACCACGGGGCTTGAGCGAGCCGAACGGGCCGAAAGCGACGCCCTCGCAAACGCTCACCGACTAGCGTTGAGCTCCTTGGGCACGCCGCGCTCCGAGCACGACCCTAAGCGTCCGACCAAGTAGGCACCGATCGGTGTCGAGACCGGCAGATGAGCCATTGTGGCCCGAATCCCGAATT
>JBLHWM010000353.1:0-3579 GCA_047629095.1 Planctomycetota bacterium | reverse complement strand
CACCGGAAGAGGCCGAGAAGATGTGCGGCGTACCCGCGGAGCTGATCCGCAAAACCGCGCGCTCCTATGCGACCACGCGCAAAGCCGGCATCTATTACACCCTCGGTATCACCGAGCACAGCCACGGTACCGACAACGTCTACGCACTGGCGAACCTAGTGCTCTTGACCGGCCACCTTGGCGGCCCGAGCATGGGCTTGAATCCATTGCGCGGCCAGAACAACGTCCAGGGCGCCAATGACGCCGGCGCCTCGCCGATCTACTACCCCGGCTACCAGCGCGTTGACGACAAGGAATCTCAGGCGAAGTTTGAGAAGCTCTGGAAGCGTGTCCTCTCCCCGAATCCGGGCCTTAACCTCAACGAGATGATGAAGGCCGCGGGCGACCAGATCCGCGCGTTCTTTGTCATGGGCGAGGACATCCTGCTCTCGGAGCCCAACGTGCTCGCACTCGAAGAGCGCATGAACCGCATCGAGTTTGTGGTCCTCCAGGACATCTTCCCGAACGAGACCCTGCGCTATGCCGACGTGGTCTTCCCCGCGGGTAACTTCGCGGAGAAGGAGGGCGTCTTCGTCAACTCCGAGCGCCGTATGCAACGCGTGCGCAAGGCGGTCAACCCGCCCGGCGAAGCGCGCGCGGACTGGGAGATCTTGCTCGAGCTCGGCCGGCGCGCGTCGGCTGGACGCAACCAAGACCCTTCCGTCTGGAGCCACCAAACCCCGGCCCAGATCTTCCGCGAGTTCTCCGCCTCGGCAGACAGTTTTGCAGGCATCACCCACGAGCGTCTGGACCAACCGACCCCCGACGGTTTCAGTGGACTGCAGTGGCCTTGCATCGACGATCAAGACCCTGGCACGAAGTACCTGCACGAAGGCGGTGTGCTGCGTGGCAAGGGGCTCTTGACTGCGGTCGCCTACCGTCCGTCGATGGAGCTGCCCGACAAGGACTACGGCCTGCTGCTCTCCACGGGGCGCACGCTCTATCACTACAACTCAGCGACCCAAACGCGACGTGACGAGGGGCTCGACGCCAAGCAGTCCGAGGCCTTCGTGCAGATCCACCCAAGGGATGCTCGCAAGCGCGGTATCGACGAGGGTGACCTGGTGCAGGTCAAGACGCGCCGCGGCGACATCGAAGTCGTAGCCCACGTCTCGCGCCAAGTTCGGCCCGGGTGCATTTGGATGTCCCTGCACTTCGCCGAGGCACGCGCCAACGTACTCACGAACGATGCCGGTGACTCCGTGACGGGCACCGCCGAGTACAAGGTCTGCGCAGCCGAGATCATCAAGGTCAACTCGATCGAGTTCGGCCACGCCGGGCTCTTCCCCGGTAGCTACTTCCACCAAGCCCCGCGAGGTGCCGCTGCGGAGAGCGAAGCGGGTGCACTCGAGACCGAGAGCCTGGATGGCTAGCCCGTGTTAATCCGAAGTATCATGACCAGTCCGGTCCTCACGATCGATGCCGGTATGAACTGCCGTGACGCCTGGCATTTCTTCAAGGAGAATAAGCTGCGGCGTGCGCCCGTACTGCTTGGCAAGAAGGTGCTCGGCATGCTCACCGATCGCAGCCTCATGATGGTCCAGCCCTGGACCGTGGATGAGCAGGAGCGCAGGATCGCGAGTGGGCTCGAGATTCGGATTGATAGCCTCTTGACCAAGAAGCTGCTCTCTGTATCACCTAATGACCACTTGGAGCGCGCGGCTCAGATCATGCTGCGCGAAAGAGTGGGCGGCCTGCCCGTTATCGACGGCGGCGAGCTCAAGGGCATCGTGACCGAGTCGGACATCTTCAAGCTCTTTACCCGTCGCACCATGACCCAGCATGGGCACCGATTGATCATGCGTGGGCCGATAGGCCCACTCAGTGGCATGGATCCCGCTCAGATCGCTGTCGAGGCCAAAGCTACAATCCTAGACCTCGCCATCTATCCCGGGGACGAGGGGCGTACATCGGTGGTGATGCAAGTCCGCACCCCGAATATCCAGAGGCTCGTCGACAAGTATTTCGCAAGCGGTTACGAACTAAGCCTAGTCGAAGAGAACTAGCCACTTACCCCACTCACTCCGATGACCGAATCCTCACCCTCGCTAGACGGCCGCATCATTTGGAACGAGATCCACTACACCGATCTAGCGGCGACCGCCAAGTTCTACGGCGAGCTCTTTGGCTGGACAACACGCCCCGAAGATCGTGATACCTACGTTCACTTCTACCTCGGCGGCAAGACCGTGGCCGGCGCGATGCCCATCGAAGCGGGTTCACCGGTCCCTCCCCATTGGGCCGTCTACGTTGGGACCGACGACTTCGAGGGCTACATGCAACGTGCCGAAGCCGCCGGCGGCCAAGCCCTGATGCCCGTACTCGACCTACCAGGGACCGGCAAGATCTGCGCGATCGCCGACAGCGAAGGCGCCGTGCTCTCCCCCTTCGCCCCGACCGACACCACCCTCGATGGCTGGATCACCGACGGCGCACCCGGCACCTTCTGTTGGGTAGAGTTGCTCTGCGACGATCCCGTTAAGGCCAGCGAGTACTACGCCAAGGTCGTCGGCTGGGACCTCAGCAAAATGGACATGGGCCCAGGCGGAATCTACACCCTGGTTGCCCCCAAGGGCTCCCCCGAAGGCTTCGCCGTCGGAGGCATCCAACCCAAGCAACTCGGTGACCCCAGCCCCTCCTGTTGGCTCCCCTACATCTCCGTCGCAGACATCGAAGCCTGCACCACCATGGTCACCAACCTTGGCGGCACCGTCCAAGTCCCCGTCACCGAGATCCCCGGCAAGGGCCGCTTCTCCATCGTCACCGACCCCGGCGGCACCACCTTCGCCATGTACTGGTCCTTTCCCAAATAGCCCCGACAGCAGGGCGAACCGACCTACCGAGCCGCACACTTCTCGTAACCTGACCAACACATCCGGACCGCACAAGCAGCCCCCCCACTCCCCGGCTACATTGGAAAGGGCGGCGCTCGCAATGTGAACTGCAAGCCAACTACTGCATATGTGCGGTACACATGTGTTGCTCAGGTTGTGAGAAGTGTGCGGCTCGGTCGGTCGGTCTGGCTCGCATCCAGAAAGCTGCTGTCAAAAGCCCGCTCCCGGCCCTGGAGGGGTTATTCTCTTGCCTATGACTTCAGACAAATCACACGAGTTCACGGACCAGGATATCGAGCGCGACCTGGCCTTTGCGATTGAGATTGCGCGAGCTGCGGGCGACCGCGTGCTTGGGCTGCGGAACACCGGCCGTTGGGAGGGCAAGATGCTGGAAGACGTCGGCGACCAGGCCGCTGACGGCTACCTGCAGGGCGCTATCCAGGGCCGCCACCCCAATGACGGTATCCTCAGCGAGGAGACCGTCGACACGGTGGAGCGCCTCTCGAAGCGCCGCACGTGGATCATCGACCCATTGGACGGAACCAAGGAGTACGGTCAACTGCGGGACGACTGGGGCGTGCACGTGGCGCTGTCCTTTGACAACAAGTGCGCCATCGGAGTCGTGTACCTGCCAACCCAGGACATGCTGATCTGGGGCGTCGCCCTGGAGGGCCGCGAGCGCGCTGGCATCGAGGGCACCGGCACC
>JBLHWM010000352.1:0-3588 GCA_047629095.1 Planctomycetota bacterium | reverse complement strand
GCAGCATGCTCGTCCGGCCCATGGAAGCGCCGAAGGGGTCGAGTCGACTCGACTCAGCTAGGACCACTTGGGCTCTGGAATAGCGGCGGCTCTCCAGGAGCGCCTCGCCATAGATGCGCCATGGCAAAGCGCTTTCGGGCGTCTCCTCTGTCCAGCGTGCAAGGCTCGAGAGGCGCAGCTCGGTGAGCTTGAGGCGCTTGTATTGATTATCCAGCTGGCTGCGAGCCTTCGTACGCTCCGGTGACAGGCTGCGCATCAGGGAGAGCTCGACGCGCGCGGCTGATGCGTTCAGATCACCAGCGAGCGCATAGCCACCCGCACTGTCGAGCAGTCCCTTCCCGGCGAGGTTGGCCACACTCATGGGCCAGAGCGCGAAGAGTGCTGCCAATGGTAGGAATGGAGCCATCTTGAGGGCTTTTAGCGGGGGCCCCGTCTCAAGTGGCTCGGCCTTATCTTTGGAGAGGTTGGCCTCTTTCAAGCTGGATGTAGCGGGCTGTAGACCGAGCAGCTTGGCGCCGAACAGGCTAGCGGAGAGCCAGAAGAACAGGGGTAGTAGGGTTAGCTGGCTCTGGCCGAGGTCAAAGAGATTGCTCACCAGAAGGCCAAAGCTTGCGGCGACGAGTGCCACAAAGAGCGGGCGGTCCGCGGTCGCTCGACGGCAGGCGCTGAGGCCAAGATGGAAGAAGCCGACCAGCCACCCGAGGAAGAGCAGCAGTCCTGGCAGGCCGGCGCCCGACGCCGCGGCTAGCAGTATGTTGTGGGTGTGAAAAGTCTGGGTCGTGCCATCGTAGTACGAGGGCTGGGCGTACTGGGCGTGGGCCGAAAAGCCAAGTCCGCCGATACCCGTCACCGGATGATCCATGGTCGCGGCGGCCGCCATCTTCCAGATGTGCCAGCGCTGCCCAAGGGCGGACTGGGTCTGGGACTTAGCATCGAGAGACTCCCGAACACCGTCCCCCAAGGGCGTCAGGAAGAGCAGAAAGAGCACCGCCCCGATTCCCGTCAGGCCAATCAAGACGCGCCCGGTCAGGCGCGGCAGAAGCCTCGACTTCAGCAGCACGATCAAGGTGCCAAGTCCGACCAGCGCGCCGAGTCCGCCCGCCCGGGAGCCCGTCAAATACAAGGCCACGCCACCGACCGCAAGCAGGAGGCTGCCGATGGCTCGACGCTTGGTTCCAACGATGCCGCGCTGCGCCTGGCTCGCCCCCGGTGCCTCCCCCATCAGGGTCCAGCCAACGGTAACGCATAGGCCGATGCCGACGAGGGCGGCACCTAGATTTGGGTGCAAGCCCAGGATGCGCAGTCGCGACTGCAGGACCTCTTCCAAGGTGCAGTAGGGCAGCGCTTCGATCACGCCAACGCAGCCTGCGGCGAGGGCGGCGCCGAAGCCGAGGACTAGGGCGCCAAAGACCGTGCGGATCGCCTTGCCATCCAGGGTACTCATGCCGAGGTAGGCGACGGCGGCGGGCACGATCAGGCGGTACGATAGCGTGAAAGCGCTCTGTTGGTCAGAAGCGCTCCAGGCCACCGCCAGCCACCATGCGGGAAGAGCGAACACGACGAGCAGCGCGGGTGTCCCCAGGCTGGTGCGAAGGCGCGCGAACATTCGACGGGAAGAGCCCTCGATGGACTGGCCGTGGCGGCGCTCGAAGGACAGCAAGACCGCCGTCACCAGGCCGAGCATCAAGAGCAGGGCGTAGCCGGTATGGGCGCTCTGAATGAAGAGCTTGCCGTTCGCGGTCGTCGCCAGGGCAAACAGAACCAGGCTGCGCAGGCCGAGGCTGTGGTCGAAGGCGAAGGCCTTGGAGCGACCGCGGCCCAGGGGCGGGAGTGGGCCTCCAAATGCGTACCAGCCGAGGCCTAGGCCAAAGGCGGCTAGCATGGGAATCAGCAGCGGACCTCTCCCGAGGTTCGTCGAGCTCGCGACCATCGGTAGACCAACGATGCTGTCTACGGCGAGGGCCCAAACGCAAAGGGCCAGCACAAGACTCGCGAAGCGCTCGAACCCCCGGGTGAGGCCGTGCTCGTCGCTGCCTCGGCGGAAGGAAAACAGCAGCAGCAACCCCAGCCAACCATAGAGCACGCCGGGCCAAGTGTCGGCGCTGGACCTTGCACCCGGTACGGTGCCTGACCGGGTCCAGTCCTCGATCGAAAGGTAACCCCAAGCCAGGGAGATACTCGCTGCGGTCAGCAGAAAGAGGAAGTGCACCATATGGGCACGGGGCTTGGGACGGGGCAGGTTCATTCGCCTGTTGGGCCGTCATCCTGGCCGGAGCCCTGGGGCCAGGCGATCAGCATGGTGGCCAAGATTGCGGTGGGAGCGAGCTGCAGGAAGAGTCGGTCGGGGATGCCCGTTGTGAACAGCTGGCCCAGGGACCACGGTGTCACCACGAGGATTAAATAGAACACCGCGATGCCGCCGAGCACAAAGAGCGTTGGCATGGCAGCGTCCGAGGCGAGCAGACGCTTGGGCTTAGCCAGGGCGTAGGCCACGTAGCCGAAGAACAGGATCCAGAGACCGTTCCAGTGGAGTGGGTCAAAGAAGGTCTTCAGGAACTCGGTTCCAACGATAGCGATGGACAGGCCCCCAGATGGGCGCCGGGCGAAGAGCGTCTCGGCAAGCTTCGAGGGTACCAGCAGGTCGGGATAGGACTCGTCGATATTAGGGATGGACGCCTTGACCAGGAACCACGGAATGATCATTAGGATCGCGATGGACGTGGCCCAAAAGAAAGGCCCGATGCGCGACAAGCTCAGCTTGGAATCCGTGAATAGATGCCGTGCGCCAAGGGCCAGGGCCCCTGCGGCGAGCAGGCAGATCAAGAGTGCTAGGCCTTCGTTTTTAGCGAGTATGGCCGCGCCCAATAGCAGGCCACCGATTAAGACGTCGGCCCCATCGGACTGGGCTCGGGTGTCCGGCAACCTTCGCCAGAGGTGAACGAGCGCACCGAAGATCAGTGCGGCAAGGGGCAGGTCGCCGCCACCGTCAAGGCTTGGCCCACGGGGCGTGCGCCACTCGATGCCCTCCCCGGGTGAAGCTGCGCCCGGTCCGACAAGTAGCCCCCGGACAGCATCAAAGGTGGTGTTCTCGAAGGGTAAGCGCAGGTAGAACAGAATCGGCAGGCACATCCACAAAAGGGCGCCGATCAGCGCTGGGGCGCGGCCGGTGGTCCCACTGCGGAAAGCGGTCGAGCGCAAAGCGGCATAGATCCAAACGGCCGGGGCCAGCGCGAACATGGCCATCAGGCCACGGCCCGCGGTCGCGCTAAACGTCCCGCGTGGGAAGCTCGCTAGGACCTCGAGTGCGGGCACACCGGGCGGATAGGTTGGGTGGGTCATCACCCGGCCAACGGGTCCGTCGAGATGCGTCCAAGCTTCCCGGCCAAAGCCCTCGGTGAACAGGATCTGTCCCTTGTAGGCAAAGTGGAAGGTTGGGTCGAAGAGGTGCACCGGCATGGAGAAGGCCGTAAAAATCACGGCCACGGCAGCCAGGCTCGCAAGGACAAAGCCGAAGATCTCGAGGCCGGTTCTAGGCGCGATTCCGCGCACATCATTGGCGGGGGTACCCGAACCAAGTCGCCGACGAAC
>JBLHWM010000351.1:0-3607 GCA_047629095.1 Planctomycetota bacterium | reverse complement strand
CGGCTAAGGACCTCTTCAATCAGCCCCTGCACCCGTACACCCGTGGCCTGATGGGCTCGATCCCCCACGAGGACGATCGCGGCAAGCCCCTGTACGCGATTCCCGGCAACGTGCCCAGCATCATGGACTTCCCCACGGGTTGCCGATTCTGCACGCGCTGCGATGTGGTCATGGACAAGTGCGAGACCGTCGAGCCCGAGCTGCGCGAAGTCGCGCCCGGCCGCATGGTTCGCTGTCACCTCGACGACCTCGGCACCGCCGCCAACAAGGAGGGCAACTAGCCATGGATAGCCAAAAGATGGGCGAGCCCCTGCTCCAGATCAACGACCTCCATGTTCACTTTCCGATCTATGGCGGCATCCTGCGCCACAAGGTCGCGACCGTGAAGGCCGTGGACGGTGTCACCTTGACCATCAACCGCGGTGAGACCGTGGGTCTCGTGGGCGAGTCCGGCTCCGGCAAGACTACGGTCGGCCGGGCGATCATCAACCTGCACAAGGCGATGAATCCGGACGTAGAGCTCGGCGGCGAGGTCATCTACCACTCCAAAACTGGCGACGTCAACCTGAACGGCCTGCACCGGGAGGCCATGTTGCCCCACCGCGCAGATGTGCAGATGATCTTCCAGGATCCCTTCTCCAGCCTCAACCCGCGCATGACCGTGCAGCAGATCATCGAGGGCCCCCTCGTGATCCACAAGCCGGAGATGAGCGCGGATGATCGTCGCGCCGCCGTGGCCAAGCTGCTCGACCGCGTGGGCCTTCAGCCCAAGTACGCCGCGCGCTATCCCCACGAGTTCTCCGGCGGCCAACGCCAGCGCATTGGCATCGCGCGCTCCCTCGCGACGCGCCCTGCCCTGATCGTCGCCGACGAGCCCGTCAGTGCCCTCGACGTCTCGGTCCAAGCCCAGGTCGTCAACCTGATGGCCGAGCTGCAGAAAGAGTTCGGCCTGACCTACCTCTTCATCGCCCACGACCTCTCCATCGTCTACCACATCGCCGACAAGATCGCCGTGATGTACCTAGGCAGTCTAGTCGAGTACGGCACCGCCGAGCAGGTCTACAAGAACCCCAAGCACCCCTACTCGAAAGCGCTCATCTCCGCCGTGCCCCAGCCCAACCCGGACGGCAAGCGAGAGCAGCGGACGATTCTTAAAGGCGACATTCCGTCTCCCCTAGCCAAGCCCTCCGGCTGTGGCTTCCGGACCCGCTGCCCCGTCGCTCAACCCGACTGCGCCGACGAAGTTCCCGAAATGCGCGACCTGGGCCAAGGGCACCTAGCGGCCTGCCCCTACGCCGAATAGGCAGCTCCGTGAGGCCGAGGGCGAAGACAAACATGGCCCTCGCCTTCGGCTGACAGTATCCCCCGCGCGCGTAGGCCACAAATCGCGGAGCGCTCCAAAGCAGAAAGTAAGATCAGGTAGGAAGCCAAAGAGACAGACTTAGAGAATGACCATGCCCCCCACCCCTCCCAACTGGACCGTCATCATGCCGGTCTACAACGGCATCGGCTTCCTCGAACGCTCCCTCCCTCCCCTAATCGCCGCCGCAAACAAGCACGGCGCCGAGCTGATCCTAGTCGACGACGGCTCCACCGACGCCACCGCCGATTACGTCACAAGCCTCGCCCCCGGGCTCAAGCTCCTGACTAGCGGCGGCACCGCCCTTGGCCCGGCCCAAGCTCGCAACGTCGGCGCCCAAGCCGCCCAGGGCGACCTGCTACTCTTCGTGGACGCGGACGTCATCATCCACGACAACGTCTTCGAGCTCTTCGAAGAAGTGCTCGCGAACGAGTCCCTATCGGGCGCCTTTGGGGCCTACGACACCGCGCCGCCCGAGCGTGGCTACCCCAGCCTCTACATGAACCTGCGGCACCACGCCTACCACCAGGTTCCAACCCAAAACGCGGGCACCTTCTGGTCCGGCCTCGGTGCCATCCGGCGCGAGGCCTTCCTTGGCGTCGAGGGCTTCGATGTCGAGGCCTATCCCCGGCCTAGCATCGAGGACATTGACCTAGGCATGCGGCTCACGAATGAGTTCGGCCCCCTCGCTAGGGATCCGCGCATCATGGGCAAGCACCTCAAGCACTGGTCTGTGCGTGGCATCCTGCACACGGACATCTTCTGCCGCGCCCTGCCCTGGTCCAAGTTGATGGTGCGCAACCCCGGTGCCTTCGGTGACATGAACGTCTCCAAGAGCGAGCAGGCGCGCGCCCTGCTGGCCGGCGTACTGCTCTTGAGCATCGCCGCCGCGGTCCTGTCCCTTGCGCCCTGGTGGCTGCCGCTCGTCGTCTTTGAGATCGCCTTCCTCACCAACCGCAAGCTGTTCCAAGTCTTCCGCTGCGGCGGCGGCCTGCCCTTCGCCGTGGCCGCCCTTGCCTTCCACCAGGTCTACTACCTGTACGGCGCGGCGGTCTTCGTGTTCTGCCGCCTAACGGTCAAGCCCGCCCCCCAGCACTCGACACAAGGAGCCTCGGAATGAGTCGCAATCAAGCCACCTTGATCTTGGTCCTGCTGATGGTCGGTGGACTCGCCCTGCGTCTTGTCGGCAGCGCGTCTCTGCTACCCCACCACCCCGAACCCGACACCTACATCACGCGTCAGAGCGACTGGTCCGATGGCGAGGCTTCCATTGGCAAGTACCCCTTGCTACTGGTGGCCATCGACGCGGCCATTCCGTTTGGGAACCCTGCAGAGGTCCACAAGTCCGGGCCCATCGAAGAGCACTTGGCCTCCGCCGCCGCGCCCTTCGTCAAGACGCGACGCTGGTTCTCCATTCTCTCGATGCTGCTCGTTCTCAGCACGTATTGGATCGGACGCAACTTCTTCCGACGCCCCGCGGCAGTCTTCGCCGCCGCCATCGTCGCCGTGCACCCCCTGCTGATCGCCTACGCGAACCAGGCCCGACCCCACGTGCCCACGGCCGCCCTGGCCAGCCTCGGCGTCGTGTTCTGCCTGCGCGCCCTGCGCACTCGGCGTCCAGCTGACCTAATGCTCGCCGGCCTCGGCACCAGCCTAGCTGCCGCCGCATTTCAATCCGGTGTCTTTGCCCTGGGCTCGCTTGGCTTCGTCGTCGCTGTCGCCCTGTGGCAGCGCTGGCCCAAGGCCCTCCAGGCAAGCGCTGCGGTGCTCGCCATCGTCGCAGGCCTGCTGCTCTGGTCCTACCAACCGAAGCCAGCCGAAGATCCACAGGGCCCAGCAGCCATCGCCGCCGAAGCACAGCAGGCAGCCACCCTGGTCGCTCACCAGGAGAGCCGCGAGGACGGTACCTCAAGGCTCGACGCCACAGGTGGAACTCAGCTGCTCGGCGGAAGCCAGCACCGGGTCTACTTCCACCTGTTCAATGGCGGCGGCCTGCTGGTACTTGGCCGAGCTCTCTACTCCCACGCGCCCCTTCTCATGGTGCTCTCCATCCTGGGCGCGCTGCTCTGTTTGAGCCAGCTGCCCGGGGTTGTTCGGCGCGCCCGCCATGGAGGCGCTCCCCGTGTGCTCGCGCTCAAGCTGCTCACCACCGCGGGTTACGCCGGCAGCTTCTTACTTGTGTTCGGTATCTACGCCGGCAGTAACGAGCGCTTCTTCGTGGCCTTGCTTCCCTACCTCGCGCTGCTC
>JBLHWM010000350.1:0-3664 GCA_047629095.1 Planctomycetota bacterium | reverse complement strand
CCCACGGCGCTCGTGGCCTACCGCATGGCGCAGATCACGGTGGAGTCCGGCATCTTGCCCGAGGGCGCGTTCCAGTTCATCGCGGGCAGCGCCGGCGACCTGCTCGACCACCTCGGTCCCCAGGATCAGCTGGCCTTCACGGGCTCCGCGTGGACCGGCGCGAAGCTCAAGGGCCACCCGAACCTGATCAAGAACAACACGCACGTGAACATCGAGGCCGACAGCCTGAACGCCGTCGTCTTCGCGCCGAGCCTCGAGACCTCGTCCGACACGTTCGGCGAGTTCGTGGCGAACACCGTGCGCGAGATGACCCAGAAGACGGGCCAGAAGTGCACGGCCGCGCGCCGTGTCTTTGTGCCGAAGGATCGTGTGGACGAGGTGGCGGAAGAGTTCAAGGCCGCCCTCGCTCGCATCACGATCGGCGATCCGGCCGTCAAGGGCACGGGCATGGGCCCGGTCACGAGCAAGTCCCAGTTCGACGAGCTGCGCGAGGGCATTGACGCCTTTGGCGCGACCGGCACGATCATCTGCGGCGGCTCAACGCCGGCCATGGACAAGGGCTGGTTCCTGGCGCCGACGGTGGTCGTGGCCAAGGACGCCGACGAGGCGATCTACCACGAGCGCGAGCTCTTCGGCCCGATCACCACAATCCTGCCCTACGACGGCGACCGCGAGGACTCGGCACTCGAAGCCGCGCGCCTGGCCAACAAGGGCGGCGGAAGCCTGCTCGGAGCCGTGTACTGCGACGAACCGGAGTGGGCACGCGATTGCATCATGGCCATGGCACCCTGGCACGGCCGCATCTGGACCGTGTCCGAGCGCGTGGCGGGCCAGGCGACCTTCCCAGGCATGGTGCTCCCCAGCATGATCCACGGCGGGCCTGGTCGAGCCGGCGGTGGCGAAGAGCTCGGCGGCTTGCGCGGCCTCAGCGAGTACCTACAGCGCGTCGGCATCCAGGCCTTCGGCGGCCTGATCAAAGCCGAGTTCGGCGGCTAGAGCGCGGAGCAATCCACGACTCTTGCGCAGCCCCACCTGGCGACCCCCGCGGTTTGCCAGGTGGGGCTGCTTCGTTTTCCCTGCGACCCAAGGAGTCTCGGGTTTGTTTTCGAGACCCGTGTCCATGCGAAAGCAAGCAGCTCTTCCAGCTGACCGAGGATCCAAGTGGGCACAACGAGCGCGCCACCTCGGATTCCGATGTACTGGATTCTCTCCGCGCGATATGGGAGCGCATCCACGCCGAGACCATGATCTTTGAGCGCGAGTTCGGCCCGGTCATCATCGACGAGGCCATGCGCAACCACATGGAAGGACTAGGGCGCGCAGAGCCAAGGCACCACGACGTCGGCCATCTGGGCGAGGCCCGTCCCCGTGAACGAGTGGTCGACGCCCTCCAGTTCGACGAGCTCTGCGTGGTCCCGCGCCTTGGCGTGGGCATCTCGCGCGTGGGCAATGGGAACCACGTCATCCAGGGTGCCGTGGACGATGAGCCATGGCATCGCGATCCTTGGGGCCTCGGTGACTAGCGTGTCGAGACGGTGCAGGTCCTCGACAAGCTTTGCGCTGAGCGGGCAGTGGGGCTTGCCCAACATTGGTTGGCCGATCTCTAGGTGCCCGAAGAAGCTCTCCATGAACTGCTTTGTGTGCACCATGCCCGCCAGGGAGACCAGCCGGCGGATCCTAGGATCCCGGGCAGCGCGCCGCATCCCGACGGACGCGCCCATGCTCTGTCCGACGTAGCTCACTCGCCACCGATCTTCCAGTGCATCCAAAACAGCGCCGAGGTCAGCCACCTCTTTCGTGATCGTAGAGTCCGCGAAGGAGCCGCCTGATTCTCCGTTGCCCGACCAGGCGATTCGCATGGAGGCGACCCCGCGTTCAGCCAGGCGTTCGGACAGGTACTCCGACCAAGGCCGCTCCTTGTCGGAGGTCACCCCGTGCCCAATCACGACACAGTCGCGACTGCCCGGATCTCCAGGCACCCATGTGTGGGCGATGTGTTCGCCCTCTCGATTTCTGATCAGCATGGCGCAAGGCTAAGGGTTCAGGTCACGTGACGCCAAAGGCTCCGTCGAGAAGCCCGTCCCATTTTTCGGCGCTATGACTTCTTTGCCTTTTAGCCCCATTTTTGCCGGAGCGCTTGGTTTTCGACCTGGGTATTGGACGACAACGAGACTCTCGGCCACGGGAGGAACGCCGGGGGGGGGCGAACGGTGTTCCCCGAATGTTTGGAGCTTTTCCCCAGCTGAAGTTCCAGCCTAGGTCTGGAGCTAAATACTCCCTTAAGATGGAGGGTATGGGGTAGGTTATAGGGGCTAGGGGCCCTCCCCATATACCCTCTTCAGTTCTCTAATTCCACCTCCATGCTGCACCTCAAACAGCTGCGTAAGGGCCTTGTCCCCCTTGCACTCTTCGCATCGCTCGCGTCCCTTCCCGCCTCGGCCCAGGCGCCGGCTGGGTACTACACGAGTGTCGATACTTCGACGCCGACGACGCTGCGGTCGTCCCTGCACCAGGTCATTGATGACCACCAGAAGTTCAGCTACTCGGGCAGCGGCACGGACACCTTTGACATCCTGAAGAAGGCCGATCAAGATCCGGCGAACTCGAGCCGCATCCTCGATGTGTACCACAACCGGAGCTACGCCAAGAGCGGAGGCGGCTTCAACCGCGAGCACTCTTGGCCGAAGTCCCACGGCTTCCCCGACGACAACGGGACGAACTACCCGTACGTGGATTGCCACCAGTTGTTCCTTAGCGATAGCGGCTACAACTCCGCCCGGGCGAACTTCCCCTTCGGCAACGGCAACGGTGGCTGGTCCGAGCTGACCACGGATGTGAACGACGGCCAGGGCGGCGGTTCCGGCACGTATGCGGGCAACTCAAACTGGTTCAGCAACAGCGCTCAGCTCTTTGAAGTCTGGAGTGGGCGCAAGGGCGACATCGCCCGCGCCATGTTCTACATGGACATCCGCTATGAAGGCGGCAACCACGGTGTGACGGGCCACTCCGAACCGGACCTGCGCCTCACCGATAGCGCTGGCCTGATCAACAGCACAAGCACCGGCAACAACGAGTCCGTGGCCTACATGGGCATGCTCAGCGTGCTGCTCCAGTGGCACTACTCCGATCCCGTGGACGCCAAGGAGATCGAGCGCAACGACCAGGTCTATTTGTACCAAGGTAACCGCAACCCCTTCGCGGACCACCCCGAGTGGATCGACTGCCTTTACGGAAGCAGCTGCGTCGCGGACACGGTACCACCGGCAACCCCCAGTGGACTTGGGGCAACGGCGGGCGACTCCGTGGTGAACCTCAACTGGTCCGACAACACAGAGCCGGACAACGCTGGCTACCGCATCTACCGCGGAACGTCTCCCGGTGGACCCTACTTCCCGGTTGGAAGTCTCGTGACCCAGTCGGCATTTAGCGACAGCGGCGTGACGAACGGCATCACCCTCTACTACACCGTGACCGCCGAGGACTTCAGCGGCAACGAGTCCGGCGCGACCGGCGAGGTCAATGGCACGCCCATGGCCGGCGCCACAGGTGGCGGCTCCGGAACGCCTTGGATCAACGAGTTGCACTACGACAACGGCGGCACGGATATCGGCGAGTTCGTCGAGGTCGCGGGCCCCGCGGGCTTGAACCTCTCGGGTTTCCAGTT
>JBLHWM010000349.1:0-3682 GCA_047629095.1 Planctomycetota bacterium | reverse complement strand
GGCGCGCTGTACTGCGCCATGCACATGCGCGGCACCCCCGCCACCATGACCTCAGAGGCCACCTACGAAGACCCTGTGGCCGAGGTCGCCGAGGCTCTGCTCCAGCGCGCGAATGCCGCGATCGAGGCTGGCATCGCCCCCGAGCGCCTGATCCTGGATCCGGGTATCGGCTTCGCCAAGAAGCTGCCCCACAATCTCGCCGTGCTGAAAGGCCTCGGCAGCCTGGCCAGCCTGGGCTTTCCCCTGATCGTCGGTCTGTCGCGCAAGAAGATGATCCTGGAGCTGACCGGTGTCGAAGAGCCCAAGCAGCGCCTCGCTGGCAGCCTGGCCGGACTGACGGCGGCCGTACTCCAAGGCGCGCACATTCTTCGCGTCCACGACGTGAAGCCAAGTGTGGAAGCTGCCGCGGTGGCGGCTGCTCTGCGCTGACTCGTTCGGCTGCGAAAACGCGCTCGGCCCAAGACGTGGCGATTCTTCCCGGGAAGGGTTTTTGCCCCGTGAGCCCAGACCGCAATCGTTGTATCCTTGGGAGCAATGGACACACTCGCTTGGACCCTGCAGATTCTGATCCTGACCCTGGGGATCTACCTGTTCTTGCGCTTTCTGCGCTCGACCCAGGGTGGACGCATTGTGCGCGGGCTTGCGATCGGCGTGCCGGTGGTTGTGGTCACCATCTGGGGCACGGCCACCTACCTGCAGCTCGCCGAGCTCCAGTTCATCCTGCAGAACGTCGGCGGCTACGCAGTCGTCTTCATTGCGATCCTGTTCCAGGACGAGCTGCGCCGTGGCATGGCCCAGTTCGGCGAGAACCCCCTGGTGAACCGCTTCGTCACCTCCTATGAGACGGACGTGCTGGAAGAGGTCTCCGCCGCGGCCGTTGCCATGGCCACCAAGCAGGAATCCCACGGCTCCTTCACCCGCCTGAAGCCCCACGGCGCGCTGATTGTGTTCGAGCGCGAGAGCTCCCTCAAGAGCTACATCGACGGTGGCCGGCGCATGGACGCGGTGGTCAGCAAGGACATGCTCGAGTCCATCTTCCAACCCAAGAGCCCCCTGCACGACGGCGCGGTCGTGATCCGCAAGGACCGCGTGGCTGCGGTCTCGTGCATGCTGCCCTTGACCCAGGACCTGTCCATTGCCAAGTCCACGGGCACGCGGCACCGCGCGGCGATTGGCCTGTCCGAGGAGACCGACGCCGTGACCCTGGTGGTCTCCGAGGAGACCGGCAAGATCTCGATCGCCACCGGCGGCAAGATCCGCCACGTAGCCCAGGCAGATCTGATCGACGAGCTGCGCAGCTCCCTCGGCTCGAACATCTTGGAAAATCGACCCAGCTTTGGCGAGCGCCTGGGTAAGTTCTTCAGGGACGACCTGGCCTGGTTCGCGGGCTCCGTAGTGCTCGGGCTGTCGATCCTGTTCATCGCGCGGAGCAGCATCAGCAAGACGCGGATGTTCAGCCTCTCCATTGTCGAGTCCACCGGCAGCAACCAAGAGGAGCCCTCCATCGGCACCCTCGCGATCTTGCTTCCCAACGAGACCTATCACCTAGTCACCACCCAGGGCGATCGCACCTATACGGTCCAGGCTACGGGCCCTATTGGCCTTCTCGACCAGCTTGGAACGGGTCTAGCCGGAACCATCTCTATGGATGCGGTCGGCGAGCTCACCATGAATGTGGACATCGACGACATCCACTGGGGCGTGAGTCCGCCCTTTGGGGTCGAGCTCGAGTTTGCCGAGGGCGATGTGCCCACCATTGCGGTCGAGCGCTATGAGAACCTGAAGGTCACCCTGGAGTCCGGTCACGTCGGGGTCAACGCGGAGGAGCTCGATCAGCACTTCGAGCTGGCCAAGCCGCCGGCGACCTTTGGAGAGACCACTATTGAGATTACCGGTCCGCCCAGCGCGATTGCTCTGCTCAAGGCGGACCCGACTCTCTTCCGCCTCGAGGACATTCTCCTTACCGCGGAGGACACGGACAACCGCGTCGAGGGCCTGCGCCTGCACCACGTGCTTGTGGAGCAGGGCTGCTCGCTTCGTTATGGCCTGCCGGTCCAGACCACAGTCGTGATCACGCCGGTCGAGCACAAGCTCTCCCAAGAGCAGGAGGCGGACGTTGTGCTGAATCATTCGGTACCGGAAGACCGCCTGCGCTTGAACAACTGGAAGGTCCCGGACTCCCGCATCACGGTCTACTTTGAGATCGTGACCCGCGGCATCCTGCCCTCCAAGGGCGCAGGTACCGAGCACTACGATCAAGAGGCGCGCAACGTGCGCAACTACGTTCGCGAGAACCTCTGGGTCTACGTGGACATCGGCGACCAGCCCGAAGATGGCACCAAGGCGCGCCTCCCGATCGCTTGGCGCTTCAAAGATCCTAACTGGCGTCGCCAGCTGGACAAGGAAGGCCCCCAGTACGACCGCGCTAGCCTTGAGCTCGTGCTCAAGGGCGAAGACGGCATCTTCCTTGAACGCATCCCCTCCCCCTCCGGCAACTGACGCCACCTCTCCTTCTCGACTTCGATCCCCATGGGAACTCTCTTTGGAACCGACGGTATTCGCGGACGCGCTGGCGAGGGCTGGCTGTCAACCGGCGGAGCACGCCTACTGGGCTTGACCCTTGGCCGCGACCTTGACTTGGCCATGCACAAGCCCGACAACGCCCCCCACCGGGCGGTGCTTGGCCACGACGGTCGGCGCTCGGGACCTTCCCTGCAAGCCGCTGTAGCCGAGGGCCTGCGCGAGGCGGGCTACGAGTGTGTTAGCGCTGGGCTGATTACGACTCCTGGCCTTGCGATCGCGGGAAAGCTGGGCGATTACGATCTCTCGATCATGATCAGCGCGTCCCACAACCCCGCCCAGGACAACGGCATCAAGATCTTTGGCCCCGGCGGAGAGAAGCTCGCCGACGAGGTCGAACAGCAGATTGAGGACCATCTGCTAGCCGCGGGCGTCCCGACTGAGCCCTGCGAAGTGGACGCCATGGAGACGAACTTTGACCTGGAAGAGCAGTATGCCGCGTTCCTCGTGAAGGCCGCGGGGAGCTTGAACTTGAGCGGCGTGCACATGGTGCTCGACTGCGCCAATGGCGGTGGTAGCCGCATTGCGCCGAAGGTACTCGGCCGCCTCGGCGCGCGCGTCCACACCATCGCCGCCGAGCCCGACGGCGACAACATCAACTCTGGCTGCGGCGCGACTCATCTGGAGTTGCTGCAGTCCGAAGTGCGGCGCCAAGGCGCCACGATAGGCATCGCCCTAGACGGCGACGGCGACCGCTGCATGCTGGTGGACGAGAACGGCGGCGTGATCCACGGCGACGGCGTGATGACACTGCTAGCGCGCAACGCGGTGGCCAACTCCAAGTGGACCGACCCGCGCATCGTGGCCACGGTCATGAGCAACAAGGGCCTGCACCGCGCCCTTCGCGATGTCGGCGTCGGCGTGCTAACGGTTGGCGTCGGAGACCGCAGCGTGGTCGCCGG
This sequence comes from Planctomycetota bacterium, assembly GCA_047629095.1. GTDB lineage: Bacteria > Planctomycetota > UBA1135 > UBA1135 > CALBMX01. The sequence goes on along the minus strand of JBLHWM010000349.1, from coordinate 200 downwards.
CTTGAAGGCCGAGGGCCTGCAGCTCGGCGGCGAACAGTCCGGCCATATCGTCTTCGGCTCGGACCTGTTTCACATCGGCGACGGAACCTACACCGCCCTGCGCGTGCTCGAGGTCCTGTGCTCATCTGAACTCCCTCTCTCGGAGCTCGCCGCCCCCTACCAGCCCTACCCCCAGGTGCTGCTGAACATCCCGGTCTCTT
>JBLHWM010000348.1:0-3691 GCA_047629095.1 Planctomycetota bacterium | reverse complement strand
TTTGCCAAGCTGTCGCCGAATGTCGCCGGCATCGGCGAGATCGCGAAGGCCGTCGAGGCCGGTGGCGCCGACGGCATCACCGCGGTCAACACGCTGCTTGGCATGAGCGTGGACTGGAGGAGCCGCAAACCGGGATTGGCCCTGGTGATGGGGGGCTATTCCGGTGTCGGGATCAAGCCCATCGCCCTGCGCTGCGCCTGGAACTGCGCCACGGCGGTAAAAATCCCCATCATCGGCTGCGGTGGCATCTCGACCGCGGCGGATGTGCTCGAATTCCTCGTGGCTGGCTGCACCGCGGTGCAGGTCGGGACCGCGAGCTTCTCGAACCCCTCCTTGCTAGCCGAGCTGCCCGGTCAACTGGAAGAGCTACTGGCCAGTGCCGGAGTCGCATCGGTTCGCGACCTGATCGGAACGATGAACACGGGGCACTAGGCCCGATCGGCCTAGCGAAGAGTCCCGAAAGTGCTGCTGGCGACACCATTGGGGCGGATTCCGAGCTACCACACGACTCCAAACCGCCTTTAGCAAGGGGGGAATCGGCCTAGAATCGCCTCGGCTGGGTTCGAGTTCTTTCGGAAGCCGACGAGTTTCTGTCTATGCGCCTTCCCACGGGAGGCGCCTGTCCCTTTAATGGTCGCCATATCAATTTCAGCGAGCCGGGACTGCTCGAGTCCCACCCACGTTAGTAGCAGCGTTAATTCAATGGACTGGGACAAAATTCAGGATCGGTTTGGCATCGTCGGCGAGAAGGTCGGCAAAAGCATCCGAGGCGTTTTCGGCGATCGTAACTCACGCATGGTGCGTGGCCTAGGCCCCCTGGTCGAGGCTATCAACAGCCATGAAGAGTGGGCCAAGGGCCTCTCGATGGAGGACATCCAAGCCCATACCGAGGGCTGGCGTGAGGCGGTCAAGAAGGGTGAGGTCACCCTCGACGAGCTGCTCCCCCAGGCCTTTGCGGTCTGCCGCGAGGCCTCGGGCCGAACCCTCGGTCTGCGCCACTTCGACGTGCAGCTCGTGGGCGGCATCGTCCTTCACCAGGGCAGCATCGCGGAGATGATGACCGGTGAGGGCAAGACGCTGATGGCGACCTTGGCCCTGTACCTGAACACCCTCGGCGGCGAAATGTGCTGCCTGGTGACGGTCAACGACTACCTCGCCAAGCGTGACGCCCTGTGGATGATGCCCATCTTCGACTACCTCGGCGTGAGCTGTGCGTGGATCGAGGCGGACATGTCCCCGGCCGAGCGCCACCCCGTCTACTCCTGTGACATTGTCTACGGCACGAACAACGAGTTCGGCTTCGACTACTTGCGGGACAACATGAAGACCAGCGTCGACGACCAGGTTCAGCGCACGCTGAACTTCGCGATCATCGACGAAGTGGACTCGATCCTGATCGACGAGTCCCGCACGCCCCTGATCATCTCCGGCCCTGCGGAGAACATGCCCGAGAAGTACGCGATTGCCCACGAGGTTGCCCTGCAGCTGAAGGCGGACGAGCACTACGAGGTCAAGATCAAGGAGCGCCAGGTGCACATGCTCGAGGATGGCATCGAACAGGCCGAGAAGATTGTCGGTGTCGAGTCGTTCTACACGGCCGGCAACATGGACTGGCCCCACTACATCGAGAACGCCCTGCGCGCCAACTACCTCTACGAGCTCGACAAAGAGTACGTGGTGGAGCCCGGGGACAAGGGCCCCGAAGTGGTCATCGTGGACGAGTTCACGGGCCGCAAGATGGCGGGCCGCCGCTGGTCCGACGGCCTGCACCAGGCCGTCGAGGTCAAAGAGGGACTGCCGATCCGCCAGGAGAACCAGACTCTTGCCACGATCACCTTCCAGAACTACTTCCGCCTCTATAACAAGCTGGCTGGCATGACCGGAACGGCTATCACCGAGGCCGGTGAGTTCCACAAGATCTACGAGCTGGACGTGGTACAGATCCCCACGAACCGCCCCATTGCCCGAGACGACGCCCAAGACGTGGTCTATCGGACGGAAGGCGAGAAGTGGAAGGCCATCTGCGAAGAGATCTCCGAGGTCAACGCCAAGGGCCAGCCGATGCTGGTGGGCACGACCTCGATTGAGAACTCAGAGATCGTCTCCAAGATGCTCTCGGATGCGGGTGTCGATCACGAAGTACTCAACGCCAAGCAGCACGAGCGCGAAGCACTCGTGGTCGCCAAGGCCGGTGAGAAGTTCGCCATCACCGTGGCGACGAACATGGCTGGCCGTGGTACTGACATCAAGCTCGGTGGCAACTTTGAGTACCAACTGCGGGAGGCCCTTGAAGCCAAGGAACTGCGCGAAGGTGAGCCGGATGACATGGAGCAGGTCGACGCGATCCGCAAGGATCTCAAGGCCAAGTGCGACAAGCTCGAGGCCGAGGTGATCGAGCTCGGTGGTCTCTATGTGCTCGGAACCGAGCGCCACGAGTCGCGCCGTATCGACAACCAGCTGCGCGGCCGCTCCGGTCGCCAGGGCAACCCCGGCTTGTCACGTTTCTACCTCTCCCTTGAAGACCCGCTCATGAAGCGCTTCTATCGGGATTGGGTGAAGAACTTCATGGAGAAGCTCGGCATGTCGGAAGGCGTGCCCATCGAATCCAAGATGGTCAGCCGTGCCATCGAGAAGGCCCAGAAGAAGGTCGAGGAGTTCCACTTCGAGATCCGCAAGAACCTGCTCGAGTACGACGGCGTGATGGACGAGCAGCGCAAGACGATCTACACCGTGCGCCAAGAAGTGCTCGAAGGTGAGGGCTTGCGCATCAAGGCCGAGCAGATGGTGGAGTCCACCGTCGAGCGCGCGATCTCCATGAACCTAGAGGACGCCGAAGGCCTGCAGGCTTGGTACCTACGCAGCTTTGGCGAGGAGCTTGACGCACAGCTTGCAGGGAAGGCGACCGACGAAGAGAACGCCGACCCCCAGGTCGTTGTGGAGGCTGCCGGCAAGGTCTACGACGCCCGCGAAGAGCAGCATGGCGAAGAGGCGATGCGTCGCATCGAGCGCTACCTTTTGCTGCACGCTATCGATACACGTTGGAAGGATCACCTGCATGCGGTGGACGCCCTCAAGGCCGGCATCGGCCTGCGCGGTTACGCTCAAAAGGACCCGAAGAACGAGTACAAGCGCGAGGGCTACGAGCTCTTCACCAAGCTGCAGGAAGCCATCGAAGAGGAGATCACAAGTCTCGTACTTCGCGTGGAGACCGGCGGCGAGGGCGCAGCCCGGGGCCAGAGCTTCGCGAGCCCGAAGAACGTGAACAGTGGCGCCCAAACGGTGCACCCGCAGTTTGGCGCACCGGCCAGGCCCGCGGCGGCCCAACGCCCCGCGGCTCCGCGACAGCGCGTGACCGCAGGCAACGCCTTCGACACGATGAACCGCCAACGCCGCATCCAGCAGGCCGTGTCCGCCCAACAGGCGGCACGCGAAGCAGGGGAAAGTGGTGGGCAGCCCGCCGCCCAGCAGGTCGCACCGGCAGCAGCACCCGCCGCTGGAGCCAAGCCCCAGCGCCAGGCCACGAACGTCGCCCCATCGATGCACCGCATCCCCAAGGCGGCGCCCAAGGCCGCCTCGATGCCCGCAGTCGAGCGCAACGAGCCCTGCCCCTGTGGTAGCGGTAAGAAGTTCAAGAAGTGCCACGGAGCTGGGCTGTAGCCCATTTGAGCAGTAAGGAAGTTAGCGAGCTGCC
>JBLHWM010000347.1:0-3708 GCA_047629095.1 Planctomycetota bacterium | reverse complement strand
CCGTCCATGACGTGCAAGTAGGCCAGCCCGAATGCGTCGAGCTGCTTCACGGCGTAGGTTACGGTCTCGCGGTAGTCGGGCGAGCCCATGTCGTTGAAGACGCCGTTGGGGGAGAGGCGCACGGCGACGCGGTTTGCGGGGAACACGGCCGTGACGGCCTCGACCACCTCGCGCAGGAGCCGGAAGCGGTTCTCGATGCTGCCGCCATAGGCATCTTCGCGGTGGTTGGTGCGCGACTGCAGGAACTCGTCCAGCAGGTAGCCGTTGGCCGAGTGAATCTCGACGCCGTCGAAGCCGACCTCTTTGGCGCGGCGGGCCGCGGCGGCATAGTCCGCGACGATGCCCGGTAGCTCGTCGATGTCGAGCGCGCGCGGCACCTCGTGATCGAGCTTGCCCTCGGGGGTGTGTACGCCTTCGCCCGCCATCGCGATTGCCGACGGGGCGACCGGTAGATCACCACCGTGGAACGTGCTGTGGGAAGCGCGGCCGGTGTGCCAAAGCTGCAGGAAGATCGGCGTGCCCTTGGCGTGGACGGCGTCGACCACTTGGCGCCAGGACTCGGCCTGGGCGTCGTTATAGATGCCGGGCGAGCCGACCCAGCCGTTGGCCTGGGGCGAGATGGTGGTGGCGTCGGTGATCAGGAGGCCCGCGCCGGCGCGCTGGGCGTAGTGCTCTGCCATCAGCGGGTTGGCGAGGCGCTCGGCACCTGCGCGGGCGCGGGTCATCGGCGCGAGCACGACGCGGTTGGAGAGGGCGAGGTCGCCCATCTGGAATGGGGCGAGGAGCTGGTCGGGGCGTTGGGCAGTAGTCATTGGAGCGTTCTTTCTAGAAGGGTTTGGTCCTCTGGGGCTAGGCCTAGAGGTTGCTTGAAGCCAGTCGCCGGTCTGCGGTAAAGCACGGTGGCCGTCTGGTCATTGAATGAGGGGAGGGATAATAGACTGGTGGTTCTGTAATGGGAAGGGGGTATGGAGCGCTTTCACAAGATATTCACAGAAGTGATCTGCAGTGAGGATTCAAGCGGAGTGCGACATTAGAATGTAGGTTCTGATATGCTTCTCCCATGGCACGTCCCCGCACCTTCGACGTTGACCAGGTCCTTGAGGGGGCCATGGTCCTTTTCCGCGAGCGCGGTTTCGAGGGGACCAGTGTGCCCGAGCTAACTTCCGAGCTGGGGATCTGCAGGCAGAGCCTCTACAACGCCTTTGGCGATAAGCGCGGGCTCTACCTCGAGGCGCTCGAACGCTACGGGCAGCTAGAGGTCGACACCAAGCTGGCCCTGCTGGCGTCCGCGGGTTCACCACTTGAGAACGTGCGCACCCTGGTCCGCGGCCTGGCCGCCATGGCGGCGAACTGCCCAGGCGAGGGCTGCTTGACGGTGACGGCAATCGTGGAGACCCGCGACGACGCGGGCTCGCTCGAGGTCGTCGAGCGCCACGTGGAGCGGCTTGAAAGCGGCCTGCGCTCGGCGCTCGTCGCGGCCGATGCGGCCGGCGAGTTGGTTGCGACCGCGCACCCCGAGCGGCTGGCGCGGGCGATCATCACCAGCATCTACGGCATCGGCCTACTGAGTCGGCTACCTTCGAGCGGCCCCCGAATCGCAGACACGGTGTCGGTGCTGCTCGCGCTGCTCGACGACGCCGCGGCCTAGATTTCAGGGCGGCTTCTTTAGATACCAGGGTCCTGGCCGTCACACCTCCTTTGGGAAATGTGAGTAGCTGCCGGGTGAGCGCTGAACCTCGCACGGCGCCATCCACACCCAGGCCAAGAGACTGTTGAGACGGCCGAGCGCTAAGACGCTCGAGCGGTCGTTTTTCCACAAGGGGCATATTGATGCGCGCTCTGGCGCTACACCCTTGGCGAACTCTCAACAGCGAGTTCGGATAATAGAATGTAGCCGAGCAATTCAGAGGCTCGGCCGCGTATGTCTGGACGGACAACTCTGAGTGGCAAGCAACTGGGTCATCGGGCGAGCTCAAGCCCGATCTAACAAGGATCCGTGCCCGAGTATTCGTTCGCACAGCAATGCCACGAGGCGCTTGGAGGCTCACTCTTCACCAGTGGATGGAGCAAGAGCCTGCGTGCTCCGGGCGCGAGCCCAATCCCCGGGCTCAGTTAGCGGTCGCCTGTCTTGCGCATGCCAGCGCCGCTGCCGCCGCTGTCCTGGGATCCGCTGATCGCTCCGCCGCCACCAGAGGCCTTGGACTTGCCACGCCCGAAGTCCATGACTTCGAGGCTGCCCTCGTCGATCAACTTCTTGACCGGAGGGTGCTCGGCGGCTTTGGGATTGATCTTGCCCTTCTCGCCCGGCTTGAGGAAGAGGCGTTTGCCAGCGGGGAGGGGGACCTTGAGGGGCTGCTTGTTCGTGTTCTTGATTTCCATATCGCGGGCCAATTTAACGGTTCCCCAGGGGGAGCATGCGACGGAAAGCAGTATTCCGACGATCCTGCCGTGAATGAGGGCACTTCCTAGGCAGGTAATCCAGCTGGCATGCGTTGGTGCCGAGTTGCGCTGCCCCGCCCCGCGCGCCTGGTGAGTTGCCGATCAGCCTGGACGCGACAATCGTTCGTTACCAGCCTGCCAGAGAATCACCTCGATCCCATCTCGGCCCTCACAGACCGCCTTGCTGCGTTGGCAAATCACCCGTGTAGCTACAACTACGCGGGCCATCTGCCGCCTTGCAAGGCGACCTGTGATGACCAACCTGGAAACGGCTGCTTCTCAACAGACTGTTAAGGAGAGCCGCGCTTCAGCGATATCTTTAGAAAGCTGGGACACTTCCGGCAACGGTGGGAGAATACCCATGTGAGCACATCCAACAATCCCCAGCCGAATCCGCACCTTGACGCCCTACTCGCCGAGGCTGGGTGGGTGCTGAAGCTCGCCAAGCGTCTGGCCCGAGACCAGGCGGCCGCAGAGGACATAGCCCAGGGCACGCTCGCGCTTGCTCTCGAGAGGCGCCCCCCTGCGGACGGTGGCCTCCGTCCCTGGCTCGCGAGTGTCGCGAATCGGCTCGCACGCCATCGAGTCCGGGGCGATGCTCGGCGCCAGGCCCGCGAGGCTCTGGTGGTCTCGGCCCGGGTGCCAGAGTCGGCACCGGCGGATGAAGCGCTGATCCGATTCGAGCTACAGCAGGACCTCTCCAGGCGCGTGGACGCGCTGCCCGAGCCCTACCGCGGCACCCTGATCTATCGCTTCTACGAGGGCCTTTCTATCAAGGAAATCGCCAAGGCGACGGGCGTGCCTCCGAGCACCGTCCGGTCTCAGCTCGCTCGCGGGCTTGAGCGCATCCGACTCCAGTACAACCAGGAGACCGAGGGCCATAGCGCCCTGGCTGTGTTCCTGGTCGCTGCCAGTTCCAGCACCAACTTCATCACGCGCAGAGCCGCGGAGATTGCCATTATGCAGACATCCACCAAGTTCGCCATCGTGGGCGTTGCCGCCCTGCTCGCCATCACCACTTTCTTCGCGGTCGACTCCACTCCATCCGAGCTGCCCTTTGCAGACACCACGGAGTTGGCCCTCACTCAGGATGGCGCCCCGGCTGTCGAAAGCAGCGAGGCCGTTTTGCCCGGAGTGCAGTCCGCTGGAGTTGAGCGGAAGGCTGTCTCGGCGTCCCCTGTTGCCCCAGTCGACGCAGGCCCCGAGGCGCTTGCCGTAGAAGCTGTGGCAACGGTCACAACCTTGCGCGCTCGAATCTTCGGTGAAGAC
>JBLHWM010000346.1:0-3717 GCA_047629095.1 Planctomycetota bacterium | reverse complement strand
TGCTGCCCGAGCGCCCGCGGATCGCCTACAACCTTGGGCTCATCCACAGCAAGCTCGGCCAGAGCGCAGAAGCCGAGCGCGAGCTTCGCCGGGCCATCCAGCTCGAATCGAACCCAGCGATGGGCGCCTCCGACGCGACCTATGCCCTAGCCATCGTTTTACTTGGAGTCGAGCGCTACGACGAGGCTCGCAGCCTTGCGGACGAGCTGCAAAGGCTCGGCCACCAGGGCGCCGGTCCGCTCTTGGAGGAGCTGGCTCGGCGCGAGAATCCGGCCAACAGGAGCGCTGGGCCAAAGTAGCTCATTCGACTCACCTTAGTACTGCCCAAGAGGGACGGCAAGGAGGCGCTCACCCAGCTCCACAAGCGAGGCCTCGATGTACCCAGCCTAGTCCGCTAGGACTGCAGAGTGGGTCCGCATCGCCAAATAGAGCTCCTCTAAGAGCTCGATTGACTGAACTCCAGGGGGCTGCACCAAGTTGAGCCGCCGCAAGAGACTCCCGAGAATCTGCCCAGCGAGGTCGTCCTGCTGGAGTGCGGGGAGGCCCGGAGCACGCAGCAGGAACTCTTCGAGCGAGGCGTATTCCGAGCGGCGCAACTTCGCAAGTTCACCGGCGCCAAGAGCGAGGTGATGCACGGGCAGCTGGCTGTACTTGATGTCCGGCATGGGAACGCGCGTGTTCGATTCATCCACAAGCCGCATCACAAGGGTCCCGCCGACGAAGTCCCCAAGGCGCCGATGCTTCTTGTCCAGTGCGGGCACGATCCAGAAGAAAGGGATCATGTCCACGGCCCGCAGAATCGAGCGCAGGATGATCGCCGTTGTCGTCAAACCATAGCCCCCGTCCATCACCACGCGCAGGCCGACCCGACGCTTGCCCGGGGTCAATCCACCGGAACGCCACTCCCACAAGCCGAAGTAGAGCAGCTCGCCAAAGCCGACGAGGACAATCCCCACAAACCCGAAGAGGCCACCTATGTCTTCAAAGGATCCATCCATGACGTTGACCACCACCGTTGCGGTGACGAGCAATGCGATCTGAACAATCAGCAGAATCAGGCGATCGAGGATATAGGCGCCAAGGCGGCTCGCGGGCCCGGCTAGCTCATAGCCAAGGTCGACGTCTTCAGGGGTAGAGAAGTGAATACGATCCATGGGATGCGGTCGGGGCGTTGACCTGGGCGACTGACCCCGGGATAATGCCGAGGCTCACTTTAGCATCCCACGCACTCCATGGACTCCACCACCTTTGACGACTTCCGCATCCAACGCGATGCCGATTGGCGCGAACTCGGTCAGCTCTTGGACGGACTCGAAGCCCGGCGCGGTAGGCCGGCCTCGGCCCAACAGGCCCAGCGCCTTGGGGAGCTGTACCGCAGGGCTGTCTCGCACCTCTCGATCATTCGCTCTCGGCCCGAAGAGAAGCGCCTAGAGGCATCGATCAATCGGCTGGTTGTGCGCGCCCACAATCAGATCTACCGGCCGGCCCCAAGTGGCGCTAGGCACAAGATGGTCGGCTACCTGCGGTCGGGCTTCCCCGCGGCGGTGCGCGCCCACGTACCGGAGATCGGCACGGCCACAGCGCTGTTCTTCACGGGCCTCGGCCTCGGCTGGGGGTCCGTCGCCATCAACCCCGACACCTTCTATTCGCTCGTGCCACTGGAAGAGTCTCGCTCTCCGGGCGCCTCGATCGAGAGTCTCCGCGAGAGCCTGTCTTCAGGCCGCGATGCAAGCAGCAGCGAGCGAGCTCTCTTTTCGGGCCAGCTCTGGCAGCACAACTCCAAGGTCGCACTTTTTAGCTTTGGCCTGGGACCACTGGCGGGAATCCCAACGGTACTGCTAATCCTATTCAACGGCCTGATGCTTGGCGCGATGTCCAAGGTCTTCGTCGACGCGGGCTTGGCCGCCGAGTGGTTCGCCTGGCTCATCGGCCACGGCGTAACCGAGATCGGCGCTCTGATTCTTGCTGCGGCCGCCGGCCTTATCTTTGGCCGCGCGGTGATCTCCCCAGGCCCCCTGACCCGCAGCAAGGCCCTGGCCACCGCAGGCAAGCGCGCGCTAGGTCTCGCACTTGGCGCGGTCTTCATGCTGTTCTTCGCAGCTCTACTCGAAGGTTTCTTTCGCCAGACCAGCGCCAGCACCTCGACGCGCTACCTCGTCGGCGCCATTACAGCGCTCTGCTGGATGGGCTACTTCTACCTCTCCCCGCGGCCTCAGATCGAGCCCGAGTCCTTGAGCCGCAAGTAGGCGTTGATGACTGGCCCGGTTAGCTTGTCCGGCTGAAGGTCGAGCACCGTTGCGCCCGTGCGCCGGATGCGCTGCAGCACCTCGGCCCGACTGCGCCGCATACTATGGGCCACGGCGTGCCCCGCCAAGGCGACCGTATCCCTGGGCGCTTCGAGCAGCTGCTCCTCTAGGGTCGGATCCTCAACGGACACGAATAGGCAGGCGTGGCGCGTCGAGACCGAAGCCAGCCCCACCATCATCGGCCCAGCCGTGAACTGATCAACGAAGTCCGTGAGCAGGACCACGAGCGAGCGCTTGCGGTGGTGAACGCCAAGGTACGTCAACCCGCGAGCGAAGTCTGTCTCGTTGGATTCGGCTGTGACGTCGTGAAGATTTTCGAGGATCTGGCCGAGCTGTCCGGCGCCCTTGCCAGGCGGCACAAAGCAGCGCACCTTGTCATCGAAGGCCAGCACGCCAACCCGGTCCCCCGCCCGCAGGCCCGCCTCGGCCAGGGCCAAGGCGGCGCGCAGGGCGTAGTCAAACTTGGCCACGCCTTGGAACTCGGCGCCCATCAAGCGACCACAGTCCAGAGCGATCATCACGTCGTGGTCCTTCTCCACCGTGAACTGCCGGCTGATCACACGACCGAGTCGAGCCGTTGCCTTCCAGTCAATGCGCGACGGCTCATCGCCATCGCGGTACTCGCGCAGACTGTCAAAATCAGTGCCCTCTCCCCGCTGGCGCGTACGGCGCTGCCCCACGTCGCCAAAGTCGCGCAGCCCGCCCAAGGCGTGGGCGCCGGGCTGATAATCGGGATAGACCCTGGCCTCGGTATCGATGTCCACAAGTCCGACCCGGCGCCAGAGTCCAAGGCCGGCCTCCTGCACCACATGCAGCGCGCCGAGCTGGTAGCGGCCGCGCTTGCGGGCACGAACCTTGATCGTGATATCCGCTGCTTTGCCCTGCACTAGATTGAAGGCGCGAACGTGCCCCACTCCGTCCCATTCGAGCGGTATCCGCTCCGTGGCAACCACACGGGCCGACTTGGTGCGCGAGCTCTTATTGATGTGGAAGCGCAGCTGCAGCTCGTGTTCACGTCCAAGGAAGAGTCGCGCCGGAAGCTCGCGCTCTACATCGATCTCTGCGGGCTTGGTGAGCACAAGGTCGAGCGCGGCAAGCAAGCTGATGCCAACGAGCGCGACGGCCCAGATGCCAACGATGGACGGCACGAAAAACGCCACCCCGGCAAGGGGCAACGTCATGGCGGCTAGGATGAGCAGCCTTGGCGACGGGAAGGCGCGCCAGGATGGGGACGGGCTCGGGCTCACCTAGGCACTTCGGTCTGCTGCAGGATCTCGGTGACGATGTCGTCGGGACTGACGCCCTCGATCAGCGCGGCAGGGTGCAGTTGCAAGCGGTGGCGGATCGCAGGGCGGGCGACGGCCTTGACGTCGTCCGGGGTCACGAAGTCGCGGCCCTCCCGTGCGGCCCA
>JBLHWM010000345.1:0-3745 GCA_047629095.1 Planctomycetota bacterium | reverse complement strand
ACTCGTAGCCCTCGACGCGAAAGGCCTCGGCCAAGGTGTTGGCCTTTGGATGAAGGGCCTGGCTAGGCGTGTCGACCAGGTGGCTCTCTTGGTAGAGCCCGGTCATCAGGCTGGCGGTGGAGGCCAGGGTCCAACTGGACTGGGACCAAGCCCGCTCGAAGCGCACGCCGCTCGCAGCGAGGGCGTCCAGGGTTGGAGAGGCTTGCGGGTGTCCGCCGTAGCTACCTAGGTGGTCGGCGGAAAGAGCGTCGAGCACGATGACGAGGCAGTCTTGGCCCGCGAGCCGGGCGGGTTCGGATTCGCTGCCGCAGTTGGCAAAGAGCAGCGCGCTAGCGGCGAGGCTTGCTGCCGTAAAACGGGTCAAGTGCGAGGCCCGGGCTCGGCGACCGGGAGTTGCATTCGAGGTAGAGCGAAACATAGGATTAGCCTACCGTTTTGGGCCTCCAATGGGTCCTTCGCTTGGCGTGGAAATCGCCGACCGTGCGCTGGGCTTACCCGAGTTGACTCGATGCATCGCCCAGTGAGGGGCTTGTGTTCAGCTAGCAGCCTGTTGAGAAACAGGCCTTTCCAGATTGGTCATCACAGGTCGCCTTGCAAGGCGACAGATGGCCCGCGTAGTTGTAGCTACACCGGTGATTTGCCAACGCAGCAAGGCGGTCTGTGAGGGCCAAGATGGGATCGAGGTGTTTTCCTGACAGGCTGCTAGTGTTCGCGTCGCGCATCTGCACTGCGCTTGCTGGGTCCAAACTCGCGCCTTAGATCTAGCCCGTCGGCTTCTGGATCTCGGCGAGTACCGCGGTCGCAAAGCAACCTTTGGGCAGCTGGAAAGCCAGCTCGACAGTCGCCTCACTACCGTTGGTCGTGTGGCTCACTTCAAGATTCATCAAGGGTATGCGCAAGGGGCGCCGGCCACCGGGGCTGAGCCGAAAGCGTGGGGCTTGCAGATCGCCCTGGGACCAGCCATTCGCTACTAGGACCTCTTCTTCGATCTGCGCCGCGCGGCCCTCGCAAGTGGGCATCTCGGGCCCGAACAACGGCCCCGATGCGGTGATCTCACCTGCGGCAGCGCGCGGTTGCTCTACGGCTAGATCCTCGACCAGGAAGGCCTTGCGCGCACCGGGCAGCCGCAGGGCGAGATCGCCGAGCCAGAGCTCGTCGAAGTGCTCGATGCGGCGCTCCAAGACTTGGTTGAACAGGCGCGACTGGAAGGCGGACATGTAGAACGCGACGTCGCGCCGGTCCAGGGACTCGACCGCGATCTTGGCACTCGCGTCCGTCAAGCCAACGCCCTGGCGCACCAGGCTCTTCAGCAGCTGATGAGGAGCAAAGTCGCTCCGGGGCCAAGCCTCCAGACTCGCCAGAAAGTCGCCAGTATCAAAAGCAACCCGAGCGTCCATCCTGCGCCCCGTATCCAGATCCCCCGCCCGGCCGCAGATCCTAGAGACCGCCTCCACATCGCGCTCGCGCAGCAGTGCCTCCCCCACCAGGTCCGTATCGCCACGGAAGCCAAAGCGCTGCTGCCCAAAGAAGTTCGGCACGCCGCGCTCTTCCAACGTAGCCATCACCTGGCGCAAGCCCTCCACGCGGTCGGTCGCTACATCGCGCAGCCGAATGCGAAAGCGATTGCCGTGGGTCCTGCCCAGACCGTGGGCCGTCCGGTGCAGCTTAGTCTCCAGCACGCGCACATAGTCGTCGCGCCCCGCGCCGCCCGTATCCATGTCGGCCAGCCGCGCCTCGTAGTCCTTCGGCGGCAAGTCCAAGCTCACCCACTGCACCGTCACCGCCTGGGCATCCTTCTTCCCGCCCACCCGCAGCTTGCGCCGGGAACACCCAAGCGCCGTCGCCAATACACCCAAGGCCTGGTCCGTCGTCTTGCCCCGCTTCTCCATCCACATCCAAAGATGCTGCCCTTCGCCACAGGGCGAAAACGCGGGCACCTCCTCCACCACGAAGTCCTCGGGATCCCGCTTGTACACACAGTCAATCGGCAAGACGTTCGAGGTGAGATAGCGCTGGGACATGGGGAGAGTATGCCTCGGCCCACGCACCGCTCTCTACCCTGGCGACAATTCTCTTCTGTTGGTATGGACCGTCATCGACGAGGCGCGAGCAGCTCTACCGCATGACCTCAGCGGCGGTGACGCTGTTCAGGCACCAATGAGCTTGGCGTGGTCGGGCACTGCCTGGCGCTCAACGGTAGGCCTGTGCCCCCCGGGAACGAAATCGAGCCCGGGCGCGGCGCAGGCTAGGGATGAGCTCCAAAGCCCGAGGCTTGATTACATCGAGGGTCCAAGTCTCCGGGCCATCGGCCCGCACCGGCCTTGCTGGGCCGAAAGCAGCAGCCAAAAGCCCCCAACTCCTATGTCCTGGCAAGCCAAAGAGCTGATGGCCTGATTGCTAGTTGACCCTACCCAGACCAGGCATAAAATGACCCGCTCCTTCTGTGTGATTCCCCAACCAGGTCGCGACCTCTATTTTTACGGCCGAGCCGGACAGCTTGTGGCCAAAATAGTGTCCGAGTTGAGGGGGATCTGGCCCAAGTGACTGACGCCATGACTACATCCTCCTCCCCATTTTTGCGGTACGCTGAGCCGTCTGGAATCTACGGGACGCTGTTCGCCTTCCAGAGTGCGTTTGGCCGTCCTATGGGCGAGCCGGATACGCATCCCTGGAGCCAAGGTTGCCCCCTGACCGTGCAGTTGCCCGGGGGGCCTGAACTCCCGAGCTCGATCGAGGTCTCCTCCGACGACCTCAAGTACCCGAAGCCGTGGGGTCTGCCGGATCTTCGCGAGGCCATCGCGCGCTCCTATCGCGATGCCTACGGGACGAAGGTCGAGGCCGAGAACGTGATGGTCTTTGCCGGTGGCCGTCCTGGCTTGATCGCGATGATGCTCTTCCTCGAGAAGGACATCACGATTCGCGTCTCGGAGACGGAGTACACGCCGTACTACGAGATTCTGAACTCGTTCCAGCGCAAGCATACGATCGTACCCAGCAACCCGACCAATGGCTTCCGGCCCACCGTTGCGGACCTCGTCGGGAAGTCTGCGGAGGGGCGCCGCATGGTCATGTTCAGCAATCCATGCAATCCAACGGGGCACACCCGCAACGGCAACGAGCTCAAGACCCTTGTGGACGCGGCCGCTTATGGCGAGACCGGCCTTCTCGTCGATGAGGCCTACGAGTTCTTCCACAAGCGGGCCGAATCTGCACTCGCCCATGTGAACGACCTCAACGAGTCCAACCTGTTCGTCTGTGGCGCAGCGACCAAGGGGCTCCAGGCACCTGGCCTCCGGATCGGCTGGATCGTTGCGGCGAAGCGGAACATCGAAGTGCTCGGCAACTTCTCCTCCTACGCAATCGGTGGCGTATCCGCCCCGTCCCAGCGCATGGCAGCATCGATGCTCGAGCCGAACCGCCTCCTGCATGCCCGTAAAGCCGTTGCCGCCTATTACGACATGCAGCGCGAGCGCTATGCGACGGCCTTCGAATCCCTCGGCTTGAAAGTTCACTCTGGCGATGGCGGTTTCTATCACTGGTGCCAACTTCCGGAGGGCATCACGGGCGATGCGCTCAACAAGGCACTGTTCCCCCACGGAGCTGCTATCATCGAAGGCCTACATAGCGACATGCACCGTCGTGGCGAGGACTCCCCCATGTCCAACTACTTCCGCTTCTCCTTCGGCGCACTCGAACCAGAGTCCTTTGACAAGGACATCCGAGTCATGCGCGATGCCCTCAACTC
>JBLHWM010000344.1:0-3768 GCA_047629095.1 Planctomycetota bacterium | reverse complement strand
ACTAGACGCGTTCACAAAGCCGCCGGAGAACGTATCGGACGTTTTTTCCTGATCCACTTCGGACTCGAGCATGCTGCGCAACTGCTCGGAGGCAGAGACGAGCGCAGCATGAAAAGCCCGGCGCGTGGCGCCGAGCTTCGCATCGAGTACCAAGGCGGAATCAGACAGCAAAGCGGTCGAACTCTATCTCGATGTTGGCCATCTTCTCTTCGGTGGTGAAGTCCTTGCCTCTACGCAGGTCGTCGTAGGTGGGGATGTCCGCGTTCTTGTAGAACAGCCCAAGAGGGATGTGAGAGGTCATGCCAGTCAGTTCGCGGGCCGCGTCGAGGTCCGACGGGTCGTGCTCCATCTGGTTCTTGTACATCTTTTGGACCTTCGCATCGGTGATGCCGTCCTCGTGATTCAAGATCATCATCTCGTCGGGTGTCTTCACCTTCGCGTCCATGATGTCGATGGTCCACTTCGGGCAGCGCTGCAGGATGCGGATGAATGACAGGCCCTTGTGTTGTTGGGCCGCCTTCATCGTCGCGAGCAGGTGTGCCGGAATCCAGTCCGCGGTCTGGGCGACGAACGAGGCGTTCGCAACGCCAAGGGTCACCGCGATCGGGTGCAGTGGGTTGAGGTAGCTGCCCTGGGGCTGGGTGTTGGTCACGTACTTCACCGGTGTGGTCGGCGAGGTCTGCTTCTTGGTCAAGCCGTAGATGTTGTTGTCCAGCAGCAGCACCGTCACGTTGGTGTTGTAGCGGATACCGTGGATCCAGTGGCCGGCACCAATCGACGTGCAGTCGCCGTCACCCATGACCACGAAGACGGTCAGGTCCGGGCGGCGCAACTTCGCGCCGAGAGCCAAGGGCAATGCGCGCCCGTGGATGCCGTGGAAGCCGTAGGTCTTGAGGTAGTGGGGGAAGCGAGCCGAGCAGCCGATGCCGGAGACGAATAGAGTCTTCTCCGGGGCCAGTTGCTCAGATTCGAGGAGACGGCGCGTGGTAGCAAGGATCGAGAAGTCGCCACAACCCGGGCACCAACGTGCGGGGGGACCCTTGTAGTCGTTGGCCTTGAAAACGCGCTCGTCGGGAGCGCCGCTGATGTCTAGTAGTGAAGTGTCCATAATAATTTTCGTGTACTGGTGCCTTAGGACTTCGGGATGTTTTTTTCGATGACGCCGAGCAGCATTTCGGGCTGCAGGGGGGCGCCGGGTACCTTGCCCCAGCTACCACAGTCGATCAAAAGTTGGCCCCTGAGCAGCATGGCCAGTTGGCCACGGCGACGGTTGTCCTTCGTGATGTGCGGTGCGTCCGGGTCGTCGGAGTAGTTGATCTCCACGGCCAGGATCTTCTTGAACCTCTCGCAGACCGCGCGGATGCCCGGCTGTAGAGGAGACAAGAAGGTGAGGTGCAAGCTGGAGGCCTTCAGGCCCTTCGCGCGGGCACGATCCACGGCCTCTTCAATGCTGCCGCGAGTCGAACCCCATCCGATGATCAGGATGTCGCCCTCGTCGCCACCGTGGGGGATAGGCGCGTTGAGCGTCTCCCCAAAGACCGCGATCTTGCGGCTGCGCATCGCGTGCGCAAGCTCGTTGGTCTGCGGCTCGTAGTTGACGGTGCTGTTCTCGTCGTGGTTGAGGCCGGTCACCGTGTGCTCGCCACCCCGCTGGCCGGGGATGAAGCGCTGGGAGAGACCGGTGTCATGGTCCCATTCGTAGGGGCGTGCTTCCGGGTCAACGGGTGTCTGGTCCGGAGGGCCGGCCATCCAGCTCGCCTCGAGCTTCGGACGCTCGAAGGGCGTCACGCCCGTGGCTAGGTTGGCGTCGCTCAAGATGAAGACCGTGGTGCGCAGGGTCTCGGCAATCTGGCGCGCCGTGGTCATGATGTGGAAGCACTCCTCAATGGTAGAGGGGGCAATCACGATCTTGGGTCCGTCGCCGGGTTGACCGTAGAGCACACAGAGGAGGTCCGACTGCTCGACCTTGGTCGGCAGGCCAGTGCTCGGTCCACCGCGCTGCACGTCGATCACCACAAGGGGGATCTCCGCCATCAGGGCAAGGCCGATGAACTCGGCCTTGAGCGCCAAGCCGGGACCCGAAGTGATGGTCATGGCCGTCTTGCCCGCGTAGCTTACGCCGAGGGCAACGCCGATGGCTCCGATCTCGTCCTCGGCCTGGTGCACCATGCCGCCGAACTTGTCGTAGACCTCTGCGAGGTAGTGGGACACGGACGATGCCGGGGTGATGGGGTACATAGCGCAGACATCGATGCCCGCTGCAAGTGCTCCCATACCAAAGGCTTCGTTGCCGTTCATCACCAGCAGCTCTTTCGTGGGCGGAGTCGCCGGCACGAGGAAGCGGAAGTCAAGGTTTTCGGCTGCCCATGCGATGCCAGCCTCGAGCAACTTGTGGTTGGCGTCGGTGACCGCTTGTGGCTTCTTGCGGAAGGCCATGGCGATCTGGTCCTTGGCAATCTGCACGTCGCGATCGTAGATGTGGCACAGGATGCCAAGGCCGAACATGTTCTTGCCGCGCTTGGGGTTCTCCACGACCTTGAGGGTCTCGGCCTCAAGGGGAACCATGATCCACTGGTAGTTCTTGGTGGACATCTCCAGCATGGCGGCTTCCCACTCGGCGACCACCTTGGGGTTCTTGTGGACCTTCCACTTCGAATCGATCAGCACGATGCAGTCGTCGGCCATCGAGTTCACGCGGTGCCGCGAGAGCAGGACTTGCTCGTTGAAGGCAATCACGAGCTTCACGGCGTCGCCGGCGTTCGTGATCTTGCCCTGGCCGATGCGGATGCCAACGCCACTGGTACTTCCGGGCGTCCGGGGTGGCGGCTCGATCTCGGCGGGAATGATCTCGACAGTCCAGGCCCCGTTGCCCATTTTGGCAGAGAGGGAGCCAAAGCCTTGGCCGCACTTCTGTGCGCCCTCGCCGGCGTCGGAGACCACTTCGCAGCTGTGGTCGGTAAAGGTCTGATCGCCAAGGCCGGTGATGACTTTGACGTACTCTTCTTGGGCGCCCTCGGAGGACGCAGACGGAGAAGTGCTCATTGGTTTCGTGGGCTATCGACTAGGCAGTCAGTGCGTAGACGGAGGCTTTGTGATTCCTTTCGGTTGCGGTGGACTCGTTCAGGATAAACTTATCCCTTGAGTCGGGGAGGTCTAGTATTCCCGTGGCATGTCGTCATGGCACAGGTTGTTTTCTTCTAAGAGCACGCAATCATATCCTCCCTTGCGGGGGGCAATGTCATTAAACGATGGAATGCCCCCCCAATACCGATAGCTGAAACAAAGGCGGTCGACTCCCGGGGACTCGCGCCCAATCTCGCCTCGGGGGCGGAGGATGCGAGCGAGTGGGAGCGGGGCCGCCAGGATGACCGGCTGTCATGGTGGTGGCATTGATCATGGTCTGGATAGCGAGGGTAGGGCACTTTAGACCCGGCTTGGAAGTGGGGGCGCGCGACCGCAGAAGCCCGCCTCTTCTTCAAAAGCACCCCATTCTCGGCCTTGTGCACTTGCCGGCCATCTTCTACACTGACGCGCTTGCCACCGCTTGGGATTGTGTCCCAGGGGGCTGGCCTGCGTACCCTTGCCCTCTCCCGGTTGGGGGTTACCCCACTGCAAAGTTATGGAACAAACACTTCCCCAGCGTCTTCAGAAGTCGGTTAACGGCTCTTTCCACAAGACCGCTCTGTTGCAGAAGCGCGTGCGCGAGATCGTTCGCGGTGCGGCTCCTCTGATCGAGACTCGCGAGACCAACCCGATCAAGATCGCCTT
>JBLHWM010000343.1:0-3772 GCA_047629095.1 Planctomycetota bacterium | reverse complement strand
CTGAAGATCACCGCCTACGCGGACCGATTGATTGACGACCTGGAGCTGGTGGACTGGCCCGAGTCCGTGAAGACTATGCAGCGCGAGTGGATCGGTCGCAGCTACGGCGCGACGGTGCGCTTTGGCTTGGAGCTGGGCGAGGGACAGGTCGAGGTGTTCACCACGCGGCCTGACACCCTGTGGGGAGCAACGTTCATGGTGCTCGCTCCCGAGCATCCGTTGGTTGCGGGCATCACCACGGACGACCAGCGCGGTGCCGTGGATACGTACATTCGGACCGCCGCCAACAAGAGTGACCTGGAGCGCACGGACCTGGCCAAGGTGAAGACCGGCGTCTTCACCGGCGCCTATGCCCTGAATCCGGTGATGGATCCCGCAGATCCGCGCGCCAAGGTGCAGATCTGGATCGCTGATTACGTGCTTGCAAGCTATGGCACTGGCGCAATCATGGCCGTACCCGGGCACGATACTCGCGACGCCGAGTTCGCTCAGACCTTCGGCATCGACATCGTCGAGGTCGTCGAGGCACCCAAGGATTGGAAGCCCGCTAACGAGGGCGACTGCTTCACCGGCGAGGGCACCGCGATCAACTCCGGTCCCATCGACGGGCTCTCCACCGCCGATGCCAAGAAGAAGACCATCGAGCTCTTGGCTGCCAAGCAAGCGGGCGAGGCAAAGACTAACTTCCGCCTGCGCGACTGGCTCTTCTCCCGCCAACGCTACTGGGGCGAGCCCTTCCCCGTGCTGCACACCGACTCCGGTGTCAAGCGCGTGCGCGACGAGGACCTGCCGGTCGAACTACCGCCAATGGTGGACTTCACTCCCGCCGAGGACGGCTCCGCGCCCCTGGGCCGAGCGACCGAATGGGTCAAGACCACCGACCCCGAGACCGGCGCCGACGCCCTGCGCGAGACGGACACGATGCCCGGTTGGGCCGGCTCGTGCTGGTACTACCTGCGCTTCATGGATCCCCACAATGACGAGGCTCCTTTCAGTGAGGACGCCGAGCAATACTGGGGCAGCGTGGACCTGTACATCGGAGGCACCGAGCACGCGGTTCTGCACCTGCTGTACGCGCGCTTCTGGCACAAGGTCTTGTTTGACGCCGGCGTGGTCTCGACCCCGGAGCCCTTCACCAAGCTGTTCAACCAGGGCATGCTGACGGCCTTCTCGTTCAAGGACAAGACCGGCAGACTCGTGCCCGCCGACGAGGTCGAAGAGCACGGCGACAAGGCCGTGCACAAGACCACCGGCGAAGAGCTCGAGCGCGTCATCGCGAAGATGTCCAAGAGCCTGAAGAACGTGGTCAACCCCGACGATGTGGTGGCCGAGTACGGCGTGGATGCCTTCCGCATCTACGAGATGTTTATGGGGCCACTCGGAGAATCGAAGCCGTGGAACCCCAGGGATGTCCTGGGCTCGCGGCGCTTCCTGGACCGCGTCTGGCGCCTGTTTGTGGATCCCGATGGGGACGGCAGCCTGCGCGCTCACACCACCCAAGCCGGTGGTTCGGACGAGGTAGAGCGCAGCCTGAACAAGATGCTGGTTCGCGTCGAGGACAGCTTCGACGGCTTCAACTTCAACACGGCGATCGCCGCCATGATGATCTTTGTCAACGAGACCGGGAAGCAGCTGGAGGGCTTTGGCAAGAGCCAAGCCGAGCGCTTCCTGTGCGCCCTGTCGCCCTTCGCCCCGCACCTCTCGGAAGAGCTCTGGGCACGCCTCGGCAACGAGGGCGGCATCTCCCGTGCGGAGTGGCCCAAGGTCGACGAGTCGAAGCTCGTGGAAGACACCATCGAGCTGGTGGTGCAAGTCATGGGCAAGCTGCGGGCGCGGGTTAGCGTCGCCGCGGATGCTTCCAAAGATGACATCGAGACCGCCGCGAAAGCATCGATTCCCCAGTGGCTCGAGGACAAGACCATCGTCAAGACGATCGTTGTCCCCGGTCGCCTCGTGAACTTCGTCGTCCGCTAACGAGCCCCTTTTTACCGACTCCCATCCTATGGCACTTACCAAGAACTACGGCCTCGGCTCCGAGGCCCTACTCGACGCGGCCTCCGAGCTCGTCGAGCTGGCCTTCGCAAAGGAGTCCGTCCACGAGGCGGAAGCCATCATCTCCCTGACGGTGAACTCCTTCGTGCGCTTCGCCGACACGGGACCGACCCAGAGCGCCGAACGGGCGAAGATTGACGTGCACCTGCGCGTGCGCCGTGAAGCGGACGGGCAGTTCTTCGAGGCTTCGGCCGAGGGTCAATCCCTCGACGAGGTCGCCATGGATAAGCTCATCGAACAGGCGTCCTCGATCGCGGCCATCTCACCGGCGATGCAGACTCCCCTGGAGCTCGGTGGCCCGGTTGAGGTCTCCTTGGGCTCCTGCGATTCAGCTACCTTGACCCATGGACCCCGGGAGAAGGCGATCGCGATCAAGCGCGCCCTCGCCGCGGCCAAGGCCGTGGACGCATCACCCGCGGGACTCTACGACACCACGGGGCACGCCGTTGCCCTGGCGAACTCCAAAGGCCGCCAAGTGCGCAATGAGACCTCCCGGGCGTCCTTTGCGCTTACGGTCACGGGACCTAGCGAGGGCGGCTTAGGCGGCTCTGGCTGGGCCGAGACGATCCGCAGCAGTGTGGGGGAGCTCGACATCGATGGGACCATCGAGCGAGCGATTGCCAAGGCCGCCATCGGCCAAGAGCGCGGCGCCGTGGAGCCCGGTGAGTACACCGTGATTCTGGAGCCCGCGGCTGTGTCCTCGCTGCTGCTCTTCGCCAGCTACTACGGCTTCGGCGCAAAGGAAGTGGCCGAACAGTCCTCGTTCCTCTGCGATCGTATCGGCACCCGCGCCTTCGCGGACAAGATCACCATCCACGACAACTGGGACCATCCGATGTACCAGAGCTGCAGCTTTGACGGCGAGGGTAGCCCCAAGCGCGTCGTGCCTTTGGTCGAGGCGGGCGTGCTGCAGAAGCCCGTCACCGACAGGCGCTTTGCCGTCCTGAACGGAGGCAGTGCCGACGACTCCACGGGCCACGGCGACGTGCAACCCTCGGGCTCTGGTCCCAGTGCAGGCAGCCTCTGCGTCGACGCCGGCACCACCAGCAATGCCGACCTGATCGCAGGCGTCGAGCGCGGCCTGTTGATCACCCAGTTCCACTACACCAACCTGATCGACCCCCGCGAAATGTCGCTTACGGGCATGACTCGCAACGGGCTGTTCCTGATCGAGAACGGGCGCATCGTGCAGCCCCTCAAAAACCTGCGCTTCACCGAGAGCCTGCTGCGCGCCATGGAGCGCGTGACGGATGTCGGCAGCCAGCTTGACATCTCCGGCGCGCTCTTCGACGGCGAGGTGATTACACCCGCCCTGCGCATCGACGGCTTCCGCTTTACCTCTGCCACCGACTTTTAAAGGACGCTCCTATGACTGACTACATGACACTGAGCGCCGCCGCCGTAAAGGAAGCCCAAAAAGTAGGCGCCGACTATGCCGACGCTCGCACAAACCTGCTGCAGACCGAATCCTTCGGTTTGCACAATGGCGCCCTTGAGAAGGCCTCGATGGGGGAAGAGTGCGGTCTTGGACTGCGCGTACTCGTGGACGGAGCCTGGGGCTACGCCGCGACGGTTGGCACGGACAAGGGCGCCCTCCACGAGGTCGCAACCCGCGCCGTAAACGCCGCCCGCGCACTCGCGGGAGCACGCTCGGAACCGATCACCCTATCCCAGGACGAGATCGTCTCGGGTGAGTACCGCACGCCCGTGAAAGAGGATC
>JBLHWM010000342.1:0-3790 GCA_047629095.1 Planctomycetota bacterium | reverse complement strand
GCTTCAAGCCCCTCAAGGTGACCCTGGATTCAGGTAAAGACACCGTGGGACCAGACTGGGATGCCAACAAGCGCATCTGCTGTGGTGGTAGCTACCAGATGCCGGACCTCGCCGTTCGCGTCACCGTGCGTCGTGGCACGGAGCGCTCTCAGTCGACCTCGGGCATCGGCATGCGCTGTAGTGCTTCGGTGATTCCGGGTTTTGATGTTGCCCACAACATCATGCGTGCCGAACTCCCCACGTCGAAGCGCCCCGACAACACCAAGTACATTCCCGAGAACATCATCGCCATTGACAAGTGGGAGTCCGAGCCGGGCACCGCGACGGCGCCGGGCTACAAGGTCATCTCTAGCTACAACTGCATCTCCTTCATCCCGGTGGAGTCCGCGGGTCCGAAGAACGTGATCCAATTCAAGGAGAACAGCCACATCGCCCCCATCGAGATCGGCGCCTTCACGACCACCGTGCCCATCCTCGAGCCGGCCCTTGAGCCCGGCACCTACCTGCTCTCTTGGCGCTCCGGCGGCGAGGGTCCCAGGAAGAAGCCCGAGAAGAAAGACGAGTCGGCCGACGCGAAAGACGAGTCTGGCCTCGAAGCTCCCGCCGACGCCGAGATGCTTGTAGAGGAACCCGAGTTCCCCTTCGACATCATGCAGGACACCCTAATCTTCAGGGTACCCGGCGGCGACATCGCAGGCTTCGTCCGCTGCGGCGAGCCCCAAGACATCAAGATGAAGAACAACGGCACCATCGGGCTCTCCACCGTGACACCCGAGGACGCTCTCGCCTACGGCACCAAAGCCGGAGAGCTGCTCAACTTCAAGGTCTTCGCTCCCAACCGAGCAAGGAAGGGATACCTCTTCAACATCCCGATCATGGTCGCCCCCGGCGCCGTTGATCAGACCTGGCGCAAGTAGCCAAGGACGAAGCGGAGCAGGGCTCAATCTTGTTCCGCTTCCACCTCTTCCCTTTTTTATCGGACACAAAAGCGAATCGCTGGTCTAAGCTCCCGACTATGAATCAACTTCAACTGCAGCAGTGGTGGTGGCATCAACGGCCCGGGTATTCCCGGCAGCCGGCCACCCAGCCGTAGACTGCCGCAAGCGATTACCCCCCAACGGGCCCTCGAGAACTTCTCGAGGGCCCGTTTTTTTTTGCCCTGACTTTTCTTACGACAATGATGAACTTCCCGATTCAAGAATCCAACCCAGACCAAGCCGCTCGATTCGGCGTGACCTGGGCCTCCTATCCCGCTGATCTTGTGACACCGGTTGCTGCCCTCGGACTTCTACGCGAAGCGGGTCTAGAGCCCTGCCTCCTGGAATCCGTCGATGGCCCCTCCTCCCTGACAGCCTGGTCCTTACTCGGCGTATCACCGGATGCAAGCTTGACCGTCCACGCGGACGCTGGGCTGCTAGAAAGGCGAGGTCTAGCCTCCACCACCCTGGAGGGACCGGGCCACGTTGCGCTTCGCCAGGCCCGCGAAATTGTGGGGACTCGCCCCCAGCACGACTTGGAGGGAATGCCGCCTTTGCTTGGCGGATGGGTCGGATGCTTCACCTACGAGTGGGCGACGTTTCTCGAGCCATCCCTCGAGACTTCACGCAGTCAAGCTGGACCCTTTGCAGATCTGCCCCACGCTTTCTTCAAGCACTACCGTGACCTAGTCGCCTTTGATCATAGGCGCCAACGTCTCCTGGTCATCACGGGATGCAAGGGTGGGTCCGAGGACTTTGAGAGTGCGGAGGAGCGGCGTGCCCACATCACCGAGGTCTTGTCCGGCAGCCTACCAACGCGGGAATCGAAGCCCACTTCCAATGGGAAGCCGTCTGTGCCCTCTGCCCTTCCGAGCAGCTTGGAACATGCCGCTTTCACCAATGCAGTTGAATCCATGCAAGCAGATATCGGCGCGGGAGAGTACTTCCAGGCGGTCCTAAGTCGTCGGCAGGAGAGTCCACCAACAACCGATCCGCTGGAGCTCTACCGCTGCCTACGCCTGTCGAATTCGTCCCCACATATGTTCTTCTTCGAGTCCGAGTGGGCCACTCTAGTTGGGTCTTCGCCAGAGCGACTCGTCTCACTGGAGGGCGCCCTTTGTGAGACCGTACCCATTGCTGGCACGCGGCCCCGGGCCGCGAATACGGATGAGGATCGCAAGCTAGGTGCGGAACTTCTCGCTGATTCGAAAGAGCGGGCGGAACACGACATGCTCGTGGACCTCGCCCGGAATGACCTCGGCCGTGTCTCGCAAGTAGGCTCGATCACGGTTCCACAATACGCCACTTTGACGAGGTTCCCGAAGGTCCAGCACTTGGTCAGTCGCGTCGAGGCAAGGCTGCGCAACGACTTGGACGCCTTGGATCTCTTGGCCGCGTGCTTCCCCGCGGGGACGGTGAGTGGCGCGCCCAAAATACGAGCGATGAAGGCGATCGCCCAGCACGAAAACGAAGCCCGCGGTCCCTACGGCGGCGCCTTCGGCTACCTGTCGGATGACGGCAATCTGGACATGGCTATTGTCATTCGGACCTTCGTGATCCACGCAGGTCAGGTCCACATCCAGGCTGGCGCGGGCATCGTTTGGGACTCGATCCCGGACTCTGAATTCGAGGAGACCGGCCACAAGGCCAAGGGAATGCTCGAAGCCCTCACACTCAGCCAATCACCCGCTTTTCAACGCCCTTTGTGCCAATCGCCCACCCTGCCAACATCATGATTCTACTCATCGACAACTACGACTCCTTCACCTTCAACCTGGCACAGACGCTCCAAGGCCATGGCGCTCGGGTCGAGGTCCACCGCAACGACGCCATGGAACCAGAGGCCTTCTTGGCCCTGTCCCCGGCAGCCATCGTCATCAGTCCTGGTCCCGGCCTTCCCAAGAATGCTGGCGTGTGCCTGGACCTCTATCGACTGGCTCCCCCATCTCTGCCCATGCTTGGAGTATGCCTCGGGCACCAGGCTCTTGTGGAAGCCGAGGGCGGTCTCGTGACGCGGGATTCCAAACCAACCCACGGAAAAGCCAGCTCCGTCCATCATGACGCAAGCCCTCTGTTTCGAGGCCTCTCGTCACCCTTTCCCGCTGGCCGTTACCACTCCCTTCACGCGGAGCGCAAGGACCTACCCGAGTCACTGCGGGTCACCGCTTGGACCGAGCAGGGTCGAGTCATGGCCGTCCAGCATAGGACACAACCGCGCTTTGGAGTTCAGTTCCACCCCGAGTCGATCCTGACCCCCCAAGGTGCGCGTCTATGCGCAAACTTCCTGTGCCTGGCTGGCGAACCATCGAGGAGAGTTCCGGCATGAACTTCCAAACAACGATGAAGAGGCTACCTGGCTCAAAGTGCCTAGGGATCGGAGGTGCTTACGACCTTGTACGAGCCGCTGTGCTCGGGGACTTTGACCCGCTACAAATGGCCGCAGTTTTGGGCGGAATGGCCATGCGGGGTGAGACTCGAGCTGAGATTCTCGGAGGCGCCACCGCCTTGCTCGAGCACGCGCAGCCCTTCGAGCACAATCACCCCCTTGCAATCGACACCTGCGGTACAGGCGGTGACGACCTGGGCAGCTTCAACATCTCCACGGCCTCTGCACTCCTAGCAAATGCAGCTGGAGCGACAGTGATCAAGCACGGTAACCGAGCGAGCTCGTCCAAGTGTGGCTCTGCCGATCTTTTGGAGGCACTGGGTGTCTGCATAGACATGCCCCAAGTTCGCGCGCGTGAACTCCTCGATGAGCTCGGTATCACCTTCTTGTATGCACCCCTCTATCACCCGGGCCTCGCATCCGTTGG
>JBLHWM010000341.1:0-3806 GCA_047629095.1 Planctomycetota bacterium | reverse complement strand
CTTGTTGCCCACGGCGGGCAAAGTATTGAAGTACTCCCAGACCTTGGTCCCGGCGGGGTCGACTTCGAACAGCCAACCCTGGACGCCACTGCAGACCATCGTGTTTCCATTTGGCATGCGCTGCGCACTCGACAGGAAACCCGAGTTGAAGTCAGAGACCACCGGCGCTGCATAGGACCAAGTCGGAGCCGCTGGGCCGAAGGCCGCGCCCGGCGCGAGGGGGTAGTTGCCGCCCGCATCCGCTTGGCGGGTGAGCTCCCAGACCTCGGAGTGCTGGACGGGGCCGGGCACTTGGTTGTTGAAGACCAGGATGTTGCCAGCGCCGGGGCGACCGGGTTCGATAAACATGCCACCGTGCTGGTTGAACAGCTTTTGGTCGGCCGAAGTGCCCGCGTCGTAAGCGGCGGGGT
Organism: Planctomycetota bacterium; assembly: GCA_047629095.1. Taxonomy (GTDB): domain Bacteria; phylum Planctomycetota; class UBA1135; order UBA1135; genus CALBMX01. The sequence continues at coordinate 3,396 of JBLHWM010000341.1, read as the reverse complement.
TACCCCATCGATAGAGCAGATCGCCACCCTTACCGGAGTTTCCCCCGGTGCTGCCCGCGGCCTCCGCGCTGGTCGTACTGTGGTCAATGATCCAGAGTTCGTTGAGGAAGGGAACGCTAAACAGAAGCTGGTCGAGCTGCTCGTCATAGCTGACCGAGTTGCCATGCAGCCAGTCGCCGTTTGTGATTACGTTGGGAGGGAAGTTGATGTCGATGCGCTCGGGGTGATCGGCAACCACTCCGAAGTTCGGCTTCGTCGGATCGAAGTCCTGCACCAGGTGGTCCATGGATTCCCAGCGCCAAACTTCGGTGCCCGTTGTCGGCCCCGATTGCTGGTACTCGATCAGGATCTCAGGGAAGAATGTCGGGCTAGAAATCAAGCTGGGATTGCGACCCGCAGCGATCGCATCTGCCGCCGTTTGCTTCGACCAGACAATCATCATCACGTTGCCATTGGGCATCGGCAGCACGTCGTGGTGCTGTTGGATCAGGCTGTTCGCGACGGGGAACTCCCAGGAGAAGCTGCCGTCGAATCGCACGCGTTGCACGCCTCCACCCTTGCCGCCGATTCCAATCCCACCAGGGATCTGGTGGGAGCGCAGTAGGGTGCCGTCCTCTTCCAAGTAGACCGTGTTGCCGGGATTCTGGGTCAGGTTCCAGGTGTGCACGATCTGCCCGTTGTTGTCGAGCAGGTAGGTGTTCTGATCGAAGTTGGGATTGAACAGTGTCAATCCGCGCTGGGGTGCCTGGGCAAAGGCGGAGCTGGCGAGGACCGCGAGGGCGGACGCGACGAGGGAGATCTTCATGGGGGGAACCAGATGGAGGGGGCGAAAACGCCAAGAGCTGGGAGTTCTTGACTCCCATTCAACCCTAGTCGTTCCATTTGGTTTCGATTACAAGGGCCCATTTACCCGTCTTTGGGGCAGATCCGAACGGCTGCGCTCCTCATCCCGCACAGGAGACCCTTGAGCTGGGTCGCATTGTCGCTGGGATTGAGGCCGCGTGCCGTTCGGCACTGCGCGCAGGGCCGAGAGTTTTCGAGCCCTCGGCCTACTCTTCCCGTAGCACTTGCACGGGCGGAGCTGCCAGTGCGCCGGCGCTTGCCGCGATGCCGGCGACGAGGGCGAGCACCATTCCGACGAGGCCACCCGCAATGGCCAGGGGGACGGATGGAGCGCCCGCGAGGTCGATGACTAGATTTAAGAATCCCCAGGAGAAGGCATAGGCACCCAAGGCTCCGAGGCCGCCGGCAAGCAAGCCGACGACGGCGAACTCAACCAGGAACAGGCGCAGGATTCCTCCGCGGGTCAAGCCAAGGGTCTTCCATAGCGCGACCTCTCGACCGCGCCGCAAGTTCGCCGAGGCCACTGTGCCCGCAAGGATCGCAAGGCCGGCGATGACCGCGAAGCCACCGAGCAGGCGCACCCCTGACGCGATGCGTTCGAGCAGGGCGCCGACCTTCTCCAGGATCGGGCGCACTCGCAGCATCGTGACGTTCGGGTAGGCGGCGACGAGCCTGTTCTGCAGGCCGTCCTCTGCTTCAGGGGCGAGGCGCGCGGCGGCGAGGCGCATGCCTGGCGCGCCTTCCAAAGCACCGGGCTCGACGGCCACGAAGAAGTTGATTGCGAAGCTCTCCCACTCGATCTCGCGCAGGCTGGTGACTAGGAACTCGAGCGGGACACCCTGCACGTCGAAGGTGATCGTCGAGCCGATCCCGAGTCCAAGGCCCTTGGCGTACTCGACCTCTAGGCTGGCCTCGTTTTTAGCGGGATCGCCCCACAGCTCTCCCTCCACCATGCGGTTGGAGTCCGGCAGCTCGTCGAACCAGGTCAAGCGCTGCTCGCGGGTCAGGCGCCACCTGGATGTCCGGCCGGTCCCAGGCTCGGCCTTACCGGCCAAGAGGTCGTCCACGGTCGTTCCGTTGAGCACAGCGATGCGCGCCATGACGACGGGCAGGCTGTCCACGGAGAGGGCGCCGGCGCTCTCGAGCTCGGCCTCGACACCGGTCCATTGGTCGGGCTGCACATCGACGAGGAACACACTCGGCGCATCTTCGGGCAGGGCATCGTCGAGTCGCTCGGCGAGGCCCGTCTCGACCAAGGTTAGGGTCGTCACGACCAAGGTGCCGAGTCCCAGGGCGACGACAGCACCGACCGTGCCCGCACCGGGCCGGACTAGGGCTGCGAGTGCGTTGGTTAGCGTTGGGGAGAGCCGCGAGCGCGGCATGCGCGCGATTCCATAGAGCAGGCCTTGGGCACCGAGCCAGAGAACCAAGCCGACGGCGGCGAGCCCCGCGGTGAATCCTGCGGCTAACTCGAAGTCACCTGCTTGCCACCAGGCCGAGAGCAGCAGGCCCGCGATCAAGAGCAGCGTAGTCGTCCAGCGCACGGCGGCCGGTGCCGCAAGGGGCACCGCATCGGCGCGCAGTACCAACGCTGGAGACACGCGCCAGACTGAGGTCAGAGCAGGGAGTGCGAAGAGAGTTGCGACGCCCATGCCGAGGGCCAGGCCTCGAAACACGGCGGCGAGTGGCCAGCCGTTTGCCGCGCCGGCGGGGAAGAGCTCAGGGGCCACACTGCCCAGTAGGATCGGGGCAGCGCCTCCCGCGAGTGCGCCCAGTAAGCTACCGGCGAGCGCTAGTAGCAGAACCTGCGCCAGCATCAAGCTGAGGATCTCGCCGGGCACCAGGCCAAGGCTGCGCAGGACCGCGACCTCGCGGGTGCGGGAGCCGAGCCAAGTCCGAACGACCTGGCCGACGCCGACGCCCCCGAGCACAAGGGACAGCAGGGCGACGAGTCCGAGGTAGCGCGTGAAGCGCTCGAGTCCGCGCCGCACACCGGGTTGGGATTCGAAGTGCGTGCGAACGCGCAGGGTCTCCGCGCCCGGGAGCTCGCGCTCGAGTCGATCCTCGAGCCTCTCCAGGGTCCGACGATCCGGGTTGCCAGGCAGTGCGATCAGCGTCTTGTACTTCACGCGGTTGCCCACGCCGAGCAGCTCGGTGCGCTCGAGTCCGGCGCGGCTGACGAAGATACGCGGGCCCAGCACAAGGCCAAGCTCTAGGCGATCGGGTTCGTCGAGCACCATCGCCGCGACCGTGAACCTGGCGCCACCGAGCAGCAGCTCGTCACCTAGATTCAGATCGAGTGAAGTCAGTAGCTCCGGCGCGCAGACGACCGCCGTGGGAATCAGAACCTCGTCCAAGGCGGTGGGTGGGTCGAGCAGCAGCTCGCCGTGGAGCGGGTAGCGCCCGTCGACGACCTTGAGCTCGGCCAAGCGGCTCTTTGCCGGAATCGCCGTGTCCCCGGCGGCAGTCTCTGGCGGTGCCGATGCGACCATCGTGGCGAGCTCGCGCAGGTTCGTGCGCTCGGCGCCCGGGGCCAGCTCGGGAAGCAGCTCG
>JBLHWM010000340.1:0-3845 GCA_047629095.1 Planctomycetota bacterium | reverse complement strand
CTTCTGTTCAAGGCGGGTGCCGTGGGGCAAGCTGATGCCACCCAAGGATTCTTCCAGCGCGCGCAGTTGGCCCTGGAGAGTGCTCCCAGTGAAGCGGCGGCGCGCATGCTACTCGACCAGGTGGGGGGTGCGATGGCAAGGGCGATCGGCGAGCTGCCTGCCATGGACGGCGGTGCGCGGCGGGCGGCGCTCGACGCGATGATCCAGGCTGGTACTTGCGGGGCGCGGCTTGTGAATCCGCCGCGCGTTGTGCTCGCGGGACCGGTCAATGCGGGCAAGTCGACGCTGTTCAATCTGTTGGTCGGAGCCGAGCGCGTCGTGGTCTCCGGCGAGGAGGGCACGACCCGGGATGCCGTGCGCGCGCGCGTGTTACTTGGCGCCTACGCTGTGGATCTGGTGGACACGGCCGGGGCGCGCGAGGCGATGGGCGAGGCAGCTGCCGTGGAGCAGTCCGGCCAGGCCCAGGGCCTGGCCGAGGCCGCCGTGGCGGACCTCGTGCTCTTACTCGAGCCGGCTACGGAGAGCGGCCTGGCCCAGGGCGGTGGGGGAGCCGAGCTCGCCATGCGCACAACAGGCGAGGTCGCTCGCCTTGTCACTAAACTCGATCAGGCGCCCGGACACGGACAGGGCCTCTCCTGCGCAACCGACCCCGCCGGCGCTGTCGCGACTGTTGAGGCCGCTTTCCACAGGGCGCTCGGTCTGCCCAGCAAGCCTTGGAGGGCGGGAGCGCCCGTTCCCTTTGACCGACTTGCCATGGAGTTCGTACTGCGTCTGCGCGACGCAGTCGACGAACCCAACTTTGGGCAACTCTGCGAAAGGCCTGCATAGACCGGGCCCGAGCTTTTGTATCCTTGGGCCCGCGACCTTGGGGCCTCCGGCGTGGAACCGTCCTAGCAAGGTCGTCAACAACGGCACTTGATTCGCCCCCTAACTATGGGCTCCCCATGTCCGGACTGCGGCACCTAGTCTCCATCGACGATCTCTCTACCGGAGAGATGAACCAGCTCTTCGAGCACGCCCGTCACTTCTCGGAGAACCTGCGGGACTCCGCCGAGACTTGCCGCGGGTTGATCGCGGCGAGCATCTTCTACGAGCCATCCACACGGACGCGCCTCTCGTTCGAGTCGGCGATGTTGCGGCTCGGTGGGGGAGTGCTGACGGCCGCGGACATGACGACTTCGAGCGTCGCCAAAGGCGAGTCGCTTGCGGACACGGTTCGAGTCGTGAGCGGCGCCTACGCAGACATCCTCGTGCTGCGGCATCCGAGTGAAGGAGCGGCTAGGCTCGCGGCAAAGTACTCCACCGTGCCGGTGATCAACGCCGGCGATGGCGCCCACGAGCACCCGACGCAAACACTCTGCGACCTCTACACCCTTTGGATTGAGAAGGGGCGAATCGAGGGCCTCAACGTGGTCCTTTCGGGGGATCTCCTCTACAGCCGAACGATCCACTCGTTTGTTTATGCCCTCGCTCGCTTCGGTGCCAACCTCGTGTGTGTTCCCCATGCGGGGCTCGAGCTACCCGACTATGTCTTGAAGCGACTGCGCGAGGAATTCGGAGCCGAGCCCCAGGCCGCCGACGCCTCGGGTCTCGGGCAGCTGGCCGCATCCAGCGACGTCATGTACATCGCACTGGACCCATCGCGGCAGAAGTCCGGACAGGCACAGGGAGCCGGAGGCCTGCATCGGATTCAGCATGTGGACGCCGTCTACATGACCCGGCCCCAGACCGAGCGCTTCTCCAGCGCAGACTCGGACTCTGACTACATGACTCTCAACGCAGAGAGCATGTCCGGCGAGGCCTTGCGTGACGCGGTGGTGATGCACCCTCTGCCTCGGCGGGATGAGATCGCGCCCGAGTTTGACGCCGATCCGCGCAGCCTCTATTTCGAGCAGGCCGCCCGGGGAGTGCCGATTCGTATGGCGATCCTTGGAATGCTGCTTGGCCGGATCGACATCGACGCCGTCTCACCGGAGCCAAGGCGGGCAGTGTATACCGTCAACCTACCGGGCAATCCGTGCCCGAACCGCGGCTGCATTTCCCATACGGAGCTACGCCAGGCGCCCGCTTCGTACCGAGTTGTCTCCCGGTCCCCAATCCGCGCTGTCTGCTCCTACTGCTCCCACGCCCTAGAGATCGCTCTCGTAGGGGAGGTCGGCCAGCAACGCGTCATGAGGCCGGATTCCTTGGGTGCCGAGCAGATCCCGCTGGAGGGGCTCGTTTTCTTCCGCGGGCGAGCGGAGGCCCGGGCCGCGGGCTATGCCGTCTGAGTTGAGGGACGGCCCCGTTTTTTTTTGTCTAAGTCCAGTTCATCCGAAGTGTTCGGCTAGCAGGGTGCAGAGTGAGCGCAATCGCACGCCCGGCGATCTTCCCCGATTTTGGGAAGAAGTTTACTTCTCGGCCCAGGACCGTTTTTGGCCCCTTGAGGGCTCCTTCACGGCCTTGCGCGAGTAAGCATAGCTACAGCTGAGGGGGGCAGCATGGCGACTTGGCACGTATCTTGTTGGACTGCTGTCGGTGCCCCTTCAGGAACCCAAGGCAGGTTCGGCTCGACCCGACGCGCAAGCTAGCACTTGTTCGACTCACTTATAAATGAAACAATCCCAATCCTCACTGCTATGGTTCTCGACCAAGACCGCCAGTGTTGCGCCTCCAGTAGGGGACGTGGCACTGATTTCGTGTTTGTCGCAGCCTGACGGTGACAAGGCCTCTTTGTCCCCCCCCCAAGAAAGCCACCAGAACGAGAAGCTGAGCGCGTCCTTCGCTTCCCGACCCAATAAGATCATGAATCAGACTTCTCCCTCGAAGCGCACCCGAACGACTTTCGGTGCGACCCTCGCGTCCATGGTGCTGCTCGCCGGCATTTCCGCCTGTGGCGGAGGCTCTAGCGCAACCCCCTCGGGCGGCACAATCGGTGCCGAGCAGACGAACCCCGACGGCACCGTCTGGTTCACTGAGAAGAACTTTGGAGGTGCAGCCTCCAGCATCTTCATTCGCGACGTCTTCTGGGGCCGTCTTGTGGATGTCTATGACAACACAGGTGCCCTCCGGAACAGGGACTTCCTGATCGGCGAGGACATCCAGTCGGATGGCGTGGATTACCAGCTTGAGATCAACCCCGTGACCGAGCAGGCAAGCCTGACGATCCTGCGCCCCTTCGGTTCGGGTCTCTACACCTTGGCCTTCGACCGCCTCGATCAGAACCTCGGCCCGATCTTGCCTAAGTCGGACACGGGCTCGGCTCCGCCGTACTCCTTCATTCCGCGGAACGCGACCATCGGGGTTCGCTTCTCTGACCTGATCGATCCGGCGACGCTCAACCAGACCACGGTGAAGTTGCGGGTGGGCAACCCGCCCGTCCTGCCTTTCGAGGCGCGCTTGATCGTTGATCCGAACTACGGTGGCAGCCAGGGCGGCAAGTTTTATCCCACTCGCGTCCTTCTGGACACGACGGTTTCCGAGCTTGAGGGCGGCGAGAGCTTGCTCCCCCTCAACTCCCTGGGACTGCCGGCCAGTAAGGTCACCTCGATCCCCAATGTCTCCCTCCGAATCCCCACGGTCAAGGACTTCAGCTCTGGCCAGTTCCAGGTCTTGGAGAACCTTGCAGGCAACGGGCTGTCAACCTCGGGCAACGGCCCCGTGGACTTCAACGATCCGTCCCTAGAGGTGATTCGGGCCATGCGCTCGGGCGGTGACGCCCTCACCACGGGCGACACGAATAACGGCTTCCTGCTCGACCTGAACTCTCCCCGAATCGTCGGCTCTCAGCCCGCCAGCCTCTTGTCGGTTGTCCCGGATGCCAACGGGACCGAGAAGGACTTCATCGTCTCTCTCGAGTACGTCTC
>JBLHWM010000339.1:0-3861 GCA_047629095.1 Planctomycetota bacterium | reverse complement strand
CCAGCCGTCGCGCAGAGTCTCCGCCGTGGCTTCGGGCATGCGCCAGTACTCGACCATGTTGGCGGGAGAGCGCAGGCAGACCTCGCCGATCGTGCGCGGCGGAACCGGCTCGCCTGCGGGGTTGATGACCTTGAGTTCGACGCCGGGATAGGGTCGACCGGCGGCGCTGAGCAGGCCGGGGCGGCGGTGGTCCTCGGCGCGCAGGCAGACCGCCGTGTTACCGGTCTCCGTCAGCCCATAAATCTGCACGAGCTCGCAGCCGATGGTCTTCCAAGCGCGCTCTAAAAGGACCTGGGGAATGGGAGCGCCACCATAAACAAGGTACTTCAACGAGTCCCAATTCGTGCTTTCAGAGCCCTTCTCGTCCAGGGTCATCTGGATCATGGCGGGGACCATGCACACTTTGGTAATCCGATATTTTGGCACGAGCTCATGCACAAGCTGCGCGTCAAACAGCGGCAGCACTACGCCGCTGGCGCCAGCGGCCAGAGTGGTCATAGCCCACCAGAGCCCGCCGATATGGAAGCTGGGAATATTGAACAGCGTGCTGTCCTCGGGGCCCCAACCGATCCAATCATCGCCCGCCTCGGCCATGGACTTCACCACAGCAAAGAAGCTGCGGTTCGCCAGGCGCACACCCTTGGGGTTGCCCGTGGTCCCACTGGTGTAGAGCTGCGCAAAAATGCGCTCGGGATCCTCGGGCAGGCAGGGATCCTCGGCGTCCTGCTGGCCCATCCAGACATCGAAGTCATCCAAGCATTGGACGAGCCTGATCGCGGGCATTTCAGAGGCTAGTTCGATGGCCAACTCAAAGCGCTCGGCATCGACAAACAGCGCCTCGACCTCACCGTTGTCCAGGATGTAGCGCACTTCCGCGGGGGCCAGGCGCCAGTTGATGCCCGTAAAGACGCAGCCCGCCTTGGCGATGCCAAAGAGCAGCTTGAAGACGTCGTCGCTGTCCATTGCCAGCACGGCAACCCGCGCACCCGGCCCAAGCCCCGCCGCGCGCAGGCCATTCGCAATCTGGTTCGAGTGTCGGTCGAGTTCCCCAAACGTGGTCGTTCGCTCCCCAAAGTGCAGCGCGACCGTTTGGGGGGCCAGACGCCCGTGAACGCGCGGGATCGACGCCACCTCGACTAGCCTGTGCCCCGTCTGTCCAAGATCATCCATTCGGCCATAAAACGCCCCTTTCGCCCCCCTGTCGAGGGAAAAGTCCCATTCCCCACGTGGCCCTTGCCCAAGATCAAGCTAACACCGATGCTAGCATCGGTGAGGCAAGGTTCCACTAGGGCCCGAAATCACATCCAAACCACCCCCGCGATTCTCGTGCAGGAGCTATCCTGCAGGGTAGTACGCCCGAACCGCCATGAGGTCATTTCGTCCATGAGTTCAACTACCGCCCAGATCCCCGCCGCCCTCTCCAGCTTTGATGTGGAGTTGCCTTCCCCCAGGGAGATCGGAGTTCGTATTGCAGGGCTCTCGCCCGAGACCATCACTGCAGAAATTGCGGCCGGTATTCGCGCGCTCGTCTACGAGCACAAGCTGGTCTACTTCCAAGGTATGGACCTGGATGACGAGCGCTACATCGAGCTCGCCGCACGCATCGGCCGGCCCCAGGTTTACTTCCAAGAGAACTACCACCACCCCGACCACCCGGAGATCTTCGTCTCGTCGAACCTGCCCTTCCGCGGTGAGAAGATCGGCGTCGCCGGGACCGGTGCCTACTGGCACAGCGACTGCAGCTTCTTCGGTCAGCCCCTCAGCTTGACCATGATCTCTCCACGGGTCCTGCCCGAGGCGGATCGCATGACGAAGTTCCTGGATCTGGAAGCCGCTTGCGCCGGCCTGCCCCCGGAGCTCGAGGCGCGTCTCGAAAACCTGCGCGCGGTACACGAGGCCAAGTGGCGCTATAAGGTGCAGCCCTCGGATGTGGACAAGTCCCTGACCGAGCTACTGGCAGCCTTCGACAAGCTGGCCCCGGCCGTCACGCATCCGGTCATCACGCGGCATCCCGTCAACGGTCGCAAGCTGCTGTATGTGAGCAGCGGTTTTGTGGTCGGCTTCGAGGGACTTCCCGAGACCGAGAGCGACGCTCTGCTGCAGGGGGTCTTCGACCACATGGAGCGGGAGCAGTTCATCCACACCCACGTCTGGCGTGCCCAAGAGGTGACGCTGTGGGACAACCGCCAGCTCAACCACTGCGCCGGGGACAAGTACGAGAAGGACCACTCCACGAGCTACCGCATCGGCGTCTACGACAAGCTCGACTTCTACCCGGGTGTGCAGGGGAGCGAAGGGCCTTGCTAAACACGGGCACGGCCGTCGCCGAGCAGGTTCTGAGGAAGGTGCTCGCGCCGTATAAGCCCGGCTGTAAGTACTTGAAGAGCGCCGTATGCGAGCTTCCCGAGGATGGCGCGGATCACCTAGTCCGCCTGATCGGCGAGCTCGCGATCGATGAGTCGTGCTACATCCAAGACACCGGGCACTTCAACGCGGTGGAGTTCAATATCAGCTACAACCAGCTGATCTACGCCCTGCTCGGCCACTGCATTGTCGAGGGTATTTTGCCTGCTTTTCAAGGCATGGGATTCTCCGAATACCTAGCGCGGCAGCTGCCAGATGTGCTGATTCACAAGTTTGAGAGCAAGTTCCGCCGGCCCATGAGTCCACTTGCTTTTCGCGGCTACGTGGACATCACGGAGACCTCGGATCGGGGCCCTTTCATCATCGTCAAGACCTTCGTGCGCTTCGAGGACGAGGCCGGGGGCAACAGCCACGGCGAGGTGACCTTGGCAATCCTCAAGCGCCCGATCGAGAGCGCTTAGCAGATGGTCGATCAGGCACTGCTCTTAGCCTTAGATGGGGCACTTCCCCGTGAGGCTCGACGCCTTTTGACGGGATTCGTGCTCGACCTAGTGGTGGACTTTCTCGGGTTCGACGAGGACGAGGTGCTCTATCCCGACGAGGGTTTTTTGGATCTGGGGTTCAACTCTCTGCGGGCCGTGGACTTCAAGACGCTGCTCGAGCAAAAGCTCAACTGTGAGCTCTCTTCCACTCTGCTCTTCGACTGCGCCACGCCGGCGAGCCTTGTGGACTATCTGTTCGAACTCCTAGTTACGGACACGACAGAGTCCAAGCCGGACAAGACCTCGAACGTCGCTGAAATGCAGCCCTTGGCGATTGTTGGAATGGCGTGCCGGTTTCCCGGTGGCGTGCAGAATCTGGATGGCTATTGGGACCTGATCGAGTCCGGGCGGGATGGCATCGAAGAGGTTCCGGCGAACCGTTGGGACATCAACGAATACTTCGACGCGGACCCCGAGCGCGAGGGCCACATGTACACCCGGTGGGGTGGCTGGCTGCGCTCGATCGAGACGTTTGACGCGGCCTTTTTCGGGATCTCGCCTCGTGAGGCGCGGGAGCTCGATCCTGCCCAACGAATCCTGCTCGAGGTCACCGTCGAAGCCGTCGAACATGCGGGCACATCCCTTGCCGAGCTGCGGGGCTCGAACACGGGCGTCTTCATCGGCACCCGCGGCGCGGACTACTTCCAAGGCCACACGCGCTGGGACCCGAAGGACGCGAGTCGCTACTACGCCACGGGCAATTCGGCCAGCACCTTGGCGGGAAGGCTGTCGTACCAGTTCGACTGGCGCGGGCCATGCTTCGCCTTGGATACGGCGTGCTCGTCAAGCCTGGTTGCCCTGCACCAGGCCGCCGCGAGCCTGGCCAGTGGCGAGTGTGATCAGGCGATCGTCGGCGGCGTAAACGTAGTGCTCGACCCTTTCGGCACGATCGCGATCTGCAAGGCACAGATGCTGTCGCCGGACGGCCGCTGCAAGGCCTTCGACGAGTCCGCCG
>JBLHWM010000338.1:0-3907 GCA_047629095.1 Planctomycetota bacterium | reverse complement strand
TACTACAAGACCGTGACCTGGTCCGGAACAGCCGCAGTCGAGGCGTGCTTGTCAACGGCTTGGGACGTGGGCGGCGCCGCAGAGCGCGCGCAGCTGCGCACCCTGAACGCGAAGCACCGCCTCGGCATGGAGAAGCTCCAGGCGGACCCAACGCCGGAAGAGGTCGAGCAGCTGGCTGTGGACCTGGCCGCGCTCGCAAATGCGAAGGGCGAGGTCGGCGATGCGGCCATCGAGGACGTGATGCTCGCGCTCGGCAAGCTGACCCCGGACTTGGATCGCGGGCGCGCGTTGTTTAGTACGCAAGGTTGCGTGGCCTGCCATACCTTGACCTCGGACGAGAAGCCGAAGGGGCCCTACATGGGCCAGGTCGGATCAATCATGGGCGCGGAGCAGATCGCGGAGTCCATTCTGCGACCGAATGCCTCCATCAGCCAGGGCTTCGCCTCGGTCGTTCTAACAATGAAGGATGGCTCGGTGCAGTCCGGTTTCGTCTCGGAGGAGGCTGCCGGTGAAGTCGTACTTCGCGACATCGCTGGCGGCGTCGCTCGCATCGCTTCGGAAGATGTGGCGAGCCGGAATGAGCTCGAGATGTCGATGATGCCAGCTGGCTTGGCTAGCTCCTTGAGCTTCCAGGATTTCGTCTCGCTCGTTGGATTCTTGTCGGCGCAGAAGTAGCGCTCGTCCGGCGCGCGCCCAAAGTCTCCCAACCGGAATCCTGAAGTGCGGACCACTTGGGATAGGCGGGCGGTCCACCCCTCAGGTGCTCACCAGAACTCCTGGCTTCCAAGAACCTAGTCTTGGGGCTTGATCAGCCAGGCCAAGGCTTCTTTCAGGTGACGCCGGAAGAGAGGCTCGCCGTAGGACCCCTCGGTGTGGCCGCCGGCGGTGTAGAAGGCACGGCCGCCGTCGTAGGTCTGGTACCAAGCCGCGGGGTGGGCGCCATTGGTGCCGCCCTCGTAGCTGGACTCATCCAACATGAGCACCGGCATGATGTCCGGTGAGATGGCCTTGAAGTTGTACCACTCGTCCGTGCGGACCCAGGGCGTGGGCAGGAACGCTGTGGCTGGGAAGCTGTTCTTGGTTGGAACGAGGTGTGCCTCTTGGATCTTCGGATGGCTCGCGAACTGTGCACCTGAAAGACCGGTGTACCAGGGCCACTCGTACTCGGTGTCCGTGGCCGCGTGGATGCCAAGGTAGGCGCCGCCGGATTGGATGTAGCGCTCGAAAGCGGACTGGCCTGCGGGGTCGAGCACGTCGCCGGTGGTCGAGAGGAAGACCACGGCGGCGAAGCGCTCTAGATTCGCGTCCGTGAAGTCGGCGGGATCCTTCGTCTCGGTGGCGGTAAGACCGAGCTCCTGGGCGAGCTCCGCGACACAGATCACGCCGGTGGGGATGGACGAGTGCTCGAAGCCAGCCGTGCGGGTGAAGATCAGCAGCTCGGTAGCGGGCTGAACAAGTGGCTCGGCATCTTTGGGGCTTGCGCTCGTCTTGTCCCCGCAGGACACAAGCGCCAGGCAGGCAAAGGGCAGGGCGTACAGCAGGGCGCGGCTCGAGGGGATCTTCATATTAGTCCGTGATGATTTGCAGCTCGACACTTCGGATCTCCATGGGATGGCTCTCGGCCTGTAGGGAGAAGAACCCGGCCGTCAGGGGCAGTTCGGCACCGGCTTCGATCAAGCGCTTGGCATCGGCGTCATTGGGATCGAGTTGGGGTGCCTCGTAGGACAGCACGATGGTGTCGTCCATCCAATGCCGGATCTGCTCGCCGCCGCGCACCTCGAGTTCGATCGTCGCCCACTCGTCCCCGTAGTGGGTGAGTGAGTTCGAGTTCAGGCAGTGCGGAGTGTGCAGCTTGCCGTCGATCTCAACGTGGGTGCCCGGCGTGCAGAGGTTCGCCGTTGTGCGGATTCCACCAGTCTCATCGGCCGGGCCGCCGAGCATCTGCGCTTCGATCGAGACCGGAAAACTCTGGTCCCGGGTCATCGTCTCGGGGTGCTGGCCGTGCAGCATGACGCCACTGTTGCGCCAAGCCCAGCCGGGCCCGCCGGGCACCTGTTGACCGAGGAACCGGTACTCCACGCGCAGGCGGTAGTAGTCGAGGGATGTGTCGTAGAACAGGTGCCCAAACTCGCCGTTGAAGGTCTCGAGGTTGTCGTAGCTGACCCGGATCACACCGTCTTGCACGCTGAAGATACCCAAGGAGTTGTCGTCGACTTCATAGCCCGCGACCTTCACTCGCCAGCCGTCGAGGTCCTCGCCGTTGAACAACTGGATCCAAGTGTCGGCCTGGACCTCTTCCACATGTGGGGAATCTCCCGCAATGGGGGCGACGCAAGATGAGGCCATCAATAGGCCTCCAATCATCAGTTTAGAGTGACTCATCAGTTAGCCCACGATGTCGAGAGGTAGTGTCTCGGTCCAGCGACCGCGGGTGAAGTCGGGGAACGAGGCAGGCATGCCGCCATTCGCAACGGACCACTCGCTGAGGGGCGAGACGGCGCTCCATGCGCAGCCCTCGTAGACGTTCTGGTCCAGGGGCAACCCGTTGCGCAGGCAGTAGACCATGCGCCAAAGCATGATGAAGTCCATGCCCCCGTGGCCACCGGCCTTGACGGCTTCCTCGCCGACGCGGGTGTAGAGGGGGTGCTCGTACTTCTCGTAGAACTCGGCCAGGTCCTCACCCTCTTTCCAACCGTGGGCGCCCACGCCTTCAGGATCGAGGGCGATGCGCGTCGGGAAGCCCGCCATGGTTCCCTTCGTGCCGGAGATCATGTTCAAGCGCGTGTACGGCCGCGGCGAGGTCGTGTCGTGCTGGACCAGGATCGTGCGACCTTTCTCGGTCTTGATGATGCACGTATTCATGTCGCCGCACTGGTAGGTCTGCTGGTTGCGCTCGTGGTCCGCAGGGAAGTCCCGCGCGGCCGAAAGCTGGCGCCCCAAGGCGGGCGAGCTGAACGAAACCAGGCGCTCGAAGCGATCGCCACCACGCTCGCAGTTCATGTACTGGGCCACGGGCCCAAGTCCGTGGGTCGGGTACAGGTTGCCGTCGGTGTTGACGTGGTAGGCCAAGCGCCAAGAGCCTTCACCGCGCTCGAGCTCTTTCATCTGCCAGCGCAGGTCGTGGATGTAGGACGCCTCGCCGTGGGTGATCTCGCCCACCAAGCCCAAGCGCACCATGTTGAGGAACAGCAGCTCATCACGGCCGTAGTTGACGTTCTCCATCATCATGCAGTGGCGGCCCGTCTGCTCGCTGGTATTGACCAAGTCCCACATCTCGTCCACCGTCGTCGTGATCGGCACTTCGATAAACGCATGGGCTCCACCCTCCATAGCTGCGACTCCCATGGGCGCATGCCAGCGCCAAGGCGTAGAGATGATCACCGCGTCGAGGTTCATCTCGGCGATCATGTCATCGAAGCTGCGCTCGTGCTCGCTGTAGACTGCTGGGCGCGCGCGACCCGCATCCTCGCAGCGCTGCGCCGCACTCTCGGCGGCGGGCGCGTAGTCATCACAGATCGCAACGACGTCGACCCCTTCCATCAACAACATCTGGGCCACGTGCCCCGTGCCGCGGCCGCCAACTCCGATGAATCCCATGCGGATGCGGTCCAGGGGAGGGGCAGCGAAGTCGCCCATGTACTGGGCTCCCGGGGCGGAGCGGGGAGAGCGGCCGAAGGGGCCGCTGGTTTGGCAGGCGGCGAGTCCGGTGGCTGCGGCGCTGGCGCCAATGGCGGTCTTTAGGAATTGGCGGCGTGAGTTCTTGGGGGGGGTGGGCATGGTCGGACTGGGTGGTGAGTTGGGAGGGGTCTCCATACTAGGGGGAGGCTGTTGATCGTGGCAAGGTTGGGGTTGGGATGCTTGGAAGTTTTAGGGGGGGAGGGGGCGCTTCGCGCTAGGGGGGATGTTG
>JBLHWM010000337.1:0-3913 GCA_047629095.1 Planctomycetota bacterium | reverse complement strand
GGAGGGCAAGACGGGCTTGAAGTACCACGCGCTCTCGCGGCCCGCGCCCTTGGAGGGCGAGGCCACCTCCCGTGCAATCATGCTAGGGCGCATGACCAAGGAGCCCCTGTACATTGTGCACGTGACGTGCGTGCAGTCCCTCAAGGCCATCGCCGAGGCGCGCGCCAGGGGCCAAGAGGTCTACGGAGAGACCTGCCCCCAGTACCTATTGCTCGACGACTCGGTCTACGACACCGAGGACTTCTCTGGCGCGGCTGCGGTCATGTCCCCTCCGATACGACCACGCGGTCACCAGGAAGCCCTGTGGAATGCGCTCAAGTCGGGCACTCTTGAGGTCGTCGCCACGGACCACTGTCCCTTCAACCTGGTTGGCCAAAAGGACGCCGGCAAGGACGACTTCCGCTTGATCCCCAACGGCGCGGCCGGGATCCAGACCCGACTCGCTTTGATGTACACCTATGGTGTGCTCGAAGGACGCTTGACCCTGAACGAGTTCGTGGATGTGACGTCCACTCGCAGCGCGAAGATCTTCGGTCTCTACCCGCGCAAGGGCTCGATCACAGTGGGCGCCGATGCGGACCTGGTGATCTGGGATCCCGAGGTCGAGGGCACGATCTCAGCCAAGACGCACCTGCATCGGGTCGACACGAACATCTTCGAAGGCTTCAAGACCAAGGGCGGTCCCTCCACCGTGATTGTCAACGGCCGGATCCAATTCCAAGACGGCGACCTGCGCGTGAAGCGCGCCGCCGGACGCTACCTCAAAAGGAACTTCGCATGACCGAGTCCAATCAACGCGCAGAGACCCTGCGCAAGCACGCCGAGTACCTCTTGCCTTCGGTGTCGAACTATTACGCGGACCCAGTCGTGCTCGAGTCGGGCAAGGGTTGCCGCGTGAAGGACGCCGATGGTACCGAGTACCTCGACTTCTTCGGCGGCATCTTGACCGTGTCCGTGGGGCACTGCAATGACGACGTGAACGACGCCGTCAAGTTGCAGTTGGACCGCTTGGGCCACGTCTCGACGCTCTATCCCACCGCACCGATCGTCGAGCTTGCAGAGCGCATGGCACGCATCACGCCGGGCCGCCTACAGAAGAGCATGTTCACGGCCTCGGGCACCGAAGCCGACGAGACGGCCGTTGCCCTGGCCCAGGTGTATACCGGCTCGATCGAGCTGATCGCCCTGCGCCACGGCTACTCCGGCAGGTCGATGCTCGCCCAGTCCTTGACCGCCCACTCGTCCTGGCGCGCGGTCCCGACCCAGATCGCGGGTATCAAGCACGGCCTTGCGCCCTACTGCTATCGCTGCCCGCTGAAGCTCACCTATCCCACCTGCCAGGTCGCGTGCGCCACAGATCTCGGTGAGCTGATCGCCACCACCACCACGGGCAAGATCGCGGGCTTCCTGGCCGAGCCGATCCAGGGTGTAGGCGGCTTCGTCGTGCCGCCAAAAGAGTACTTCGAGATCGCTGTCGACATCATCCGCAAGGCGGGCGGCGTGTTCATCTGTGACGAGGTGCAGACCGGCTTCGGTCGCACCGGCGGCAAGATGTTCGGCATCGAGCACTTCGGTGTCGAGCCCGACATCATGACGATGGCGAAGGGCGTGGCCAACGGCATGCCCCTTGGCGTGACCGTTGCCACCCCGGAGATCGCGGACGCCTTCAAGGCCCTGCAGCTCTCCACCTTTGGAGGCAACCCGATCTCCTCGGCTGCCGCCAATGCGACACTGGAGGTGATCGAGAGCCAAGACCTAGCCGGCAACGCCGAGACCCAGGGCGCGCTGTTGCGTGCCGGACTCGAAGAGCTCCAGGGCAAGTACCCGAAGATGATCGGCGATGTGCGCGGCATGGGCCTGATGCAAGCCATGGAGTTCGTGGTCGATGAGACCGTTGGTGATCGCACGCACAATCCCGAAGCTGCGGCCAAGTTCTTCGAGGCTTGCCGAGACCGCGGTCTGTTAGTCGGCAAGGGTGGCCTGTACGGAAACGTGCTGCGCATCGCCCCGGCCCTCAACGTTGGGGCCTCGGAAATCCAAGAAGCCCTCGACGTCATGGCGGAAGCCCTCGCAACCTTCGCCTCGTAATCCCACCGCTCACCCGAATCCCTACCGAGACCCTCCTATGGCCGACCTCAGCATCGAAGTCAACGGCATCCGCTTCCCCAACCCTTTCGTCCTAGCGTCGGGGCCTCCCGGTACGAACGGCAAGGTGATCAAGCGCTCATTCGAGCTCGGGTGGGGCGGCATTGTCTGCAAGACCGTTAGTCTGGACCACAGCAAGGTGCACAACACGGTGCCGCGCTATGGCAAGCTGACCATGCCCGGCGAGAAGAAGAAGGTGCTGGGCTTTCAGAACATCGAGTTGATCTCGGATCGGCCGTTTGACGTCTGGTTGGACGAGCTCGCCGACTGCAAAGCGGCTTATCCCGACCGCGTCTTGATCGCATCGATCATGGAAGAGTGCGAGAAGGATAGGTGGGTGGAGATTGTCGAGCGCACCCAAGCGGCCGGCGTGGACGCGCTCGAACTGAACCTGTCCTGCCCCCATGGCTTGCCCGAGCGCAAGATGGGCGCGGCCATGGGCCAAGATCCTGAAACGGTCGAGCAGGTGGTCGGCTGGGCCAAGGGCGCGGCGACGATTCCTGTGTGGGCGAAGATGACACCGAATGTCACGGATCCGACCCTCTCGGCATTGGCCGCAGTGCGCGGCGGTGCCGATGGGCTGGCAGCCATCAACACGATCCTGTGCGTGATCGGCGTGAACCTCGACACCCTGCGGCCTATGCCGACGGTGGAGGGCTACACCGTACCCGGTGGCTACTCCGGGCCCGCTGTTCTGCCGATCGCTCTGCGCCATGTGATGGAGATCTCGCGGGCCTGCCCCGGGACTCCGGTCTCGGGTATGGGCGGCGTCGAGACTGGCGAGGATGCGATGCAGCTGATGCTACTTGGCGCGAGCACGGTGCAGGTCTGCACGGGTGCGATGCTCAAGGGCTATGAGATGATCAACGAGCTCTGCGATGGCCTGACTGCTTTCATGGACAAGCATGGGTTCAAGTCGGTGGACGAGATCGTTGGCAAGAGCTTGGATTACTTCACGACCCACGCGGATCTGGTGGAGCGGCAGTTGGCGGCCAAGCGTGAGAAGGCTGGTCAGGCGAACCGGGATTCGATGTGGCAGGGCGATATTGCGAAGGAGACGGACTCCTTGGTGACGGAGTAGAGAGGGGCGCTTCGCTTGGGGGGCGCGCTTCGCGCGTGGGGGCGCGCTTCGCGCGAGGGGGGGACGGTTGGGCGTTCGGCTTCAGCTCGGAGAGGGGGCTGGAGAGGTTCGGGAGGGATGGCGTCCGATTGGGAGTGGGGTGCAGGGCGACCTAATACGCTCTCCAGCCCCCTCTCCGAGCTGAAGCCTTTGGGAGGGGCGCAGCGTTTGTTGGGAGTGGGGGGATTGGGACGGATGCGTCCTTGTTGCTAGCTTGGTTTGGGCATGAGTAGGGTATAGATGCCTGCAGAGATCAGGAAACCTACAAACCAAGCGTACGTGTAGATTGTCTGGAAGACCTCGGGGGTGCTCTCGATGAAGCCAGCTTGGTACAGGAAGCCCGGGACGTTGGGTAGGATGCCGATGGCTAGGGCGCCGATCGCCGTCCAGTTGAAGCCACTCGAGTACCAGTATTCGCCATCGCGGCGGAAGAGGGCGTTGACGTCAATGTTGGTCCGACGGACTAGGAAGTAGTCGGCGATGAGGATGCCGCCGATGGGGCCGAGTAGTGCCGAGTAGCCGAGCAACCAGGTGAAGATGTAGCCGTCTGTGGATTCGATCAGGCGCCAGGGCATGATCGCTACGCCGATGAACGCCGTGATGAAGCCGCCAATGCGGAAGGTCGCTTTCTGGGGCGACAGGTTCATG
>JBLHWM010000336.1:0-3914 GCA_047629095.1 Planctomycetota bacterium | reverse complement strand
CTTGGCGCTGCGGTCCAGGCCCACGTGCTCGCCGGTGGAACCCGCGACATCCTGCTCATGGATGTCACACCACTCTCCCTAGGAATGGAGACCATGGGCGGCGCGACGTCGAAGGTCATCCTGCGCAACGCGCCGATCCCCTGCCAGCACACCGAAGGTTTCACGACCTACGCCGACAACCAGTCCGGCATCGAGTTCAACATCGTTCAAGGCGAGCGCGAGCTCGCGAAGGACTGCCGCAGCTTGGGCAAGTTCAAGCTGACGGGCATCCCCCCCATGCCCGCGGGCATGCCGAAGGTCGCCGTGCGCTTTGCCCTCGACGCCAACGGAATGCTGACCGTGACGGCCAAGGAAGAGACAACCGGCAACCGCGCCGAGATCACTGTCGAGCCTATGAACAGCCTGACGGACGAGCAGCTTGAAGGCATGCTACTGGAGTCCTTCGAGAACGCGCGAGCCGACTTCGACGCGAGTCGACTAGCTGGCCTAGTGACCGAGATCGGCACCATGCTGCAAGCCAGTGAGCGCGGCCTGGCCACCGCCGGGGACGAGCTCGACCCAGAGAGCCTCGCCGACCTGGAGGAGGCCATGGACGCCGCTCGAGAGGCGCGCGAGATCACCGAGCCCGAGCGCGTGAAGGAAGTCGAGGCCGTGCGCGACCTCTTCGAGCGCGCGACCCTGCCGCTGGCCGCCATTCTCATGGACTCCGTGGCCAAGTCCGCTTTGTCGGGCAAGGGCCTGGACGACTTCTAGCCACCGAGCAAGGCCAGGCCGAGCCGCGCTGTGGGCTCGTCCACGTCCTCGTACTCGAAGTACAGGGCAACGTTCGAGCTGAGGAAGAAGCGCACGATGCCGAAGCCTCCCACGGAGTCCTCGCGCAGGGTCTCGCCGCGAATGCCCCCGTCGATCTCGAGCCAGTCGGTCATGCGGTGGCGCACGGCGAGGTCGGCATCGAAGCCTAGCTCGCTGTGATCGCTTCCGAAGAGCCCCTCGCCGCCGTCGTGGGACAGGGAGAAGAAGTTCACACTGCTTTTGCGGTCGCGGGCCCACTCCAAGCCAAGGCTACCGACGAGGTGGGTTGATTCCGTAAGGGGCACAATGCGCCCGAGTCCTAGGGACAGGCGCCCCACCTCGGCCCCTGAGGCGGAGCCAAGGTCCTCGCCCTCCAGAACCCAATAGCCCAATCGGGTGAACATGTCAGGGGTGACCTTTAGGCTCAATTCGGCACCAAGCCCGATGACGTCCCCGCGCCCGTTGTCGGAGCGCTCCCGGGCAACAGCCATGCGCAGCTCGTTGTAGGCGATCGGCGGAGCGGGCCCAAAGCCATCCTCAAGCAGACCAGAGTCGAGGGTGGCCAGGGTGATGCCCAGCAGGCTCTCTGCGAGGCTCTCCCCGTTGTCGGCACTCGGAGCCACCTTGGCGGGAGTGCGCGTCGTAGGGCTCAGCTGGACGTCGCCAAAGCCCCCGTGGGACCCGACCGAGGGGGCGGAGCAAGCCAATAGGAACGGGAACACGATCAGACCTAGATTGGTGCGCATGGCTGCACTCTAGGCCAGCGCGAGCGATGGGGCTCGCGTTTCCTTTGCTGCAGATGGCGGAAACTTGGGGAATCCTGGCAGAAGAGCTTAATGATACTGAGTCTCAATATCATTACGCGATAAACTCAGCCGGTCCTAACTGAACCACCCAGCATCCAATCCATGACTATCCGCGATCTCTGTTGCCACGAGGCATCCGCCATCTTCAGCTTCTGTGTCGACAACGAAGAGCTGCTCGAGCTCGGCCTCTCCACAAATGCAGGGCACACATCCCACCTGGGCCGTCTGCGAGCCCTTGGCTTCCTGCGCAGCCTCTGCCGGGACCAATGGGCTGTCTCGACCCGCCTGACGGATCTGCTCGACCTCAAGTACCTGGACACGATCTTGATCGTCCGCGAGATGGACCAAGACCAGATTGACCGGATCACCAACACCTGGTCCAGGTCACCCCGTGGAGATGCCCTGCCTGGCCTGATCTGGGCCCTCTGCAGTGACGAGCGAGGAGCGATTCGCCTAGCGGGTCTGCGATTGGCCTCAGAGGCGACCTGGCTCGGCTGCCAGCGCTTGGTCAAGTCGCCCGGGCCAAGCAGCTAGCGCGCCGTAGCCTTCCGGTTATTCGGCCGGCGTGACTGGGGTGGACGCACTAGCGGCTTCGTCCGCGAGCTTGCCCAGCTCTTGGTCGATCATGAACAGACCGGTCCCCTCGGTTCCGATGAGCCGGATCCGGTCCAAGATGTGCTTGAAGAGCACCTCTTCCTCGTGCTGCTCAGCGACGTACCATTGGAGGAAGTTGAAAGTCGAGAAGTCGCCCTCGCCGAAGGCCGCCTTTGCGAGGTCGTTGATCGCCTTGGTGATGTCCTTCTCATGGGCCAAGGTCACCTCGAAGACGTCCGCCACGTCCTTGAACTCATGGCGTGGCTCCTTGATCGCCCCGATCAAAGCCATACCGCCGGAGGCGTTCACGTATTGAAACAGCCGGTGCATGTGGTCCATCTCCTCGTCCGCATGGCCACGGAGGAACGCCGTGCATCCCGTCAGGCCTTGAGAATCGCACCATGAGCTCATTTGCAGGTACAGGTTAGCTGAGTATTGCTCGAGGTTGATCTGACGATTGAGGTGGGCGGCAAGAGTGTCACTTAGCATTAGATTATGGTGGCTAGGCTGCTTGTAGCAGGCATTTGGGTTTGCGCGTCCCCGGTCCTTGGGGCGGCTCGGACGGAGTATGCCGAACGGTGGCAGAGAGCTCCACGGCGCCCTCGGGAATCCCAGGTTCGCGGTTCTTTGCACCTGCCTCACAGCAGAAATGTGGGTATAAAAAAGGTGCTGGATCGGCCCCCCTCGGCTTCCCCAGCACACTAGGTGAGCCCCGCTGGAACGGGACTCGGTGTCCTTCTCTCGGACACGGGGATCTATACGAGTGGTCACCAAGGGTTAACCAAAGAAACGCGTATCAGAACCGTGAATGCTAAATGGGCCCCAGCTGGTGCTCGAACAGTCCCCAACCCCCAAACACCCGCTGCGGGCTTACCTTTAACGCATCGATGAGCTCCACCCCTTGCGGGGGACAGCTCAGCGGAGTACAAAGAAGGCGCATTTCTCTGCCTAATCCCCCACCGCGCGCCCCCTGCATCTGATGTACTTGAATATTCGCCCCCTAATCCCGCTGCTTGTCGCCACTCCGCTACTCGGGATCACCCTTGGATCATGCAAGTCCTTGAACACCGACCTGGGGCGAAATGTCTATGAGCGCGAGCTCGAGGACACCTTTGAGGATTCCCCGGCTGCGATCATCGCCACCACCGCCGGCAACCGCATGGTCGTCTTCCGCGAAAACAGCTTTGTCGCTGAGCCGCCTGCATCGAACAACGACCTCGACGGCGAGAGGTCCCAAGGTGTGCAGTTCCTGCGCGAGGCCACCTACCGCTTGGCCGAAGCCCGGGCGAACTCGGTCGAGGCGATGATCGCCATGAAGAAAGCTGGTGTCAGCGAAGCCGTGATCCTGGCGACGGTGCCCTCGGCTGCGGACTGGACCGACATGTTCATGGAGACTCTGACGCTCTCCCAAGAGACCACCATCGCCGAGTTTGACCTTTGGGCAGGCGAGCAAGTCTGGCTGGAGGAGGAGTCCTGGGGTGAGGGAGACGAGTGGGAGTTCGCAGAGGGCGACAGTACGGAATGGGAATGGAGCGAGACCTGCGAAGACGAGCAAGAATGCGATGCTGAGGAGAGTTGCGACGCTGAAGAGAGTTGCGACGCTGAAGAGAGTTGCGACGCTGAAGAGAGTTGCGACGCTGAAGAGAGTTGCGACGCTGAAGAGAGTTGCGACGCTGAGCAAACCTGCGACGCTGAAGAGAGCTGCGACGCTGAAGAGAGCTG
>JBLHWM010000335.1:0-3923 GCA_047629095.1 Planctomycetota bacterium | reverse complement strand
TTGAGTACGCTGTCGAGTTCGGCTGATTTGGCAAGCACGCGGATCGCTGCAACCAATCGATTCTTCTTGCCGTAGGCCACCGTCTGGGTGACGTCGATCACGCCCGCGCTTGTTCGCATGCGGTCCAAGCCAATGGCCAGGTCTTCGGGGGACTGGTCGTCGATGTCGAACTCGATCACAGCCACCTCGTCGGACTGCCACTCGGGCTGTTCACACTTGGAGAAGCTGATTGCGCCGAGCACGTTGGGGATGCCGTCGAGCTTGCGGGTACCAAGGCCGAAGCCCGTGCGCTCTAAGTTCCAGCCCGGTCCTAAGGGTGACGTGCTCTGGGGTTGTAAGTGGCAGAGGATTGCCATGCCCGTGGGCGTCACGCGCTCGCCCGGGCGGCCGTCGTCGTGGCTTGTAAAGCCTCGCATCAAGCGTGCCGTTGCGGGCGCCGGTAGGGGCAGCAAACCGTGGGCGGTCTGCACCGTTCCCGAGCCCAGGGGCAGGGACGCCACGGACCAGGAGTCTGCGGCGACTGCCTCAATGAGCCAGGCCGCGGCGACGATGTCGACGACGCTGTCCCAGGCGCCGACCTCGTGGAAGGTGACCTGTTCTGGGGCGACTCCGTGCACGTGACCTTCGGCGGCAGCGAGCAGCTCGAAGATGTGCAGGGCGCGCTCGCGGACGGGAAGCTCAAGCCCCATGGTCTCGAGCCATGTGCGGATGTCCGCCAGGCTACGGTGGTGGTGATTGGCGCTGGCCTCGTGCTTGTCGAGGGAGACATGGAAGCGCGCGCCCGCGATGACGTCCTTGCCGGGCCGCTCGGAACTTGCCCGGGGCACGAGGCGGAACTCCACACCAGCGGGCATGGTTGCCGTAGCGAGCACACCCTGGAGTGCGCCATCGAGGCCGGGGGCTAGGTCGGGCCAGGTGTCGAGCATTGCGGCGACAAACATGTCGCCGGCGATGCCGCCGGTGGGAGTCAGATGGATGTGCATGGGAGCGGGGCAGGACATTTGAGCCCAAGGCCGCCTCCCCGTCGAGTACGGCTTGGGGAATGCCACGCATCTCGACCGAAATCGGCACGACATCTCGCAAGGACGCCTCGACATCTCGCGACCTAACGACATCTCGCGAGATCCTATGGCGTGCCCTTCGCGACCTAAAGTTTTAGCTAGAAAGCCTTTAGGGATTTCAAGGGCCCGTTGGCACGGCATGTGGATTAGCAGAGCTCAATACAACGCCCCGGAGTCACCGAGGCTCTGCACCAAACACACCGACCGCACCCAATCCAGAACCATGAACACACATCTCCAAAACGAACGCGCCGAGGCGCTGCTGCAAAGTGCCGAAGCCAAGTTCGGTTTCGTCCCCAACCTACTGCGTGAGCTGAGCAAGAGCCCAGCCGCACTCGAAGTCTACCTACAGGGACAAGCGTCCCTCGCCCACGACGACAATGTGCTGAGCCCTAGGGACAAGAACCTGGTCCAGCTCGTGACCTCCGCTACGGCGGATTGCAAGTACTGCACTGCGGCCCACGTCGCCATGGGCAAGGGTGCCGGAAGTTCCAACGACGCTTTGACCGCGGTTGCCCGCGGCGAGTCGGTCAGCGAGTCCGAGGGCAAGGCCTTTGTTGACGCCACCCGGCTGCTGATCGCCAAGCAGGGAAACCTCACCGGCGCTGACCTCGCAGCGCTGGAAGCCCAAGGCATCGACAAGGCGACCCTCTACGAAGTGGTCGGCAGCATCTCTGTGAAGTTGCTCTCCAACTGGGTCAACCACATCGCCAACACCAAGGTCGACGCGCAGTTCGAGTAGCCGCCCGCCGCCCCAAATCACCGCCACCTCCACACCTCATACCAACCACCCAAATCATGTTCTCATTCACAAGCACTGTCATCCTGTTACCTCTCCTCCTAACTAGCATGGGCGCCACGTCCTGCCAGACCACCGCGAGCGGCGCCGACGCCAAACCAACCCAGGTCGTTGAACAGCCAACGATCGCCTACGGCACCGAGAAGGTGCAAGAGCTCGACATCTTCTTCCGGGAAGCTGGCGACCCCTCGAACCCGAAGATTGTTCTGCTGCACGGCTTCCCCACCTCGTCCCACATGTTCCGCAACGTGATCCCGATGCTGGCCGAGGACTTCCACGTCATCGCGCCGGACTACCCGGGCTTCGGCCTGAGCTCGGCCCCGTCTGTGGACGACTTCGACTACAGCTTCGATCACATCGCCGAGATCGTCGACACGGTGCTCGAGCGACGCGGTTTCGACAGCTACTCGATCTACCTGATGGACTACGGCGCACCCGTGGGCTTCCGCATCGCAACGGCGCACCCCGAGCGCGTGGAAGGGCTGATCGTCCAGAACGGCAATGCCTACGACGAGGGTCTATTGGCCTTCTGGGACCCGATCAAGGCATTCTGGAAGAGTCACTCGACAGAGGACGGCGACGCACTTCGCGGACTCTTGGGCTTGGGCGCAACCAAGTGGCAGTACCAACACGGAACGCGCAACGCGGACAACATTAGCCCCGACAACTGGCTTGTGGATCAACCGCTGCTCGACCGTCCGGGCAACCAAGAGATCATGCTGCAGCTGTTCTACGACTACCGCACCAACGTGCCGCTCTACCCGTCCTGGCAGAAGTACCTGCGCGTCAACCAGCCCAAGACGCTGATCACCTGGGGCAAGAACGACGAGATCTTCCCCGCCGAAGGTGCTCACCCCTACCTTCGCGATCTGCCTAACGCCGAGCTACACCTCTTGGACACGGGGCACTTTGCACTGGAAGAGGACGGCGCGAAGATCGCCGGTCTAATCAAGAAGGTCTTCGCGAAGAGGACACGCTAAACACGAATCACTTGGAACGGGGCACACGTCGGGGGGGAATCCACGTGTGTCCTGTTCCTTCTTTTAACAGACCCTGCCAGCAACGCCAGCCGCACTCAACACAGGAACGACCGATGACACGCAACTTCATGAACCGACTCTTTACCGACTCCGTCAAGGCCGCCCAGACCGAGTACGGAACGCGCGAATCCCAGGCCCGCCACGAGGGCGGCGAGCTGATTCACGATGAGCTTACCCTTGCCGAGGCCCAGTTCATCGCGTCCCGGGACGGCTTCTACATGGCGACGGTCAACGAGGACGGCTGGCCGTATCTACAGTTTCGCGGCGGGCCCGAGGGCTTCCTCAAGGTCATCGACGCGGGCACCATCGGCTACGCCGACTTTCGCGGCAACCGCCAGCTGATTAGCATGGGTAACTTAAGGAAGAGCGGGAAGACGGCGCTCTTCCTGATGGACTACCCATCCCAGAGTCGACTGAAGCTCATGGTGGAGTCCGAGGTCATCAACGCAGCGGATCGACCGGATCTGCTGCCGCTCTTCCAAGACCCCGAGTACATGGCACCGATAGAGCGCTTCGTTGTGCTCAAGGTCGTCGCCTACGACTGGAACTGCCCCAAGCACATCACGCCTCGTTTTACGGAAGATGAGTGGCGGCTGGTGCAGGATGGCAGCTTGGACTCGGGGCGGGGATAGCCTTGGCCGAAGTTGCTGAGAGCCTGCAGGGACAAGGGGTTCGCGTGCTCACCAACTGGGAAAAGCACTGCCGTTGGTGCCTGCGTGCCTATCTGCGGCCGCGGCACCCAGGCTCGTGTTTCCCTAAATCCCCGGCGCCGTAGATTTTCTCTTCAGCGCTTGGGGGCCGGCCCGCGTAAGGTCGTCGGAACCCACCCCATGACCCTTCAACCCACACCTTCCGAGCCCAACTGGATTGCGCTCATCCCCCGCGTCATCGCCGGGGATGGGGACAGCCTGGACACTTGGTATCGGGCGGAGTGGCCGGTGGTCTATCGATTGTGCTTGGGGCTTCTAGCTGACCACAGTGCCGCCGAAGACGCGGCCCAAGACTCGATGCTGCGCCTGACGG
>JBLHWM010000334.1:0-3937 GCA_047629095.1 Planctomycetota bacterium | reverse complement strand
TCGAAAGTCATCGGCTTGAAACATGCCTCCGACTAGGTAGCCCGCGTCGATCTCGAACTGCACCTCGCCTCGTGATCCGGCGGACATGGCGTCTAGGAAAGGAGTCGCGAGATCGAGCTGCACGTGCTGGGATTCGGCAGCTGCGGAGAGCGGCTCGAACCACTGGGCGGACAGGCCGGCGAAGGTGGCTTGGATGCGTAGGGCCGGTGCGCCCGGGGCAGCGGCGCGCATGAGGTGGAAGGCGTCCAGGCCGATGCCGATGGGCGCGCCCGCAAAGACCCGCGGTGGCGCGAGCAGGTGCCCAATCGCCAGGTCGGCGCGGTCTCGAACAGGCTGCTCGATGTCTAAGTAGATGCTGCGCGCGGCCCAGGCGCGCAGGCGCGGCGCCGGGTCCGCGCCGCTGTAGCTGCCGTCCCCCACCAGGGTCAAGCGCATGCTCTTGTGACCTTCGAAGGCGCCCTCGGCCAGGGCCAAGGCTGCGTCCAGGGGACTGGCCTGGTGCTCGCCGCCGGAGGAGCGCGGGGCCAGTGGTCCCTTGGCGAGAAAGCGCTGCAGGGTGGCGGGGACCACGCTGCCCGGACTCGGCCCCGCAAGGACGCTCGCGCTGGGCCCGAAGGTCACCACCATGAGGTCCGCATCGGGTCCGCCAAGCCCCTGGCGATCGCGCACGTCGTCAAGCCAAGCGCCAGCGACGGAAGCCAGCCATGCGTCGGCGTCCCCGACTCCGATGCGGGAGCTGGCCGATGTGTCCACGACCAGGACCTCAAGCGGGACCTCGCCCTGTACCGGAAACAGCGGCATGCTGAGCCAGGCCGCACCAAGCAGCAGGATCAGCCCCGCCCGAAGCAGGTGCTTGCCCTGGGTGATTGCGGTCACAAGGGCGCCGATGGAGAAGCTCTTGGCCTGGGTTAGGCCTGCACTCGATTTGCGGTAGACACCCAAGCCGAGCTAGGTTGTGCTGGCGTCCTTTGCGCCACGCTCGCTCTTCGCCGTTTCACTCTTCGGCGTTTCGCTAACAGGCACGGCCGAGCGGATCCAGCCGCCGCCTAGCAAGCGGTCGCCACGGTAGATGGCGGCGCCTTGACCCGGGGCCACTGCGGACTGGGGTTCGTGGAAGTGCACCGTGAAGACGCCCGGCTCCGTGTCGCTGAGTTCGATGGTCGCAGGCGCAGCCGCGTGGTGATAGCGCACTTGGACATCGGCATCAAAGCGAATCGGACCGCCGCCTGGCGCCTGGGGCTCGGCGCCTGGATCGAAGCCGATCCAGTTCACGTCGTCGGCGATCAGGGAATCGGAGAAGCACTGGGCCTTGGTGCCCAGGACGACCTCGCCCAAGACGGGGCGAAGGGCCACCACATAGAGGGGCGTGCCGCCGCCGATGCCGTGGCCTCGACGCTGTCCAATCGTGAAGTGTTCGGTGCCCTTGTGCTTGCCGAGCTTCTTGCCTTTGGTGTCGACGAAGTTGCCCGGGTGCAAGGTGACGCCGCGCTCCTCCAAGAGGATGCGGTAGTCGTTCGACGGCACGAAGCAGATCTCTTGGCTGTCGGGCTTGGCCGCGGTCTTGAGACCGACGTTCGATGCCATGGCGCGCACTTCGGTCTTCTGCAGACCGCCGAGGGGCAGCCGCGTGCGCAAGAGGTGCGCCTCCGAGACCGAGAAGAGTTGGTAGGACTGGTCCTTGGTGTGGTCCACGCCGCGGCGCAGGATTGGCCGGCCGTTCTCGACGTCAAGGCGAGCGTAGTGCCCGGTTGCCACGGCTTCGCAGCCGAGCTCGTCGGCGAAGTCCATCAGGCGGCCGAACTTCAAGTCGCGGTTGCAGAGGGCACAGGGATTCGGCGTGCGGCCGCGGGTGTACTCGTCCACGAAGAAGTCGATCAGGCTGCCGAACTCGGAGCCGAGGTCCACCGCCTGGAACGGAATCTCCAGACGGGCTGCCACCATGCGCGCATCCCGAGCGTCTCCTACAGAGCAGCAAGACTTCTTGGGCACGTCCTCTTCGGCAACCTTCACGCCATTGCGCATGAAGAGGCCAACGAGGCTGTGGCCCGCCTCGCCAAGCATCCAGGCGGCGACGGAACTATCCACGCCGCCACTCATGGCGACGACTACTTTTTCAGGGTTCAAATGACTAGACATAAGGTTGGGCGAGGCCAATTGGGGCCGGAGCCGAGGCCACAGAATACGCAGGACCCGAACGCGCGGGAAGGCAGCAAGTTCAGGACTTCCAAAGTCTTCGAGCGATATCTGCGTGGGCCGATCGCCCTTTGTGGGGCAATCGGCCAAATCATGGGTAAGACAAGCCCCTTCCGGGTTTCCAGGGCAGCATGGAATCGGATAGTCTCTTGCCCCCGAACTCCGGGCCCAGAGCCCCTAGCGAAACCCAACGAACATGATCCAACCCCTATACCTCGCCCTTCTCCAAGAGGCTGGCGCCGCAGCCGAAGACTCCGCACCGAGCATGCTCATCCCGATCCTGGGCATGGCGGCGATCTTCTACTTCCTGGTGATCGCCCCGGACCGCAAGCAGCGCAAGCAGCAGAAGGTCATGCGCGAGGAGCTGAAGAAGGGCGACAAGGTGCTCTCCATCGGCGGCATCTACGGCACGATCCGCAAGACGGAGCCGAACAAGATCCACGTGATGGTCGACGACAAGGTGTGCATGATCTTCAGCCGCCAGTCGATCCAAGGCGTGGTGGACAAGGAGGGCAACCTGCTCGGTGGCAAGACGGCACCCGTCGCGAAGGACGCTCCGGCCAAGGAGACTCCGGCAGAGGAAGAACCGAAGGAGGAGGCCAAGCAGCTCGAGAAGCCGGCGGCCTCCAAGGACGAGCAGCCCAAGCGCGTCGTCTCCGAGCGCTAGGCTTCGCCCGCTTCCGGGCCGGCGCGATTCTCATCGCGCCGGTCTGGAGCATCAAGCGCATCGACCTAGACAAGGACGAGCTTGGACTCGTCGGCGAGCGCATCGTCGCCCGTAGCCTTGTGCGCATGCTCTCACCGCTGCGCATCCTGGACACCCGAGTTGCCACGCCCCATGGCGAGGTGGATCTGGTTGCCATCACGGGGAATCGCCTCGTCTGCGTGGAGGTGAAGACAGGCCGCACCAAGCGCGACCTCAACTTCTTCGGCACGGCCGGTCAGCTCGATACGCCGGACCATTGGCGCCCGGGGCACCGGGTCGACCAAGATGACCTCGACCGACTTGGCCAAGCCGCGGCCTGGCTCGCCAAGCGCCTCAGCACCAAGGACCTGGAGCTCAAGGGCCGGGTCGACCTCTGCGAGCTGCTGATCGCGACGCGGGCACCAGCCACCCTGGGGCTCTTCCACCATCCAGGCATAGCGGAGCCCCTGGCCCGGCCCTCAAGTCATGTGGGTCCGGAGTACAGAATGTGTGACGAGCCAAATGGCTACGACTTTCCCTTGGACGGAAGCGGGCCCTAGAACCTTAGACTGCAGAGATGAAAGCACATCTCCCCGCCGTCGCGCTCCTCTCCACCATCACCTTGACCTCCCTTGGTGGGCTCGCCGCTCTGGGCGAGGCTGAAGTGCCCGCACCCAACGCCCCGGTCACCAGCACCACTGCACCCGCTGACTTCTTCGGTCCCGCCGTTCCCTACGATGTGCCGGCGCCAACGACGAAGCAGACTACCGCCGAGCGCCGCGCCCGGGTCGCCGCCGAGCTCGGGGACGACGTGCTGATCATCAGCGCGGGCGAGGACATCGAGGGCCGCTTCCACTCCGGCGCGCTGTTCTACTGGCTCACTGGAGTCCAGGTGCCCGACGCGGTGCTCGTGATCCGCGCCGTGGACGGCAAGGTCGAGACGGAGCGCCTCTACCTGCCCCCGAAGGACCTCAGCTTCGAGCGCTGGAACGGACCGCGCCTCGCTCCCGATGAAGAGACCCTGGCACTCACCGGCATCGCCTCCGTCGGCAAGCTCAA
>JBLHWM010000333.1:0-4001 GCA_047629095.1 Planctomycetota bacterium | reverse complement strand
CAGTTCGAAGCACGAGGTCATGGGATGAGCGACACCTATCAAGGCAACTACCGCATTTTAGTGGTGGAAGACGAGGAGAGCCTCGCCGAGGGCATAGCGGAGAACTTGCAGCTCGAAGGCTACGAGACTGAGATCGCTCCTGATGGACTGCGCGCCATGGAGCGCGTTCGCGCTGGCTCGTGGGATCTGATCCTGCTCGACGTCATGTTGCCGGGCATGGACGGGTACACCATCTGCCAAACGGCACGTGCCGAAGGTATCCAGACGCCGATTCTGTTCCTGACGGCCAAGGGCAGCACGGGGGATCGCATCCGCGGTCTCGAAGCCGGTGGCGATGACTACCTGTCCAAGCCCTTCGCTCTCAAGGAGCTGCTGCTGCGCGTCGCCGCCATCCTGCGACGCAAGAGCTGGTACCTCAAGCCTGGCGAGCCCGCGCGCGCCAGCCTCAACTTTGGCGGCAACAGCATCGACTTCAAGACCTACCACGGTACGGCTTGGGATGGCAGCGAGCAGCACCTCACCCATAAGGAAGCGCTCATACTCAAGTGCCTTGCCGACCGCACAGGTCAGATCGTCTCGCGGGAAGAAATCCTGGAGCAGGTCTGGGGCTACGAGATCTTTCCCTCCACCCGCACCATCGACAATTTCATCGTGCGCCTGCGCAAACGCTTCGAGCGTGAGCCCGAGGCGCCACGACACTTCCACACCCAGCGGGGTGTGGGCTACCGATTCACCAGCGATCCCGCGGACGACACGCCGCGCACCTAGGACGATTCCATGAAGCCACTGCTGCTACGCGCCCTCCACGGCGAAGAGACCGAACGCCGCCCCCTCTGGATTATGCGCCAGGCCGGGCGTTGCCTGCCCGAGTACCGCAAGCTCAAGGAGACCCACACCTTCGAGCAGATGTGCGCGGATCCAAGCCTTGCCTGTGCCGTAACGATGATGCCCATGGAGCGCTTCGATTTCGATGCCGCCATCACGTTCGCGGACCTAATCAGCCCCGCATCTGCACTGGGCGTCGAGTTCCGCTTCGACCCCGGACCGATCATCGCGAGGCCGATCACCACGGCCAAGGAGATTCGCGCTCTGCGCGTCCCGTCCAAGGAAGAGATCGCCCCCGAGGTCGCCGCCGCCCAGCGACTGATCAAGCCGAAGCTCAAGCCGGATCAGGCCCTGCTCGGCTTTGCCGGTGCGCCCTTCTCCCTGGCCGCCTACCTCGTCGAAGGTCGCGGCAAGGCTGGCTTCCCTAAGCTGCGTGCGCTGCTGGCCGAGGACCCCGTCGTCTTCGGCGAGCTCATGGCCACCATCGCGACCCTGTCGGCGCGCTACCTCACAGCACAGCACGAGGCCGGCTGCGACGCGGTGCAGGTCTTCGACTCCTGGGGCGGACTGCTCTCCCTGCGCGACTGGACCACCCACGTGCGCCCGCACATCGTCAACCTGCTCATGGAGCTGCGCGGCGCCGGCGTGCCCACGATCTTCTTTGCCAATGACGCGCCGCACCTGGCCGCCTCCATGGCCGAGCTTCCCTCCGATGGACTCGCCCTCTGCTGGCGCAACGACCTGCCCGCACTGCGCGCATCCCTTGGCGAGCACACGGGCCCGAATGCCGAGACCGGCACGAAAGCCCTGCAGGGAAACATCGACCCCGCGATCCTGCTCGCCGGCCCGGACAAGACCCGCGCCGCGACCAAGGAGTTCATCGCACGCATGCCCAAGCGCGGCCACATCTTCAACCTCGGTCACGGCATCATGCCCGAGGCTCCCCTCGAGAGCATCAGCGCCTTGATCGAGACCCTTCGCGAAGAGTCCAGCACCACAGCCCAGGCCTAAGCTATGAGCACATACGAAAACCGCCCCACGGACCGCGCCCTCGTCGCGGATCTCCTGGCCAAGTACGACCGACCCGGTCCGCGCTACACGAGCTACCCCACCGCGATCGAGTTCGACGATTCGATGAACGCTGTCGTGTACGAGGACATCCTCGCCAAGGCCAACGAGCGCGCGGACGATCCCCTCTCGGTCTACATGCACCTGCCCTTCTGCGAAGAGCGCTGCTTGTTCTGTGGTTGCCACGTGATCATCTCGCCCGACAAGGAGAAGGCCGTGCCCTACGTTGGCATGATCGAAGCCGAGATCGACATGTTGGCCAAGCGCCTTCCCGACCGGCGCAAGATCTCCCAGCTGCACCTTGGCGGCGGCACCCCGACCTACCAGACGCCCAAGCAACTCGACCGCCTGCTGACCCGCTTCTTCGGGCTTTTCGAGCGCACTTCCGACGCCGAGCTCGCCATCGAAGTGGACCCGCGCGTCACCTCCGCCGAGCACATCGACGTGCTCGCCGACCACGGCTTCAATCGCATCAGCCTGGGCGTCCAAGACTTCACCAACGAAGTCCAGGTCGCCATCAACCGCGTGCAGTCCGTCAAGCAGACCCAGGACATCATCGACCACGCGCGCAAGCGCAACTTCGGCGGCGTCAACGTGGACCTCATCTACGGTCTCCCGCATCAGAGAACGGACACCTTCGAGGAGACGGTCAAGCAGGTCATCGACATGGGCGCCGATCGCTCGGCGGTCTACTCCTTCGCCTTCGTGCCCTGGATCCGCGGCCACCAGCGCAAGCTCATGGAGGACAACCTGCCCGACCCGGCCGTGAAGTTCGAGCTCTTTGGCCTAGTGCGCGAGCGCTTCCTCGCCGCGGGCTACGAGCCCATCGGCATGGACCACTTCGCCAAGCAAGAGGACGAGCTGTCCGTGGCCAAGCGCAACGGAACCCTGCGCCGCAACTTCCAAGGCTACGCCGTGATTCCCGCCGAGGACGTGATTGGCCTTGGCATCAGCGCCATCGGTGATATCGGCGGCGCCTACGTGCAGAACAACAAGAAGCTCAGCACCTACGGCGCGGCGATCGCGAAGGACGAGCTGCCCATCGAAAAAGGTCTTGCCCTCTCCGAAGACGACAAGCTGCGGCGCGTTGTGATCCACGAGTTCATGTGCAACTTCCGCATCGATCGTCGCAAGATCGAGTCGCGCTTTGGGCTCGACTTCGAGACCACCTTCGCCGAAGACCTAACACGCCTCGAGGATCACGCGAAGAACGGCATGGTGCACATCGACGGCGATGAGATCCGAGCGACGCCCGAGGGCGAGCTCTTCATTCGCAACCTTGCGATGTGCTTCGATGTCTACTGGCGCGAACGCCATGAAGGTAAGGGCAAGGACGTCTTTAGCAAGACGATCTAGGTCATGCAGAGGCTCGTCATTATTGGTGCGGGAATCTCGGGGCTCGCGGCAGCTGCGGCGGCCGCGGATATCCGAGGTGACCACGAGCTAGAGATCCTGGTGCTAGAGGCGGCAGGGCAGGTGGGCGGCAAGGCGCAGACGATTCGCCGCGACGGCTACCTGCTCGAGGCCGGCCCGACGGGCTACCTGGACAACGAGCCGCTGATGGACGAGCTGGTGCAGAAGGCCGGGCTCGAAAAGCTAAGTGCCGACGACGCGGCCGCCCGGCGCTTCCTCGTGCGCGACGGCAAGCTGCGCGAGATCCAAGCCAGCCCGCCGCGCTTCCTCACCAGCGGCATCCTCTCCCCCCGCGGCGTGCTGCGCATCGCCACGGAGCCCTTCCGCAAGCAGAAGACCGCCCCCAGAGACGAGAGCGTCTGGGAGTTCGCCGCCCGCCGGCTCGGCCCCCAGGCAGCCGACCGCATCATCGCGCCCATGGTGCTCGGCGTCTACGCCGGCGACGCCAAGCGCACGTCCTTGGCCGCCGCCTTCCCACGCATGGCCGAGCTCGAGTCCGAGTACGGCTCCCTGGTCAAGGCGCTCTTCGCATTGAAGAAGCAGAAGGGCAAAGCGAGCGGCGGTCCTACCGGCCCCTCTGGCAAGCTGACCTCCTTCGCCGCTGGCCTCGACCAGCTGCCTTTGAAGCTAGCAGAGCGCTGCCAAGCGAAGGGCGAATTCCAAGTCCGCACAGGCGCCCGGGTCGAGTCTCTCTC
>JBLHWM010000332.1:0-4001 GCA_047629095.1 Planctomycetota bacterium | reverse complement strand
GCCCCAGTGAGCTGCGAAATAAGCCAAATCAGTGCGAGGCCAAGAACGAGGATCGACGCGAGCTTCTTCATCGGGTCAGTCTACTCTACGCACCAAGCGCCGTCGCGATAGACCTCTTCCCCATCGATGGTCACGGACTCCGTGATCGCGAAGACGTCGACGTGGAAGCGTGCGCCGCGCTTGCGGATTTGGGGCTTGTTGAAGGCGGGGTGCTTGGCGCCGAGGGAGAGGTGCACGCCACACATGCGCTCGTAGCTGCCGATGTCGGAGACCATGCGCGCTGGCGTGAAGGCTCGGTTCATGCCAAGGCCGAGTTCGCGCATCCAGACTTGTCCTTCGAAGTTGCGGATGGCTTCGAGCACGCGGTCGAACTCGGGGGTCGAGTTCTCGGTGGCTGCGATGCGGCCGGCTTCGACAATCAGAATGATCGGCTCGTCGGGGGTGTTGACGGTGAAGGCCGTGTCGCCGAAGTTGGAGATCTGCACGCGGCCGTGGACGGCTTCGAGATCCTTGGATTCGGTGAAGACCTCGCCGATGGGGTATTGGCCGCCGGTGTTGGGCAGCTTGCGGTAGTCGCCGATGTTCTGCTTGGAGATCTCGAATCCGGCGGGGAAGATCAGCTTGTCGCCGCGGCTGTGTAGCACGCACTCGGTGGCGACGTCAATGCGCTGCTTGAGTGCGTTGCCGACGCCGCGGTAGTAGACGGGATCGTAGGCGAGCGCATCGAGGTAGAGCTCGGACTGGCGGCCGGGCATGCGCACGAGGTGCGGGTGCTCGATGACCTTGAGGCCACGCTTGAAGAGCTCGATGCGAATGCGGAAGGAGTCGAGGCGAAAGCTCGTCGACTGGATCAGGACGACCAAGTCCTGGGGCACGAGCGTGTCGATAGCGCCGAGCACATGGGACGGGTCCTCGCTGTTGAACTCCACGAACTGCGCGTCGGGGCGCGCCTTGCGGTAGGCGGCGGTGAGGCCGATAGCGAGGGGGCTGTCCTGGTCGAAGACGATCAGGGTCCTGGCGCTGGGCTCGTGCTCAAAGGCGTGGGTGAGGATGTCCTCCACGTGCTGGGCGGCTTGGTGGACGGCTTCGATCGGGACTTGCGTGGTGGACATGGGCAGATCATGCCTTGGGATTGGGAATGGCTGGCGCGTCCGCTACACTTTCTATATGGATGATTCCAAGGATGAAGTGGTGACGGCCTCTGAGATGCGTGTGCAGTTGTTTAAAGCTGTTGGACCGAACGCACTGCTGCTTGGCGTCGTTTGTCTCGTTGCGGCGACGGTGGACTACCATGGCCATGATTGGTGGTGGCTGCTGATTCCCGTGGCCCTGCCGATCGGACTGGCGACGGGCGCACTGGTCGACATGCTGATCGCCCTTATCCTGACGTTGGTTCTTGAGCCCCGAGGCAGGAACACAGGGAGTTGGAAACTGTTGCTGCTCCTGGGCATACCGTTCTGGCTGCTTGCCGCGGCGATTCAAATCTGGGCGTAGCTAAGCCCAAACGGAGGGGCTCCGTAGCCCTCGAAGCACTCTTGACGGTGTCTCGCCTGTAAGTCTCCTGCGTTGGCCCTTGGCCACACGCCGTGGGCAAGTCAAACTGACTGCCCCACAAAACTCCACCCCCTGCACTCGAACCCGATGCGCAACCTTATTGTGCCGGCGCTTGCCGCGCTGCTACTTCCACTGGCCGCCCTCTCCACCGAGAGCGACATCTCCACCGCCCCCGCGGTCTTGATCGTCCACGACGTGACCCTCGACTCGGCCGAAGATGCGGCCCACGTCGACATCCGCATTGAAGGCGGACTGATCACCGGCGTGACGCCCACGAAGGACGAGACCCTTCCCGGCGCCAAGGTCATCGAGGGCGGCGGCCGCCTGGCACTGCCCGCGTTCATCGACGCGTGGACCTACACCGGCTGCGAGACGCCCGCTCCAGAGGCGACCCAGGACCGGCCCGTTGCGGTCATCGACGATGTGCGCGCCGCCATGCGCGTCGCCAACCGCAAGGGCATCCAGCCGAGCTTCCGGGCCGTGGACGTCCTGGACTTCGGCGAGACCGGCGCAGAGGCCCACCGCAAGGCTGGCTTCGGCACGCTGCTCTCAGTCCCCAGTGGCCAACTGCTAGCGGGCCGCGGCGCACTGGTCGCGACGGGCGACGAGCACGTTCGGGACCTCGTGATCACCTCCGAGATCTTCCAGAACGGCGCCTTCTCGGCAAGCGGGCGCGGCTACCCGTCGACCCTGATGGGCTACTTCGCCCAGCTGCGCCAGTTCTTCTACGACGTGCAGCGCCACGAGGTCTTGGAGCAGCGACGCGAGGCCGGTATGGACGACCCGCGCGCCGCATGGGACCCGGAGCTCGAGGCCGCTTTGAAGCTGGTCGGCGGGCGCGAGCTGTACGTGGTTCGCACGCGTTCGGCGACGGATGTCGAGCGTTGGATTCGCCTGGCGGATGAGTTCGGACTGCGCATTGCGATCGCGGGCGGCCGCGACGCTTGGCTGCACGCCGAGCTCTTGGCCGAGCGCAAGATCCCGGTCTTCTTGGAGCTGGACTGGGGCAAGGAGTTCCTGGACCCGAAGGAAGACGAAGAGAAGAAGGAGAAGCGCGGCGACAAGTCAGACGAGAAGCAGAGTCCCGGTGACGAGGCGGACATGGCGGACGAGGCTAGCTCGGATGAGCTCGCGGCGACGCCAGAGGAAGGCGAAGACGGCGAAGATGCCGCTGCTGAGGAGGACGCCGACGAGGCGAAAGAGGAGGAGCCCTCCTGGAAATACACCGAACCCATGGCCCTGCGCTTGGAGCGCCGGCGCCTCTGGGAAGAGCGTCGCGACAACGCCATTCGGCTGCAGGAAGCCGGCGTGCAGATCTACTTCGGAACGGGCAACGGCAAGCCCGGCGAGCTTGTGGACAACCTGCGCGAGCTGGTCGAAGCGGGACTGCCCGCGCAAACTGCGACCGATGCCCTGACGAAGGACGCAGCGCGCTTGCTCGGCGTCTCGAACCAACTCGGACAGGTGGCCGCCGGCTCTGCCGCGACCTTCTGCCTGTGGACGGCGGATCCGATGACCAAGGACGCGCAGCTCGCGCTGATCTGCGTGGACGGTGTCGCCTCGGAATTTGAAGTCAAGGACAAGGCCGATGACGGCGAGGGGCCGGCCGATGGAGTCGACGTCTCGGGCCGCTGGGACCTAGAGGTCATGGACGAGGAGAGCCCGACAGGGGCCTACTACGTACTCACGATGGATGAGGACGGCAAGGTTGCCGGCACCTACTTCATGGACAGCCCGATGGGCGAGGGGACGGCGTCTTGCGACGTGACTGGGAAGCTCAGTGGCACGAACTTGCGCTTGGAAGGCTCCTTGGAGTTCGGCGGCATGTCGGTCGACTTTGAAGTCGACGGCGAGATCGCGGGTGGAAGCTACAAGGGCACCAACAGCATGGTCGCTCCTTGGGGCGAAGAGACCATGGATATCAGCGCGACTCACACTCCGGATCACGGCCACTCGGTCCTGAACTGGGGCTATGAAAACCACGACCACGAACGCTACTCGTGCCACTAATCAAGAGGACTCCACCGATGAACAACAACATGAAGAACTCCTCAACCTGGCGCCTGTTTCTTAGCGCTGCTCTCCTTGGCGGCCTTGGGCTGTCTGCCCATGCTCTCGAGGAAGATGCGGCTGCGCTCCATCCCTTTGAGACGGACGCGACCCGCGCGCCGCTGCTCGACACATCGAGCGGCGCTGTGATCCAGAACGTCATGATTCACACCGCGACGCAGCCCGGGTTTCTGGGCACCGTGACCGTGAAGGACGGCAAGATCACCTCCGTGACAGAGGGCTCCGGCAAGCTGTCGAATGCCCACGCGGGACTCGAGGTCATCGACGGCACGGGCATGCATCTTGCACCCGGCGTCGTCGACACCCACTCCCACACCGCGATCTCCGGCGGCGTGAACGAGGGCACCCTCTCGATCACCGCCGACTGCGACATCAGC
>JBLHWM010000331.1:0-4005 GCA_047629095.1 Planctomycetota bacterium | reverse complement strand
GGCTGTGGTGACTCCCCCGGCGATCGTGACCCGGGTCGAACCTGCGGCATCGACAAAACGCGCGGCCTGTTCCAGGTCAGTTCCGCCGAGCTTGCCCTCGCGCTCGACGAAGGTCAGCAGGAAACCTCCGCAGAGGTCCTTCAGTTCGTCGATGCGTGCGATGACGCCGCGGCCGGAGCGCTTGCGCCAGCCGTGGGTAACGATCTCGCCATCCCGGGAATCCAGGGCGACTTGGACCCTCTCCTTGGGAAGGCGAGCCAGCAGCTCTGGCTCTGCGGCGGTGCCGATCACGATCTTGGCTGCTCCCGCGTCGAGCCACTTGCACGCGGTCTCGTAGTCGCGGATGCCACCGCCGACTCGAATCTGCGCTCGCTTGCAGAGGTCGCGAATCAGCGCTTCGTTGCTGGCCACACCCTTGGCCGCGTCTAGGTCGATCACGGCGACCTCCCCCACCAGGGCAAAGCGCTCGAGAATAGGCTGGGGCGGCCCCGCGTCGATGGCGAGTTTCTCGCCCTGCACAAGCTGGACGGTACGGCCGCCTTCTAGGTCGATGGATGGAATGATCATGAGCGCACCTCGATTCCCGCTAGGGAGAGTTCTGATTTCAGTTGAGCGACAGTGGTCTCACCGTCGTGGAGAATGCTGGCGGCGAGCACTGCGCTCGCCCCTGCTTCGAGAGCGGCTGCCAGGTGATTCGAATCCTTGGCTCCACCCGAGGCGACAATCGGAACCCGGACACAGGCGGCAATGGCTCGGATCAACTCGAGGTCATACCCCAAGCCCGTCCCATCCCGGTCGAAGCTGGTGAGCAGGATCTCTCCCGCGCCCAACTTCACGGCCTCGCGCGCCCAGGCCTCGGCATCTAAGCCGGTGCGCTGCTTGCCGCTGTGGGTCACGACCTCCCAGGTGGATGCCGCCCCGCGCCGCGCCGCATCCAAGGCGAGCACGATGCACTGGGCACCAAAGCGCCCCGAGAGCTTGGCGAGCAGGGACGGATCTGCGACCGCCGCGCTGTTGAGGGCGACCTTGTCGGCACCCGCGTCGAGCAATGCGACGGCTGCCTCAACCGTGCCGACGCCGCCCCCCACCGTCAGGGGAATGTTGAGCACGGCGCGAACGGCGCGCACAACCTCGAGCGCATTGCCCCTGCCTTCGGGAGTTGCGGAGACGTCCAGCAGGACGAGCTCATCGGCACCCTGGTCGCGGTAGGCCTCGGCACAGGTCACCGGGTCCCCGGCATCCCGGAGATTCGCAAAACGAACGCCCTTCACCACGCGGCCATCGCGCACGTCGAGGCATGGAATGATCCTTGGATAGAGCATCAGACCTGCCCCCTACCGCGGTCCAACCAGCGGCTCAAAAGGCGCTCGCCCCAGACTCCGGAGAGCTCGGGGTGGAACTGGCAGGCTAGCACAGCGCCGCGCTCGATCGCGCTCACGAAGGTCCCCCCATAGCTGGTCGTCGCCGTGCTCCAAGAGGCGGGTCGACTGTCCAGACGATAGCCATTGGCGAAATAGGCGAAGCCACTCTCGAGCACGCCCGGGTTTTCCACCTCCACGCGATTCCACCCCATGTGGGGCACCCGCTGCTGCTCGGGGAAGCTGCCGATAGCAGCCGGAATGATCCCGAGGCCCTTCACCCCTGGGGACTCAGCGCTTGCATCGCACAAGAGCTGCATCCCCAGGCAGATCGCCAGGGTGGGACGACCCTCGGCGATGCGCTCCACAAGTGGCGCGGAGAGCTGGCTCTGCTCGAGGCGCATCGAGGCCGCCCCGAAGTCGCCGACGCCGGGCAGCACAACGTAGTCGGCATCGCGGATGGCGGAGGGCTCGTCCGAGAGCCTTGCTGTCGCTCCTAACCTTCGAAAGGCGGAGAGCACCGAGGCGGTGTTCGCGGTGCCCGTAGACACCACAAGCACTTCTGCAGTTGCGTTCATTGCGTTCTTCTCGTTCTTCACGTTCTTCATAAGGTCCCCTTGGTGCTGGGGATGTCGGTGGATTTTCGTTGGATGGCTTGGCCGAGCGCTAGGGCGACGGCCTTGAAGGCAGCCTCGGCACGGTGGTGATCATTCGTGCCTGACAGCAGGTTGACGTGCAGGGAGAAGCGCCCCTCGATAGCGAGTGAATTCAGGAAGTGCTCGAGGTTCTCGGTGGCCACTTGGCCAAGCATCTCCCGGGTCAAGCCCAGCTTCACGGATGGCCAAGGCCGGCCTGAGAGGTCGATGACCGCCCGGGCTAGAGCCTCGTCCAAAGGGACAAAGGCGTAGCCAAAGCGCGTGATCCCACGGCCGTCGCCCAGGGCCTTGCCCAGGGCGCGGCCAAGCACCATGGCGCAGTCCTCCACCGTGTGGTGATCGTCCACGTGGAGGTCGCCCTTGGCGATCAACTTCAGGTCGATGCGCGAGTGCTTCGTCAGCGCAGTGATCATGTGATCGAGGAACGCCAAGCCCGTGTCAATCTGTGCCAGGCCGGTGCCATCCAGGTTAAGCTCGAGCTCGATGCCCACCTCACTTGTCGTCCGCGACAAGGAAGCGGTGCGGGGCGTTTGGTTCACTTGCTGCATGGAAGAAGCTCCTCGAGTGCGTTGGCTGTCTCTAGCACCGCCACCGCGCCGGCTGTGAAGAGAGCTTGCCTAGTTTGGCTGGCAGCAGCTCCTGGCGCGATGACGCCGATCGGCAAAACACCCGCTCCCCTGGCGGACTCGACATCGTCCCTGGTATCCCCGAGCATCCAAGCGCTGGTGACCCCAAGGCTCTCCAATGCGAACCGCACCGGAGCCGGGTTCGGCTTCAGTTCGGCGTCTTCGCGGCAGACGATGACGTCAAACACATCGGACAAACCGAAGCGCTCTAGGAAGAACAGCGCATCCGTACGCGGGCGACCGGTCACCACCCCAAGCGCATAGGATTGCTTCCAACGGCTGAGCACCTCGCGGGTCACGAGGCATGACTCGGCATCCCGCAGGCCCGGCTCCTGTGCCGTCCCTTGATAGAGCACTTCGAAACGTCTCGTGACCTCGTCCAAGGGAGCTTGCACCCCAGCGGCACGCAGCAGCATCCAGGTCAGCGCCCAGTCGTCATTGGCGTTGCCCCGGGCCTTCGCGGCCTCCACATCGCCCGCTGTTATGGTCACGCCAAAGCTGGCAGCCGTAGCTAGGATCGCCTGGCGATAGGAGGCGGAGACGTCCCCTAGGACGCCGTCGAGATCGAAGAGCAGCGCCTCGGGGGCAGCGACAGCTTGCAAGGCTCGCACAAGGCGCTCGAACTGCGGCCTGTTGCCGGGCAGCGTGATGCGTAGGGCACCTTCGAGAGCTGGGGTGTCCGGGAATATCCTCACGCCGATGCCAAGGGCACCGAGACCAGCTTGGATCCAAGCGGCTGGAAGGCCGCTGGCCAGGACAAAGTTCGCCTGGCTACCGGGGGCTGCCGAGTAGCCCAGGGATTGCAGCACTAGCAGCATCTCGGCGCGCTCTTCTGCGATCCGAGCCACGTATTCGCGCATGCCCGGCTCGCCATTGGTGAGCCGGGAAAGGGCGATTGCCGCCGATGTCGAAGAGACTGGATAAGGGTTGCCGCTGGCCGCTAATCGTGCGATCCAGCCCGGGCTACCCAGGGCGTAGCCAACGCGTAGGCCGGCCAATCCCCAGGCCTTCGAGAAGGTTCGCACCACGACCACATTCTCGAAGGCGAGTGCGCCCGCGGTGAGGTCGTCGTCGGCAAACTCACCGTAGGCCGCGTCCAACACAATCAGAGTCTCGGGCAGGGCGGTTGCAATGCGCTCGAGATCCGCAGCCGAGGCCACGGCCCCTGTTGGGTTGTTGGGAGAGACAATGAACACGAGCTCAGTCTCGGGCCCGCACAGGTCCAAGAGCTCGTCGACGGGCAGCGGGCCCGAGGGCCAGGGGAAGCTGCGCACCTGCCCTCCGGCGAGGTCCACATAGCGTGGGATCATCTCGAAGGTTGGGCTGGGCAGGACGGCCTGGGCCCCGGGGCCGAGTGCGGCCAGG
>JBLHWM010000330.1:0-4010 GCA_047629095.1 Planctomycetota bacterium | reverse complement strand
GGCTTCGGCGGGCGTGGACTTGCGCTTGCCAGCCAGGCCTTCGATGGACTGGCGCAGCTTGCGCGCGCCACCGCGCAGGTGCCGGCGCCAGGGAGCAATGCGCCGATCGGCCACCTTGCGGAAGGCCTCGAGGAACGGACCGGGAGGCATGGAGAGTGCGGCAACTTCGCGACCGATGACGGTGGCGGGCACGGCCACGGTCTCGAGGATGCGGGCCGCCAAGGCGCCCTCGCTGCGCAGCACCTGCTCAAGAGCCTTGAGGTCCGTGGAGAGGCTCTTGGCCGATGACGCGAGGGCCTGTTGCTTCAACCGCAGCCGCTGCTTGCCGAACAGCCATTCGGCCAAGGGAGTCCCCGCAGCGGGTAAGTCGGCACCGGGCTCGCACACAGATGTAGCGGAAGCCAAGGCGACCGGGATCAGCTCGCCGATACCGCTCTGCAAGTCCAAGTTAAAGGGCGCATGGAAGACCGCAGCCGGTGCCGAGCCAAGCTTGTCGCGCAGGGCGGTGGCGTGCTCTGTGGTGATGGACTCGTCGACGAAGGCCTCGTTATAGACAAGGACCCAGGGGCGCTCGTTGCGCAGCCAATCCTCGAGGAAGCGCACGACCAGCTCGTTGTGGTACGTGTGGCGAGTGACGACGACCACGGCGAGGTCGGCCACTTGCATAAGGGACTCGGTGGCGGCGCGGTTCTGGGTCAGGATACTGTCGAAGTCCGGCGCGTCGATGAGCAGCACGCCCGGTGGGAAGTCCTGCACGGAGACCAGCAGAAGCTCGGCCGGATCCTCGGCATTCCGACCTGCTTCGGGGACCAGCTTGGGAGCGCCGTCGAAGGAGATCGGGACCAGTGGAAATTGAGCCAGGCTGGGCTCGTCCAAGAGCACCTTGGCGAGGGCGGGGGAGGTCGCGCCGATAAGGCAGCGGGTCGCACCACCGCGGGGCTCGGACGGGGAGAGCTTGTGTCCGCTGAGGGAGTTGAACAGCAGGGACTTGCCCGCGTTGTTCGGGCCGACGATACCGGCCACGAGGTGCTCGTGGGCGCCGGCGGTGCGGGGCAAAAGGTCGCGCTCGAGACGTTCGAGGCAGCGTTTGGCCAGGTCGGCGCCCGGTGACGAGGCCTCGCCGTTTGGGGACTGGGCAAGGGGCCGCAACAGCTCGGCGGTATCCCGGAATGCGGCCGGTGCATCGGTCGCGCTGGAATCCCGACCCGGTTTTAGGCGGGATTCAGGGACGGGATCGTTGGATTTCAGGGGATTCATTCTTAGGTTGCACAGAGGCTCATGGCCCCGCTGCCCTTAGGCTATCGCGCCGATGCCGGGATGCGCCGGTTTCCAAGCAGGATTCGATGGACGAAGATAAAAATACGGCCCCAAGCGAAGAGCGATCGCAAGCAAGC
The DNA here is from genome assembly GCA_047629095.1 of Planctomycetota bacterium. Taxonomy (GTDB): domain Bacteria; phylum Planctomycetota; class UBA1135; order UBA1135; genus CALBMX01. The sequence goes on along the minus strand of JBLHWM010000330.1, from coordinate 2,616 downwards.
GCGGCGGCTAGCCACGGGGTCTTGCGTGCGATCTTGGGCCCAACGGCATCGGGCAAGACGGCCTTGGCCGTTGCCGTCTGCCAGGAGGCTGCGCGTAGGGGGACCTCCCTTAGTGGGGAAGTGGTGTCCTTGGATTCCATGTTGGTCTACCGCGGCCTCGACATTGGCACGGCGAAGCCTTCGATAGAGGAGCGCGGCGGCGTGGCTCACCACCTAATCGATGTGGCGGAACCGACCCAGACCTATGACGTGACACGCTACCTCGTGGACGCCGAGCAGGCCGAAGCGGCGATCAAATCCCGGGGCGCCCTCGCGATCTTTGCCGGGGGCACGAGCTTCTATCTGAAGGCGCTGCTCTTCGGACTCATGTCGGGCCCGGATGTGGACCCCGCCCTGCGGACGGCCATCGAGCTGCGCTACGACGAGCAGGGCCCAGAGGCCACCCACGCCGCCCTGGCCGCCGTGGACGCAGTTCTCGCCGCCCGTGTCCACCCGAACGACAAGAAGCGCGTGGTGCGCGGTCTCGAAGTCTATGAGCAGACGGGGGTGCCTCTCGGTCAGCTCCAGAGCCAGTGGAATGCGGAGCCCAGGCCTTCGCGCTTGGTTGGACTCGAGGTCGACACCGAGGGGCTCGATCGCCGTATTCTCGATCGCACCCGGGCCATGTTTGCCGCTGGATGGGCCGAGGAGGCCGAGCGCGTGCGCAAGGATCCCGGCTTCGGCAAGACCGCCGTCCAGGCCCTCGGGTACAAGGACGTGCTGCGCTTTGTGGACGGGGAGTTGACAAAGGAAGAGGCGATCACAACCATCGCACTGCGCACGCGCCAGTTCTCCAGGCGCCAGCGAACCTGGCTGCGCGGCTTTGAGAATGTGCGCTGGTACGCGGCTCCTCAAACGAACGAAGACCTCGTGACGCTAGCGCCCGAGGTCCTCGATTGGATGGTCGACTAGGCTTGCGCCTAGAGCGTCCCTAGAAGTTCTTCGTGGAGAAGTGCTCGGGGGCCGTGGGGCCCTCGTCATCGTCGCTCCACCAGCTGGAGACGCCGTCGTAGCTGCCGCCCACAAAAGTGATGGGGACGCCCAGCACGATGTCGGTCAGCATCAGCAGGCCTTCGGCGCCCACGTAGTAGGTGCCAACCACGCCGTCGCGAAGCATGTAGCCAGCGTCAGCGACGCCAGCAGTCATGTTGTAAGGGCTGTCGGTGTCGCCCCAGCCGCGACGCATCTGCAGCGGGTTGTCTGGGTTGTCGTTCATCATGTGACGACGAACGGTCATCGCGATGTCGGCCGCGTTGGAGCTTGCGTGATCCCAGTGGGACGTTTCCGATCCAGCGTCGTAACCGGAGAAGGCCTTGACGGCACTATCACCGGCGAAGCCAGCGTTCCAGTGGTCGTTGTAGGCGGGATCGGTGCTGGCGCAGGCGCCCAAGGTGGCAAGGGCGGCGAGGAGCAGTGGGGTTTTCATCGTCAATGGTGAAGGCGGGGGGACTTGCAGTTAGAGTCTTGGCCCTTCGAGAAGGGGCCCAGTCGAAATGTTTCGACCGGTATCCTAGCTCGATGACTAGTACATGGAGACTAGTCTAGTGCCCTTGAGGGGCTCGGGTCAAGCGATCAGGGCCACTCGAATCCATCCAAGTTGGATGATTTATCAAGTTGACGGCCCAAACCGTCGTTCCAAGAGCCCGATTGGGCTCCAAATGCTGAGTTAATAAGTGATGAAGAAGAGCTACCAGGCCCCGAGGGGCATGCGTGACGTCCTACCTGAGAACATGCCTGCTTGGCAACGTCTCGAGGGAACTGCGCGCCATCTGGCCCGCCTCTTCGGCTTTTCAGAGATTCGTCCCCCCCTCATGGAGGAGACAGACCTCTTTACCCGGTCGGTGGGAGAAGTAACCGACATCGTCGAGAAGGAGATGTTCAGCCTGCAAAAGGGCAAGACATCCCTCTCCCTGCGCCCCGAGGGCACCGCCGGCGTCGTGCGGGCCTATGTGCAGGCGGGCTACGCCAAGCGCGATCCGCTCCAGCGCTTGTACTACTGCGGCCCAATGTTTCGCTACGAGCGCCCTCAGAAGGGCCGCGAGCGCATGTTCACCCAGTTTGGCGTCGAGTGCATCGGCTCCTCCGATCCGCGCCTGGACGCCGAGGTCATGGACATGGCGGCGACCTTCTTCGAGGAGCTCGGCCTGACCGGACTCGAGGTGCGCATGAACTCGATGGGGGACGGCGAGGATCGCGACCGCTATCGCGAGGCGGTCACCGATTTCCTGCGTCCGAAGCTCGACGAGTTTTGCGACCTCTGCCAGAGCCGCTTCGAGAAGAACGTACTGCGCGTGCTCGACTGCAAGAACCCGAAGTGCGGCGAGCTCATCATCGGCGCACCGGTCTTACTCGACTTCCTTGGCGACGAGAACCGTGAGCACTTTGAAGCGGTGCAGCAGGGCCTGCGCGACCTGGGGCGCGAACCTTGTGTAGACACCAGCATTGTGCGTGGCCTCGATTACTACACGCGCACTGTATTCGAGATCCACGCGCCGGACCTTGGTGCGCGCAGCGCACTCTGTGGCGGCGGTCGCTACGATCACCTCGTGCGCGACCTCGGCGGTCCCGACGTGCCGG
>JBLHWM010000329.1:0-4010 GCA_047629095.1 Planctomycetota bacterium | reverse complement strand
CCTCCCAATCCCCCCAGGCCGTCCGGGCTCCGGAATCCCCCGCGGCGGCAAGGCTGACCGCTCGCCCAACGCGCAGCCCCCCCCGCGCTCCGCGCGCCCAACCAAGCCCCACCACCGCGCCCAAATACAACAAGAGCACTACAACAAGAGCACTACGACAACTGCGCTACGACCTACGAAAGAAGGGCTTCGCTTGCGGTGTGCAAGCCAAGCCCTTCGTCTACGTCCTAGCAGGACGCCAAGACCAAACAGAGAAAGCTACCGCTTCATCTTTCCCTTAGTGATCTGAACACTCTTGAGTCCCTCACCAATGAGGTCCCCCGTCCGCGTCCCTTCGAAACCTTTCATCAGCTTCTCCAACTGCTTGATGCTCTCGTCGCAATCCTTTTTGCGACGCAGCTCCAAGGCCATGATCTCGTTGAGCTTCGTCTGAGCTTTAAGGGCGGACTTAAGGTCCTTGTCCTTAGAGATCTTCTTGAGCATTGCGGAGATGCGCTCCTCTTCGGGCAACCCCTTGATGCCGGAAGAGATGGCTTTGGCGCCGTCGTAGGCCTTGAGCACGTCGCCGCGCTCTAGGTCTGCTTCGAAGCTGGCTACGCGATCGGCGACCATCTTGCGCAGCATGGTTCCGATCTCGGTGCCGAGCTCTTCCTCTTCAGCGAGTTTGTCGGCCTCCTTGAGGGCCTTGGCGAAGTCGCCCTTCAGGAACGCCTTCTTGATGCCTTTGGCCGAACCGCCCCACTCGTAAATCGGAGTCTCGATCGAGCCCTTGATGGCCTGTTCGACGAGCTCGTTGGTGAGGCTACTCGGGTGGCCTTGCCAGAGGATCGTGCCGCTGGGATCCACGAGCACTGCGTTCGGGATTCCGGTAACGCCGAGGGCGTTCTTGAGCTTGCCGCCGCGGTCATAGGCGTAGGCGTAGCGCGCGCCCTTGCTCTCGACCCAGGGCTCGGTCTGGCTCTCGCCTTCGCTGGTGACTCCAACGACGGTCAGGCCTTGGGAGCCATACTTGTCTTCCAAATCGTTTAGGTGCGAAACTGCACCTGCACAGGGACCTCACCAATAGGCGAAGAACTCGATCAAAATGGCGCGACCAGCGAGCTCGTCGAACGAGGAGGCCGGAGATTGGGTCAGTCCGTCGAGTTCGACCGCGGGGAGTGGTTTGCCTACGTTGTCCGCAAGGACAGGCGCGCAAAGTCCCAGGGTCATGGCACTCGCGAGGAGCAAGTTGCGAATCATGGTCAGGTATTGGGTTGAAGAGTGTTGGAGTTGGCACCCCCGCGTCCATCTGGATTTACGGAGGACGTGAAAGGTAACACGCACAGGGGCGGACAGCACTAGCCAAGGCTAGGCGGGCGAGTGTAGGCTGTTCCTGCCACCTTCCGGGGCGCCTACAATACACATGTCGAACGAACGAACGATCCCAACGCGCGTAGCCCGTCCTACGAGACCAGCGGAAGCCCCCTGCCAGCGGCACCCGCGAGCCCTGTCCAAGGCCGCACTCGTCGGACTTTTAGGCCTCTTGCTGAGCGCCTGTGGGGACGAAAAAAACGCGCTGGCCCCAGGCCCGGAAGCAGTCCTGGTTGAGGCTACCCCACCCGCCAAGTGGCTCGCCAACCCACGCGCCCTCGCCCGGGAACTCGACGCCACGACCGTAGATGGCGTGGACCTCTGGACGGCCTTCCTTTCCAAGCGTAACGCCGTTGGCAAAGTGGACCAGGTCAGCCTCGTTGTTCGCATGCTCGACTCCACGGGTAAATCCCTCGAAGCCACCCTCGCCAGGAGCTCGGCCCTCGCCGCACCAACGATCGCCGCCGTGGACGGCGGCGTGTGTGTGGTTTGGGAGGACGAGTCCAAAGGCGCGCCCTGCCTGATGGGAATCGTTGTCAAGGTGGACACAAACACGGGGCAGCTTGTGCCCTCGGAAGCGGTCGTGATTTCCGACGAGTTCCCGGCTCGGCTACCGGAGCTCGTTGCCTTGCCAGGCGGCGGAATCGCCCTGGCATGGCAGGCCCTGGTGGGCACGAATTATGAGCTGTACCTCAGCCAGCTCCCAAGCGCCGGTGCGGGCACCGCCACTTGGACTGCGCCGCTGCGCTTGACCCACAATGAAGCGGACGAGTGGAGCCCGAGCTTGGCCGCCACCGGCACAGCGTCTGACCCGCTGCTGCACCTCGCCTTCGACCGCTTTGTACCCGGTGGCCCGAACGGATTCGACGTCGTGCACATGCAGCTCAAACTTGGCGCCAACATGACTCCCGGCCGCGAGACTCTTGTGGCAACGGGGCCCAACTACCAGGCTTATCCGAGTATTGCAACGAATCCCGCCGTTGAGGACGAGGTCTGGATCGCCTACGAAGAGGCGCCCCAATTCGGCGAGTACGGCGCTCTCCGATCGCGTCGCACCACGCGCCTTGCGAAGCTCACCATTGCCCCTGGCCAAGTTGAAGTCGCCCATGCGTTGCTGCCCAAATCGTTCGCAAATGCCCAGCGCGGCGACTTCCCCGAGGTCGCCATCGGACCAGCCGGGCTCGCTCTTACGCGCCGCCTGCCCAACACGGACTTCAAGCCGATCAACTCGGCCCGAAACGCCTTCTATTCCACCTGGCGAACCAGCGCCACGACCTTCGATACGGCCGGCCGCGGCATCGATGTGGAGCTGCCCGAGACCGACGGCGACAACCACAACGACGCGTCCATGGTACCCACCGCGGATGGCTTTCACTTCGTGTTCACAACGGATGCGCGCAGCAGTGGCTTTGCCGCCAAGCGCAGCTTCGACGATGCGATCGAGAGCGACTGGCACCTCGGCGTGATCGCCCTCGGCAACGCAGCGGGGTTCCCCCTGACCAAACCCGGCGCCGCGGTGCCAGCCCTGGAGACCGCATCCGTGCGGTCGGCCGGAGTCCCGTTCGCCGCGCGCAAATCCTCGGACTTCTTCGGGGACCTGCACCGCCACACGCACCTCTCCCGCTGTGCCGGCACCCGCGACGGCACCTTCTTGGACGCCGTACGCTACAGCCGCGGACCGGGCGCCCTGGACTTCGTCTCTGTAACCGATCACTACCAGCACCTGACGCCAGGCTCCTGGTGGCAGAGCAAGCGCAACACCGAGCGCTGGAATGCGCCTGGCTCGCTACTTGTCTTTCCTGGGATCGAGCGCAATGTGCCGACTTCCGGGCACCAAAACCTCATCTGGCAAGACGGTGCGCCTCTGCTGAACAGCACGCGCACTTCGATGCCCACGGACTTCATGCCGGGCCAAGTCATCGCGATCCCCCACATGACGAGCCTGCCCGAAAACCTCTTCCGCTGGCCCGCGTTCGATCCCGCGCGCCACAAGCTCGTGGAGATCCACCAAGGCCTCCGGGGCAGCTATGAAGGCCAGGATCTACCCCTATCCGCGATCGGGAACCAAGGCGCCGATGGCCAAGTCACGCGGCTGGCCCGCATGCTTGGCGAGCAGCCCGGCGGCGACCTACCCGGCATGATCTCCTCCTCGGACCACGGCACGTCATCCCATGGATACGCAGCGGTGCACTTAGCTCCTGGCCAAGAGGCTAGCCGCGCTAGCATCTTTGCCGCGATGCTCAAGGGGGAGACAACGGCAACGACCGGCCCGCCGCCAACCCAAGACGCCCTGCCAAGAAATGTTGAGATCGAGGTCCAGCCCAGCGGGCTGAAGTTGACGGCGAGCGCAGCCGAACTGGCCTACATCGAGATCGTCCGCAATGGAGCACTCCATGGCCGCGTGTCCGGCACACGCTTCGCAGCCATTGCCGCGCCCACTCCTCTCATGGAGACCGGCCCACCCATGATTCGGGTGATGCTCTCCCCCACAGTGATCCAGCTCTCGAAACTTCCCCTCGCGTTGCAACTGCCCGCCCAAAAGGAAGCCGCTGGTAAGGAGCCCTTCGCGTTCTCGGACGTACGTCTACAGCGCAACATCGGCAACGGAGTCCATGTCGCACCAAGTTCGCCGCACCAGTTGGAGCTGACCATTCCCCGGC
>JBLHWM010000328.1:0-4071 GCA_047629095.1 Planctomycetota bacterium | reverse complement strand
CCATGGGCGCGGGACTTGGAGGCGGCGGGCAGGTGATGCTCGTGGTGGCGGGGCACGACCCTAGCTACCGATTCGAAGACGGCCGCGGCGTTGGCGCGGGCGTGGATGCGGACAAGGAAGCGGCCGGGCAGTTCGGCGTAGCGACCGTAAACGTGGTCACCGCGTGGACCGAGCAAGAGGCCGGGCGCGTGACCGAGATCGGTGCGGTGAATCCGGCGATCTGGCTCTCGGAAGCCCTGCGTTTGGGCTACGAGCTGCGCCACGACATCAGCGCATTGAAGCTTGGCTTACTACCCGGGGAGACGGCCGTGCGCACGGCCGCGAAGCTCTGCCGCGAGCTGCGCAAGATCATGCCGCGCCTGCCGATCGTGGTGGATCCAGTGCTGGCGGCATCCGGCGGCGAAGAGTTCCTGGACGACGCCGGGCGCGCGGCCCTCTTGGAGGACCTCTATCCTATCGGCGTCGTGCTGACCCCCAACAGACTAGAAGCCGCGGCCCTGCTCGGTTGCAACTCGGCCGAAGAGCCCGAGCTGATTGCCCGCAGCCTGTTTGCCCGGGGCGAAGCGCGCACGGCGCCAGGCAATTCCGTGCGCGGCCTGGTGCTCAAGGGCGGCCACGGCAAGGAGGATCCCGTGCGCGACCTCACCGTCGCTCCGGACGGCGAGCTCCACGTCCACGAACACCCACGCAAGCTCGGCGCGAGCCTGCACGGCTCCGGTTGCCGCCACGCCAGCGCCGTGGCTGCAAACCTCGCACTCGGCCTGCCCTTGGCCGAATCGGCCAAGCGCGCGGGCGTGTGGCTTGGCAGCTTGTTCGAGTAGGTCCACAAGGTGATCGACATCTTGTTCGCAGATCCCGCCCCTTTTTCGTAGCCTGAAGCTCATGACTCCCTTCGCGAATCGATCCAGCTTGGAAGAAGTAGGCGCCCCGACGGAGGCGGCCTTCTTCGGATGGGAGCACATGGGCGAAGTACTAGCCGAGTACTCCCTGCCCCTTGGCCTGGCGCTCTGCCTTGGCTTGACCCTGTTCATCGCCCATCGGGTTCTGATGAGCGGGCCCAAGGCCAAGGGTGCCGAGGCGCGCCTGCCGCGACAGTTGACGATGTTTGGCATCACCCTGGTGGGCCTATTAATTGTGCTGCTGTCTATGCCGCTTCCGGGCGATGTGCGCAGCGATGTGCTGGGCCTTGTCGGCATCGCCTTTACCGCAGTCATCGCCCTGTCTTCGACGACCTTCGTATCGAATGCCATGGCGGGCTTGATGATCCGCATCATCAACTGCTTTCGCCCCGGCGACTTCGTCCGGGTTAAGTCCGAATTTGGGCGTATCAGCGAGCGCGGACTCTTCCACACCGAGCTACAAAACGAAGATGGCGACCTGACCACCCTGCCGAATCTCTACCTGATGACCAACCCCGTTTCGGTGGTTCGCAAGTCGGGCACGATCATCTCGGCGACGGTCTCGCTCGGCTATGACGAGCCCTGGGAGAAGATCGAGACACTGCTGAAGCAGGCCGCCCGCAAGACCGAGCTGCTTGATTCGTTCGTTCAGGTGCTCGAGCTCGGGGACTTCACCATCGTCTACAAGATCGCCGGCTTCACGGACAACGTGTCGAGCCTCTTGACGCTGCGCTCGAACCTACGCAAGGAGATGCTCGATGTCCTACACGGTGCCAACGTCGAGATCATGTCGCCGACCTTCATGACCCAGCGGCAGATCACCCCGGATGATGCGATGATCCCGACGCGCACCCACAGGTCTGCGCAATCGAAGCGTGTCGAGCCCGCTCCCGAGGAGAAGATCTTCGATAAGGCCAACCGTGCCGCAAGTATCGAAGACCTCAAAGCGAAGTACTCCAAGCTCACCGATGAGCTAGAGGAGCTTGCCGGGACCAAGCCCGGGGCCGCCGAAAAGGAAGCCTATGCCGAGCAAAAGAAGCTGCTCCAGAACAAAGCAGATGAGCTGCTAGAGCAAATCGAAAACGGCTCGAAGCAGATCTCCGAGGGCGACAACGTGGGCATCGACGACAAGCCCTAGGCGCGGCTAGTCCTCGATCACGACATCGAGTCGCCAGGCGCGCCAGCCGTTCTTGTGGATCGGCTCTTGAGCGGCGATCTTGGGCACATTGGCCTGGAAGAAAGCGAGCGTGGCGTCGACGCCAGCCTTGGCATGGGCGGGCGGATTGTCCGGCAACAATAGGTAGCGCGGGCGCCCCACAAGTCCCCATTTGATCAGGTGCGTCTCGACCCACTGCACGCTCAGGGGATTCGGCTTGACCGGCAACAGGGTGCGCCAAGCGTAGAAGGACACCGCGGTGGTGTAGCTCATGGAGTCGGGGAAGACTCCCACGGAACCGGGGGGCAGGATCTCGCCGAGGGCTGCGCCCGCGATCTCTGGTGTGGTGATCGAGGGTTCGGGACCGCGCCAGGCGCCCCAGAGGAAGTTGGTGGTAGCCCGCGCGCCATTCGCGGTCAGCAGGAAGAAGACCGTGGCCAGGACGGCGCCGGCCCAGCGCTTGCCGCTGCGGGCGAAGGCGCGGCCAACGGCGTCGCCCATCTGCACGAGGGCCAGGGCGCCAAGTGCGGCCGCTGCCGGCAGCACGTTCAAGATGAAGGAGCTCTGGGCCGGGTCGTCGGAGGTGTGGACGTAGAAGCCGAACAGGACCGTAAAGCCGCCCGCGGCGAGTAGCGCGGGTAGGGCGGCGGGGTTGGCGCTTGGGAGAGCCTTGGGCTCTGCCTGATCGGAGCTACTCCGAGTCCAGCGATCGGCCAGGATGAACAGTGCGAAGATGAGCCCGACGCCGGTCAAGTCCACAAGGATCTCGGAGCCGTACATGACGAAGTGCTTGTACTGCAGGCCAACCCAAGCGAAGAAGGGCACGTCGCCCGAGAGCAGCGGCCGGAACATCACGGCGATGCGATCGGAGACCTGGTCCATGGGCTGGATTTCAGCCAGGGCGCCGCGCACGTAGAAGCCGTGGATGAGGATCGGCGCCAGGGCGGACAGGCCGACGGCACAGGCGCTGGCGAAGGCGCGCTTTGCCCCGAAGGCGCGCAGGCGCGAGAGCAGTACCGCGATGCAGAGCGGCACGGCGAAGAACAGCGGCGCGAAGGTCTGGGACGTGCCGATGGCGATCATCAAGCACGTGAGCAGCAGCTCCTTGGGGAAGAGCGCAGGAGCCTCGCCGCGCTCGGCGCACTCGCGGTCGCGCACGCGCAGCTTGGAGAAGAAGCCGTAGGCAAGCAGCACGAAGAGGATGCTGGCGGGCTCGTAATTAACGATACCGGCTTGCAGGACAGCCAGTGGTGCAATGCCGTAGAGCAACAGCGCGAACAGCGCGTTGCGCTTTCCGCCTTCGATGCGGATCGCCCACCAGAGGGCGAGCAGGCTGAAGATGCTGGCCATGAACATCGGCAGCCGCAGGGCGAATTCAAAGCTGTGGTCTGTGCCGAGCCCCGACGGAGAGCGGCCCTCCTGCCAGGCGGTCTCCCAGCCGTCGGGACCGAGCAACTTGAGGCTAGCCCACTCCCCCCAGGCCAAGAACGGTGAGTGGTTGCCGTAGACGAACCACGTGTCCTTGTCCTCGACGATGGTGTCGAGGTTGACGACCGGATAGCCGCCGGTGGGGGCGAAGCCGACGCGCTCGTAGTTGATGCTGCTGAAGCCAAAGAACGATCCTTGGGCACCGTCGAACTCGCGATCGAACCCCCCATTGGGAGCGTAATGGGTGCGAAGCAAGATGCCAAGCAGCAGGGCAAGGCAGACGGCGATGAGCTCGTAGCGGGGCTTTCGCAGGAAGTCGGCGAAGGCGTGGTCTGGGTCTGGGGCTGGGGTATCCACAGGGGGATTGTACAGAGGGGGCTGCCGCTGTTCTTGCTGTAGCTGGGATTCGAAGGCGCTTGGAGTCCGGCGAGGGCACAACGCCACACGGAGGGGGATGCCGGAAGGCAGTTGACACCGAAAATCCAGGCGGAGGGACGTCACCGAATGGCTGGCAGGTAGAAATGACCTGGACCGGGATCCATGAGGTCGAATACAAGTCCAGCACTGCCATTCCTGAGCAAGCCGAGT
>JBLHWM010000327.1:0-4080 GCA_047629095.1 Planctomycetota bacterium | reverse complement strand
GGCCACTAGGGTCGAGTTCTGGATCTCGGCCACATAGACAAGCGGCACGTCCGCGAAGCTTGCCCTCTGTTCTGGCGTCAGTGGGTCAATCGACTCGGAGTCGATCATGATCACTAGATCCGGCGTGATGCCCGCTTCGATCAATGGTTGTAGAGCCGTGGAGATCGCAACGATCACGGAGCTGCTCTGCAGGTCCCCTATCTTCGTGATTCCTGCGGCCAGGGTGGGCGCAGGGCCGACCACAAGAAAGTCCCGACCCAGCCACTTGCCGAAGAGCTGCCCCACATCGGGATCAGCCGCAATGAGTGCCTCGTTCTGCTTCAAATACGAGCAGATCGTATCCAAGCGCGGGCTCCAAACACTCGCCACGAACTGCTCCTGCAAGCGCAGCATCAGCGCGTCCCTCAAAGCGAAGCAGGCAGTCTCCGCAAGCTGCACCGAAGGTGGCACCACGCAGAATGGAAGGCGCACATTACGGGTATCGGGCCAATAGACGAGACTCACCCGCGGGTCGCGAAGCCAGTCAGACTGACAAGTCTGCTCGAAGACCAAGCGCGCCACGGCGAGGTTCAGCAGCACCACCGTCACCCGCTCCATTCCTGGCCGCTTGAGCAGCGCGCGTGGCAGAAAGCCCTGGCCCATGCCGTAGACAAAGGCCTCGGTCGAGCCGCTGGGGACCCGCGCCGCCTGGAGCTCAGCCTCGAGCTCGGGATCATGGGCGCTAGCTAGTTGAAGGCCCGCAACCGCAAGCGTCTGCTGCTGCGCATCACGAAAGCTCCACTCCACCGCTGGAGCCTGGGCGATGGTTCGCGACAGCTCCGGCCATGCCTCGCCCAACGCAACCAGGGAATCGGACTTGGTATTTTCCACAGTCGACATCAAACGCAGGCCCGCGTTTTGAGTCAAGCCCATTTGGCGATTCAAGTCTCATTTCGAGTACTCCAGCCGGGGAAGAGTTGGCCGATTGCAGGCATCCGCAAGCGGCCGCCTGGTCAGATCCGCGATTGCGAAAGCCGGGCATGCAGTCGACCTTGAAGCAGACCGAACCGGACGCCGAATGCGAGCGCCAACGGGAGTGCGATGATTCCAGCGACGAGGGCGTCGCTAAGGTCGCCCTTCAGCGCCGTGAACTGGCATGCCCGAATTCCTTCCGAGCCGAGCCGTTGCGGAGCGCGTTTTGTCCTTCCTACCGGTGGCTCTCTGGCTCTTTAGTCAAGGAACGTGACTGCGCCGGTGCTGAGGTCGTAGAGGCCGCCGCGAATGACAAGCTGGCCCGCCTCTTCCCGCTCTAGAAGCAGTGGACTCTCCGCGCGGATCCGGGCAATGCTCAAGCGCACGTTCCGCTCGCAGACCGCGTGGACGAATTTCTTGTTTACGCTCGTGTGCTCGCCCTGAAAACCCTCGCCTACGATCTCGTCCACAGCGGGCAGAAGGCTCGAGAGCATCGCTGTGATATTGCCGAGGTCAACCCTGTCCACGGCGCTCATGATGGCCCCGCATTGTTCGTGGCCCATAACCAGAATGAGCTTCGCTCCCGCTACGTGGCAGGCGAACTCCATCGAGCCGAGTATGTCGGTGTTGACAAAGTTGCCTGCGACGCGAGCCACAAAGATGTCGCCAATGCCAAGATCAAAGACATCCTCAACCGGTACTCGACTATCGACGCAGGAGAGAATGATCGCCTTAGGCGATTGGCCCGCCGTAGCCTCGCGGATCTGCGCCTTGTGGTTGCGAATGGTGACGTCGCCGGCGACAAAGCGCCCATTCCCGACTTTCAACTCGGCGATGATTTCGTCGGGAGTGAGCTTGTCACGCTCTTCCTGGGTGAGAACCTTGTCGATGAGGCCGTCATGGCCGGTAGAGATAGGACTATTCATGCGCCTATTCTAATGCGTGCGCTTTTGGGAGGTCAACAACGATCGGTCGGCAGTCATGCCGGCATTGCCGACACCTAAAACGTCACTGATCAGACTCTATATAAGGTATGCCTGGACTAGGCAAAGCACCACCATTCGGACTCTTTGATGGGTGTGCAATATGTTGGCATGAGTCCACAAATTCACCTGCCCCTGAACCCACGGGACGGTGCTCCGGTGCCAACGGCTGTTCGACGTATACCTGTTCAAACTCTGTTTCACGCGCTCTCCGCCGCATCTAAACTCGCTGGCGACAGAGTGCAAGAGCTCGTGGTGCATTCACCTATCCTCCAGAAGACGCTCTTACTCCGCGGGAAGGGCCTGAGCACCCTCTGGTCAATCGCTGTTCGGGCACAAGGCCACCACGGCCCTGCCAGAAGTACGCGACTAGCTCTTCACCAATATCCGAAGTCACAGTGCTTGGCTTATTAGACTCGCCCAAACCGTTGGATTCCCTAGATGGGCAAGCCCAAGCGGATTCCCCAGCAGTTGAAGTGAAATGGGGTGCAACCGACGCAGAACCCACCTTTCGATCTCCCCTGCGAGGGGGAAGATGGAGGCGGCACCCGGACTCGAACCGGGGATGACGGATTTGCAATCCGTTGCCTTAGCCACTTGGCCATGCCGCCTTTTGAGCCCCGGAAGCATACCTCTATCTTGCTGAGGGTCAATGGTTTGGGTGCGCTTTTGCTGAAGAGCAAGCCAAAGGGGCTCGGTCCAGTAAGCGCAGACACCGTGAGCGGGCCCTGGGTCCCTTGGGTGGCTAGGATTTGACAAGGGCCGGTTCGCTTGGGGGCATTCCATTGGCGAGCTGCTTGCTTGGGCCCGACTACGACGAGACTTGCGGGCCGCTGTTTCCTGCATCCGGAAAGGCAATCTCGGCTTACTTGCGAGGTTCGTAGGCGAGTTTCCCTGCCCCCCACTGTTGGCTTCGAGGGATGCCAGCGCTAGACTGCCCGCTGCTTGTCTCGACTTAGAAAGCTAGGCCGGACAAGGGGGAGTGGCGGAATTGGTAGACGCATCGGACTTAAAATCCGAAGGACGCAAGTTCGTGGGGGTTCGATTCCCCTCTCCCCTACCAGCCCTTCCTGGCTAGCTTGTGCGCGCTGGACTTGCCGCGCGGGTCACTTCGCGAGCAGCTCGAGCAGCTTGCCTAGGACGAGCTCGCCCTCGGCGCGCAGGCCGTTGTGCTCGTACTCATCCGTGCACCAGAGTTGGATGCCCTGGATTGATGCGGCGGTCTCGAGGGAGAGCTCGTAGTCGACGTACATGTCGCCGGTGTAGACGGCCGCTGCCACGGGCACTTGGTTGGCCTTCAGGACTTGCAGGTCATATAGAGCGGGCCAATCCGCCGTTTTCGCCAGGAGCTCGGCAGCTTCTTTGAGCGGCTTCAGTGCCCCGATCTCGTCGAAGAACCAGGGGTAGATCATCTCTCCGGTGAGGTAGAGCGGACCGGTCTGGCCCGCCCCTTTCCATTCGAAGGCGTCCCATTCGGGGCGCACCGCTTCGGCCGACCAGTTGGATGCAAAGGCCTGGGTGTAGCAGGCCTCGTGCAGGATGGAAAAGATCGGATTCGTATCGTAGTTGAGCGCGTTCTCGAAGCCGCGCAGGAAGATGAGGCTGAGCTCATCTGCGTGGGAGCCGGCGGCGGGCCCCATGCCATGCCGCCCCTCCACAAGGGCGTGGTCGAGTAGGTAGTGCAGCTCTTCGAAGCCATCGCTTGCGCCGAGCAGCATGCCGAGGGTCTGGAAGCGCCGGACCGTCAAGAGGTCGCCGCAGGGCAGGTAGACAGCACCCCTATCCAAGCGCTCGGCGATGCGCTGAACGATCGCCTGATCGCCGGGGTAGCGCTTGTAGAACTCGTCGTTGCGGCGCGCGCAGCTGGCGTAGGTCTTGCGGTAGACATCCTGGGCGTCTCCATCCAATGGCGGGATACCGCCTGTCAGGAGCACTTGCGCCAAACCCTCAGGCGCGGCACTCAGGTAGTGAACCGCGCAGAAGCCACCGTAACTCTGGCCGAGTACGGACCACTTTTCCGCGCCGATTAACTCCTTGCGAACGAGCTCGCAGTCCTGAACGATACTGTCCGAGCGGAAGAGCTTCAGGTAGGCCGCTTGGGCCGCTGCGTCGCCCACCCGGGCCAAGGTCCGAGCGGTGACCGGCG
>JBLHWM010000326.1:0-4081 GCA_047629095.1 Planctomycetota bacterium | reverse complement strand
CCCGGTGCGACCCACCGCATTGTGGTGGGCTACGAGGTCGATCTCGTGGCGGTTCCGAACACGGTTGGACAGGTCGAGTTCAGCCTCGATATGCCGGAAGACCTGCCTGGGCTAAGCCTTGACCTTCACGTGCTGGCTCCGGGGGCTGGACAGGTTGCGGTGACGCCAGCTTTGGTTGGCAGCCCGGGCTTTGGTGGGCGCACGACCTATTCGTTTGGGGCGACGGATGAGCGCTCGTTCCGGGTGCGCATGGATGGCGTGGATACGGCCGCGCTGATTGCGCGCGAGGACACGGGCTACTTCGCTATGGACATCCAGCCACAGCTCAAGAGCGGGGCGGCCGCGGGTTCGCGCCGGGCGGTTTTCCTGGTGGACACGTCGCTGTCCTCGGCGAATGGCGGCATGGAGACCTGGCTCGACCTGATGGAGGCTACGCTTGGGAACAACCGGGGTCGATTGACCGAGTTTGCGGTGCTGTTCTTCGATGTGACGCCGCGCTGGTGGCGCCCGGGCTTCGCGCAGAATGATGCGCGGACGGTGGCTGAGTTGCGCGCCTATGTCGAGGGACTCAGCTTGGAGGGCGCGTCGGACTTGAGCTCGGCCCTTGGGCAGGCCGCGCGCCCCGATTGGATGGGGCTGTACGACGGGCCGAGCTGGGACATGTTCCTGTTGTCAGACGGCGCGGTCACCTGGGGCGCGTCCAACGAACACGCTATGAGCGCTACGCTCGCGAGCGGCGGCGCGGGGCCGCTGTTCGCCTACACCACGGGACAGGCGGGAACCGACCGAAGGATCCTGGAGCACTTGACCAGGGAGAGCGGCGGCGCGGTGTTCGCGGTCAACGGACCCGGCGACATCGACGCGGCCTCGGTAGCACACCACGGGATGCCCTGGAGTATCGAGAGCTTGGGCCTGGGCGGCTGCTCGGACCTACTGTTGCGAGGGCGACCCACGGCCGTTTATCCGGGCCAGAGGTTGCGCTTGGTCGGGCGCGGCGCGGTGCGCGCCGGGGATGCGGTAGAGCTGGTCCTGACCCAGGGCGGCCGTCGCGAGGTCCTGGAGTTCCCGATCCTCGAAACCTTAGAAACAACACTTGCGGCGAGGGCCTACGGCGAAATCGCAACGGGCCAGCTGGAGCAGTTTGGACGCACAACACGGGACGCGGCCAAGGCCTTCGGAACGCGCTTCCGCATTCCCGGCAAGGCCTGCTCCCTGTTGATGCTCGAGTCCGAGCAGGACTACATCGACCAGGGCTTCCTTCCCGAAGACGAGCTTCAAATCGCCCGTGACCAGGCCGCCGCGCCCCTAGTGGACAAGGCACTGCGGGAGCTCGCCGGCTCCCTCGACGATCCCGCCCGGGCCCTACTCGAAATGCTCGAACCCCTGGCCGAGTCCAGCAGCATGCGGGCTAGCACCGAGGCTCTGACCTTTGATGCCGAAGCGGTCCAGCGACTGCGCGATGTCACGGGCGACAACGCTCCCAGCGTTACGCTCTTATTGGATCCGGACTTCGTGTTCGGCCTCTTGCAACTGCCCAAGTCCGCCTTCCAAGTCGAGACCGAATCCCTAACCTACAGGCTGCTCGAGAGCGACCTGGTTCCGAGCCATGTGACCGAGGCCTTACAGGGTGGCGAGCCCGCCTATTTACTGGTCCAAGAAGAGGCCCAGCGGCGCCGCGATGAGGCTGCAGCGGGCGACGCCGTGCGCATGATCTCTAGCTTGGTCGAGCTCAATCCCGGGGACGGCGTCTTCGCCAGGGACGTGGCGCAGACGTTGATGCAGTGGGGGCTCTATGGCCACGCCTACCACCTCTACCTGCGTGTAGCCGAGGCGCGCCCCTTCGAGCCTCAGTCTTACCTTGCCCTCGCTCGCTGCGCCGAGGAAGTGGGCAAGGGCGACCTGGCATTGGCCTGGTACACGATCGCTTTAGAGGGTGAGTGGGCCGAGCGCTTCGGCGACTTCGACCGCATCGTCGGCTTTGACGCCTTGCACTTCCTGCGCCGCCTCCAGCGGGGCGAGCTGCGGGCCGACATGTCCGACTGGGCCATGGCACAAGTGCCCAAGATCGTCGAGCTAGCTGGCTACAGCGAGGCTGACCTAGCCGTGACGATCCAGTGGAACACCGACGTCACCGACATTGATCTGCACGTAATCGAGCCCAGTGGAGAGCATTGCTACTTCGGCTACCCCAACACCACCTCCGGAGCGCACCTCTCCCAGGACGTCACCCAAGGTTACGGCCCGGAGCTCTACGTGCTTCCCATCGCCGAATCCGGTGACTTCACGGTCTTCGCCCAGTACTACAGCGGCGATCCCGCCAAGACGGCGGTCCGGACCAAGGTGCTGGTCACCATCTACCAACATTGGGGCCAAGACGACGAGACGGTAACCCGCCGCGAAATCTTGCTGGAGCAAGCCAAGGACCAGCACCCCATCGTTGGTATCCACGCGCGCTAGCGTTCGGTAGCGCGGCACTTCTTGCCACCTGGCAGACACATTCGTACCGCACTTGTAGGGATGGCGTTGCACCGGGGTTGCCGGACTCGATTCGGCGGTGCTCGTCTCGTATACTCAGGCGATGAAAATTGTCACTTGGAATGTCAACTCGGTACGGGCGCGGATGGCGCGGGTGCTGGAGTTTTTGGAGCGAGTCTCG
The DNA here is from genome assembly GCA_047629095.1 of Planctomycetota bacterium. Classification (GTDB taxonomy): domain Bacteria; phylum Planctomycetota; class UBA1135; order UBA1135; genus CALBMX01. The sequence continues at coordinate 1,425 of JBLHWM010000326.1, read as the reverse complement.
CCGGATGTGGTCTGCTTGCAGGAGACCAAGGCCCTGGACGAGGTCTTTCCCCGGGGCGTGCTGGAAGACGCGGGCTACAACCTCGCGATCCATGGGCAGAAGACCTACAACGGCGTGGCGATCCTCTCGAAGAAGCCAATCGAGGACGTGCACCTAGGCCTCGGCGACGCGCGCTTTGATCACGAGGCGCGTGTGATGGCCGCCACGGTGGGGGATCTCATGATCCTGAACCTGTATGTGGTCAATGGCAAGGAGGTCGGCTGCGACAAGTTCGCCTTTAAGATGGAGTGGCTCAAGACCCTGCGCGACTACATCGACGAGCACATGCCGCGCGCCGAGAAGGTTATCGTGACCGGCGACTTCAACATCACGTTTGACGCCCGGGACGTCTACGATCCCGAGAAGTGGGAGGGCAAGATCCACTGTTCGGACGAGGAGCGCGCGGCCCTCTCCGAGATCATGGATCTCGGCCTGGTGGACGCCCTGCGCCACTTCCACGAGGAGCCCGAGATCTACACCTGGTGGGATTTCCGCACGAGGGGCTTCCGGGACAACCGGGGCCTGCGCATCGACCACTTCCTGGTCTCCCAGCCCGTGCTCGATGTGGCCACGGACGTCCACGTGGACCTAGAGGCCCGCGGCGGAGAAAAGCCAAGCGATCACGCCCCCGTCATCCTGACTTTGGCGTAGGCTTATCGCGCGCCTAGGGGCCCCTGCCCCGGCTCGCACCACGCATATATCAATGGACACAAACGACCTTCCCGACAGCTGGCCGCCCCCCGGCGACACTAGCACCAAGATCCTGCCGATCTTTCCCCTGCCCAATGTCTGGCTCTTTCCAGGCGCGGTGGTCCCCTTGCAGGTTTTTGAGCCGCGCTACATCCAGCTGATCGAGGACTGCCTCGACGGCCCCGGTCGTTTCGTGTTGGGTACGATTGATGAAGGCCACGAGACCGAGCAGCTCGACGCACCGCCCTTCGCGCCCGTAGCTGGCTTCGGCGAGATCGGCCGCCACGACCGCATGCCGGATGGCCGCTACCAGATCGTGCTGATCGGCCTCGGCCGCGTCCGCATTGAAGAGGTCGACTCCGACCGCCAATACCGTAAAGTCCGGGCCCAGGGCCTAATCGAGACCGGTGCCGGAGGCGAAGACGAGCCCAACCTGCGCAGGCAGCTCACGCGTGCCATCCAGGTCCGCACTTCGAAGGCGATGCCGGGCCAGGCGATTCCCGCGATCCCAGCCGACGTGCCCATCGGCCGCCTCGCGGACCTGCTCTCCCTCCGCATGCCGCTCCCGCACAGCTCTTTGACCGAGATCTTCAACGAGATCGATGTCACCGCCCGAGCTCACATGGTGTTGGAAGAGGACAAGCTCCGCCCCCTAATGCCCCCGAGTGTGCAGCCGGGCCAGGAACCCGGTAACCA
>JBLHWM010000325.1:0-4095 GCA_047629095.1 Planctomycetota bacterium | reverse complement strand
ATCACCACCGAGGGGCGATCCGCAAGGTCTTTGGCGAGCTGGCCAAGGTCCAGGTCGATGGCGGAGAGGGCCGCGTTGATGCCGGCGATCGAGCGCGCGTGGTCGGCAACCTCGCGCTCAGTCAGGGCCATCGCGCCCATGCGCTCGCGCAGGTTCTCCACACCACGCACGGTCTCGTCCAGACGCTCCCGCAGCAGGCGGTTGTCCTCGAGACGCGCCTCCTTTAATGAGCCTATGTCTGAGGAGAGCCCACTGGAGCTGACCAAATAGGCGGCCTGGGCATCGTTGAATCGCTCGACGAGGCGGCCCTCCGTGTTGCCGAGGTCGCGGCGAAAATCGCTGAGCTTGTCCTCGATGGAGCCGTCCAGCTCTTCGATGCGATCGATCAGCATTACGGCAACCACGGCCACCAACACCACAGAGACCGCCGCCAAGAAGCCAGCCACAAGGCCACCGCTGCTGTCCTTTGGATAGGCCGCAGGTGCCATGGAGCGGGCCTCGACCTGGGTCGCGCCGGCGTCGGGCATCAGAGTCCTCTCCGAACCAGAGATTTTGGTATCCGAGGCTCGGTCCGATTGAGTCTCCCCGGCGGGGTCCGAGTGCATGGCGCCCTCACAGACTGCACAGATCACGCGCCCCTTGCGAACCAAGGCCTGGCCCTTGTCAAGCTGGGATTGAGGGACGGACTCGTTGCAGATATCGCAGAAGTTGATTTTCATGAAATGGGCACGAAGCAGTTGATTAGAGCCGAGCGGAGACCCTTCTATAGTTGATTCCCGCCTCCAGAACTACACCGAAGCCCCCTGTAAAGGAAGGTTTAGGGGCAGCACACACTGGAAATCCAGGCGACTTGGTCTAAATTGGGTGCCATGTCATCCCATCTCCCACTCGACCCAGGAACCCGGAAGCGCATCGATCGCCTCGGTAAGGAATTCCTGGCCGACTTCTACCGGCGCGAGACCTCGCGCCATCCGGAGAACCTGGAAGCCCTCTCGGAGCTCGCTCACCTCTTGACCCAACTCGGTCGCCTCGAAGAGGGGTTAGCCGTCGATCAGCTGCTGGTCAAGGCAATGCCTGATAGTGACCTCGTGCACTACAACCACGCCTGCTCCCTGGCCCTCTCGGGGCTGCTCGTGGAGGCCATGGACGCCCTTGAACTCGCCATCGAGCTAGGCTACGACGACGCCCCCCACTTGGACGCCGACGAGGACTTTGCCTGCCTACAAAAAGAGCCGCGTTTTCAGCGGCTCTTGAGGCGACTCTATCTCGAGTCTGAGTTGTAGTAGCGCTTGCAGTCCGCCAGGAAAACGGCCTGCTAGTTCTGGGCGAGCAGCTCGTCGCCTTCGCGATTGTCCCACCAAGTCCGCCAGCGGGAGACGGCTGCCTCTCGTTCGGGTAGCGAGCCATGGGCATCAAAACCGAGGTTCTCTTTCGTCGCTTGGTAGAGGCTCTGGGCGCAGAGACCGCGCACGAAGACCTCGTCGCTCTCCAGTCCACTGATCAAGGTCGGCATCGCATGCCAATCCCCAAGGCGAACGCGCGTGCGGGCGGACTCGAGTAAAAGCGTGCCTTCCCAGGTGGGCTTCTCGGCATCGCGAATGTACGGCACGAGGCGCGAGTCTCCCGTGGCACCCAAGGCGGCCATGGCCGTCGTTACGACGGCGGGACGATCGTCCTCGAGGAAGCCGAGCAGCTTGTCGTAGGCGGGCTCGCCGACACTGGCGAACCAGGTGATCAAATCGATGCGATCCCTGCCGTGGGTCCAGGGCAGGATATCCGCGCGGGCTTCGATGTCATCGTGGAGGGTTCGCGACGGGAGAATCCAGTCGCTCTCCAAGCGTGGTTGGCCTTCGTTTTTCTGAATGCGTGTTGTCACGCAGCTCGCGGATCCGAAACAAGCCATGCCCAATAGGGCGATTAGAAACTGTGCTTTCATGTTACTGCCTGAGCCTTACGGCCCAGCTCCTCGTCAATTCTCTTAGGGGAAGCGCCATTCCCGTGGGGACTCCAGGTCACCACAGACAGGTCGCCTGTGCGAACTATCGGCCCGTTGGGCCAAAAGCCTTAAGCCCACCTAAGAAGACTAGGGCGAGTCCCGCACCAAGGGCCCACGCAGCAAGGGGATGGGGCCGCCCTGGGGGGCTTGGCCTTGGAGGTGTGAGGGTAGCCATTGGATTGCGGTTCTGGGCCGTCCCAGCTAGGTTTCCGAGGCGCAATCGGGGCCTCTCCGGTGCTCCCTCGCCGGCTCCATCGGGAGCCTTCAGCGCCAGGGTGAAAAGAACTGGAGCCCCGGTTTCGGGCCTTGGATTTAGCACCTGGACCTCAAGCGAGGCCCCCGCGGCGAGGGCATCGGCGGCCCGTGCGGGGAGCGCGGCCCCATGGCGCTGGCCAGCCCAGCCGGGAGCGCCCGCCAGCAGGGAAGCCCGCACTTTTGCCAGGGGCGCGGCCCCGAGGCGCGGGGCAAAGCGCCCACGCTGCCCAAGTGACGTGACCCGAATCTCCAGGTCGTACCCGCTCACCGGAGGCTCGGCGCCTGTCCCACCCATTCCACCCATTCCGCCCATGCCGTCCAGCACGATCCGCGCATCGCCGCTACCCCCAGACTCCACCATTACCTTAGGCCCACGCTCCCGGGGACGGTCGGCGATCCAGGTCAGCAGCGCTTCGAGGTTTCCAGCGTCGAGCCAATCCGGTGCCCATGGGGACATGGGCAGGGTGGCGAGTGCTGCGGTGCGGCCGCGCTGGCGGCGCGTTGCCGCAAGCAGTGGTTTCGTGCCCCCGGCGGCGGCCAGCAGCATCGCGTTGGGCTTGAGCGAGTAGCGCCCCATGCGCGCGATGCCCGGGAGCTCTTGTCCATCGATGTCGGGCAAGAGCTGCAGCTCAAAGCTGCCTGGCGTGCCGAGCCGCGCCACGCCAAAGCCACCCTCCCAGATGCGCTCGCGGTTGACCTCCTGGCGCAGTAGCTCGCCTAGGACATGTTCGTCCCCATCCTCCAATCCACAGCGCACAACGGACTCGCCGGGCTGCAGCAGTGCCTTGAGGAAGAGGTCCGGATCGCCGCCGTCCTCCATGGCGCCCACGCCGATGACCACTAGGCGCGCACGCTCTTGGATGAGTTCGAGGGCAACGTTGCTCGCTCCTATCCGCTGGCTCTCGGGCTCCGTGTCGTCGTTCTTTCGAAGCCGCGTCTCTTGGCCGTCCGTGAGCAACAGCACCAGGGCATCGCGGCCGCTGCCCTCGCGCAGGCTGACGAGCTCACGCATGGCACCGACCACATAGGTGTTGCCGCCGGGCACCTGGGTGCTCATGAGCACGGCGAGGTCCGCCTCGGCCTCCTTGGCGCGGCGCATAATCTCGGCCCCGGACAGGGTGTCGTTGGCGTCCCCCGCAAAGGCCGGGCGAATACGGCTCTCGACACCTAAGCCGTTCGTAAAGAAGACTAGCCGCACCTCGTCCGTGGCCGGTGCGGCATTGACCAACTCCAGGGCGCCGCGTCGCACGACCTCAAAGGGCTCGCCCTGCATCGAGCCGGATCCATCCACGGCTAAAATCACATCCCGCAGGGGCGCGTCCTCGTCTAGGCCCAAGGGCAATAGAGACCGTGGGCCAGGTCCAATGTGCACATTGCGGTCCGCGAGCAGGCCCCATCCACCCATGGCGAACCAGCCTCCGCCGGACTCGACGAAGGAGCGCAGACGGTCCGCGGGGAGGTCGTCGGGGGACAGGTCGAAGGAGATCAAGGCGTCTGCACCTGCCAACTCGCCGGGCACCTGGTCCGGGGTGAGGAAGCGGTAGGCGAGGCCGTTTGCGATCCCTCGCTCAGCGTCCGTTGGATCGACTTGTTCGCCCAGGAAGAACGACCTTGCACGCTCGATTTGATCCTCGTCTGCGGCAACGAGAATTCGCGCGGCGTCCCCCACGTTGACCGCGCCGGTAAGCTGGTCATTCGCTCGAAAGTCATCGGCTTGGAACATGCCTCCGACTAGGTAGCCCGCGTCGATCTCGAACTGCACCTCGCCTCGTGATCCGGCGGACATGGCGTCTAGGAAAGGAGTCGCGAGATCGAGCTGCACGTGCTGGGATTCGGCAGCTGCG
>JBLHWM010000324.1:0-4097 GCA_047629095.1 Planctomycetota bacterium | reverse complement strand
CTCGAGCAGGGATTCGACACAGGTCTTGAGATCTGCGGGTCGGTCCCGGGTCGGGATCAGGATGGTCACCGAGGGTGGGGATTCGGAGAGCTTACGCGGTGGGCGCTTGGCCTCGGCGGCTTCGGTGGTTGTGGACGGCTCCAACCGGCTGACTAGGACCTGGGGGATATGACGGGGAGCTGCCACGTTGTCTTGGGTCACGAGCTTGGCAAGGACTTGTGCGAGCAAAGTTCCGGGTTTGCGGCCAGCGAGCCAGTCGGCCGAGATGGCGCAGGATGAGCTGATGTAGTCCCTATGTTCGAAGGACTCGGGGGACCAGTCGGGCTTGAACTGCGGTCGTGTTCGCAGGCCTTGGGAGTTGATTCGATCCTCGTCGCCGTAGGCCACCAAGGGGGCTCGCTTCCTAGCGAAGGCGGCGGCGAAGCAGAAGAGCGCTCGCTGGGGGAAGACCATACCGCGGCTTGCGAAGATGACGAGGTCCCGCGGCTCGCGTTCCATGGCTCCAAGGACCTCGACCGCTTGTTGGGGGGCGACCGTGAGCAGCTTCCAGTGGGGATAGGGCTGTCGCTGGAGATTCTGTTTGAGAGCTGCGAGCTCGCCTGGCAAGAGCTCCGGCTCCGCGAAGACCAGGACCCGAGGCTGGCGGGTCCACGTGTCCGGCTGCGTCTCCATGTAGCGCAGATCCTCGTCGGTGAGCTGCGCCCGGGATCCGAGCCAAGTGGCGTAGTCCCCTTCGAATGCGCCGTGGCCCCGGGAGCTGAGCACGATCCGAAGGCGCGTCCAGAACGAGCGTCGCAGCGGGCGCGCGAGTCGCAGGAAGATTGAGGTCATGGGATTTTGATTGAGAGGCTCTCGAGCTCGGCAAAGAGGGCGGCGACCTCGGGCTTGGTATCGCAGAGTTGGCGCAGGTCATCCGGACCTTGGCCTTGCATCAGAGCTTGGTCGAAGACTTCCGTGGGGTCGATCCCGTGAACCGGCAAGCGCCACGCGTCCTGCATACATTTGGTCATCGCGGGGAAGGACTCAACTAGGTTAGCCACGTTGACCAGCAGGCAGCGCTCAGGATTCGCACGGACAAAGCGCACGATGTGTCGGTTGTAGTAGGTCCACATGTCCACGGCGCGTTCGGTGCGAAAGCGGTCCACGCCGAGCTTGCGGAGTAGGGGATCGAACAAAGAGATCCCAGGCACATTCACAACCAACTCGGGGTCCTCGCGGCGACGCAGGGAGTTGGTCACTTGCGCGGGATCGCGGTAGATGAAGACAAAGACAGCGCCGGGCAGGACCTCGTGCCACATGTCCAAGAACAGTGAGCTGCGAGGATCTTTCCAACCCCAGAGGGGGAGGTCTTGGCGGCGCCCGATGAGCTGCCTAGCCCGGTCCATATGGTCAGCTGTGATCTCTAGGGTGCGGCCCTTGAGGTCCCTGTGGAGGAAGCCGTGGTGGCTCGCATCGATGATCGACTCGTGCAGCTCTTGGAAGTCGAGGTCTTCGAAGTAGCCCTTGGCATTGAACTCGGTGGCCTCCATCAAGCGGCTGCCCACGGAGATGCCCATGGCCTGCAGTAGGTTCGCGAGTACCGAAGTTCCCGAGCGGTGCATGCCCGAGATGACGACGCATCGATTCGGGCTGTCGGGGCCAGTGTCCTGGCCACTGCCGGAGTGCAGATCAGATGGAGTCGAGGAGGGCATTGCGCGGGGGTGGGGAGTGAAGTCGGGGCCGTTTGGGCAAGGCCTTGGGAAGCGCGGCTTCCTGCAACCATCCTAGCACCGTCTCCGCTAACATGTCCGCCATGGTTCACGACTTGTCAGCACATCCCAATGCCCTTGATCCCACCGCCCAGGCGTGCGGGATCCCCCTCTCCCGAAGCCTGGTGAAAGCCTTGGGATTTCGAGGTGCCACATGATTGGCAAGTTCCCGGACTTCCTTGGCATCGGCGCTCAAAAGGCCGGGACGACTTGGCTGCACGCGAACCTCGCAAAGCACCCCGAGATCTTCCTGCCTAAGCGCAAGGAGCTGCACTACTTCAACCGCAAGCCGCGCATCCTGCTGAGCCTCTACAAGGCCAAGTTCCTCGCATCCAATGGGCGCGTTGCGGGAGAGATCACTCCGGCCTATGGGCACCTGCCCCTGGAGACGGTCCAGGAGATCCACGGGCACAATCCCGAGCTCAAGCTGCTGCTGATGCTGCGCAATCCGGTGGCCCGAGCCTGGTCGGGTGCGGTCATGGAACTGGCGACTTTTCAGGGACTCACGGCTAAGGATGTGCCGGAAGATGCCTACCTCGAGTATTTCCAATCGGAGCACTCCACTGCGCGCACGCGGTACACGGAGATGCTCGCGAACTGGGACCAGTGCTTCCCCAAGGAACAGCTCTTCGTCGGCTTCTTTGACGACCTGAAGACGCGCCCCTGGGAGCTCTTGCTGGACGTGTTTCGCCACTTGGGTGTCTCGGATGAAGTGCATCCCAAGGACTTCCTAGTAAAGAAGCGCATCCTGCCTGTGACTAAGAATCACGGCGTCGCCAAGACGCGCGGAACCACCGGGGACATGCCCGCCTTTGCGGCGGAGTTCTTGGGTGGTATGTACAAAGACGAGATCGCCGCCCTGAAGGCGCGCTTTGGTGCCGCCTGCGAGGGTTGGTCCTAGCAGGCCGGCCCCACAACGTCTACTCGGCTTGGCTCATGGAGCCCACCTGCACTGGTCGGAACGTGGTCACGATCAACGATGGCTTTGTTCTAGGGGGAGCTCTCATTTTGTGGGCTGCTTACGGAGAGTGAGTGCTAGGAAGCAGGCCCCCTGGAGATTAGGCTTATCGGTAATCCAATGGGCTCGGGAGGCCCATTTTGGCATATGGTTGATTTGATTAAATTGAGCAGGCTCGAAACAGGTAGCGAGGCAGAACTCGCATCTTTCTTTGATACGTACAATCGCGAAGTCGGGCACTACGTGGGCAGACCAACTGAACCAGATGGGCATGCGAGCTTGGCCTGCCTAGAAGCGGGGACTGAAGGCGTAACCTTCGAACTGCACAAGATCCTGTTCGGTCCCAATGAAGTGGGCTTCCTCTGCACAAGCATGACCGAGGGGGAAGATCACTGGGTATTGCAGGCCATCTTTGTGCTCCCCGCGTATCGGCGTCAGCGTATTGCAACCAGTGCGCTGGCACTCATTGCCGAGCAGTGGACCGGTAAATGGCTCGTGGAATATCCCCTGCGCCTCCAGGAGGCGACCCAGTTTGTGGAGGGCGTCATGACGATCCTCAAGGCCGAGAAAATTGGGGCCCGGGAATCAAAACGTGAGGGACTCGGTACCTTCCGCCGAATCGAGGTCGTTCTAAAGCCTCCGCTGGGCGCCGCGATGGGAAGCTCGAGCCTGCTCGATGGAGTGAGATTGCCCCCGGCGGCTAGGCAACATCACGACAATCGCCGGACCGTGCTCAGCCTGGCTGCCTTCACCCTCATGTCCTCCATGTTTCTAGGCAGGTCATCTACGGGTCTAGGGTTCTTCTGCCTTCTAGCCTCGGGCGTGCTCTGGCTCGTCTACCTGGAGATGGTTATTACGGGGATCATGGATCGACTCGACCGTGGGCCGATTCTTGCCATCAAGACGCGTGGCGAATAGAACTCAATCGAGCCGCTAGGCGAAATGAAAGGCAGGCTTTGAACCTGAGCCGTTGTTTCTCGTTGAACCCCCATGCGCTACCTTCTCCTTCTCGGTCTACTCGTAGCCCTGGGCTTGGCGTGGCTCGCCCTGGAAACTGGCCCTACCGGACACGACCGCCTCATGCCGGCAGCCCTCTCCGTGGACGTCGAGGCGGAGCGCAGCAAGCAGCTTGCACTTGCGAAATCTACCGACCCCGCTCGCCAAGAGGTCGACGCAGACGTCCTTGTGATGCAGCCGGCTGACCCAGCTCACCAACCGGATGCCCACAAGGCCTCCAGGGACGTTCTCGAATCAGGCCAATGCAGTCTGGAGCTACAGTTTCTTTCGCTTCAAACGAACGAGCCCGTCTGGGGCAAGGTCGATCTCTGGCGCATCGACGCGCCGGGCAACTACCGCTGGAGCCGGGGCGACCAACTCCAGGCTTCGCTCCT
>JBLHWM010000323.1:0-4105 GCA_047629095.1 Planctomycetota bacterium | reverse complement strand
CCCGGTAGTTCCGGACAGGACACCTATCGGACGCCGCCTCGAAAAGCCTGATAGCACGGCATGTGCCATCTCCCGTTTTTGGGGCCTACAATCCCGTCCAGGTGCCCTCCCATGCCCAAAAACGCCCACCTGAGTGCGGAAACGTTGATTTGACCCCCCTGTCGCGATGGTGAGAATTTTCCACATGTAGCGTTTTCCTACACATGTTGCCCGTGGATTCACTCGATACGCTTGCTTGTACCGAACCAGCCCTAGCAAGCCATCCCTCTTATGCCTCAACCCTCTCCTGCAATCGATTGCGCCGCCCCTGGGCCCTCCTCCGGCGAGCTCATGCACCAAACAAGGATCCTTCAGATCCAGCAGGCTGCCCTTCTGGCTGGCAAGCTCCAGGACGCTATCCTTCAAAGTGACGCGGACGTTGCCCTCGACCTGGCGAATCAGATCGTCGGGCCGGCCCTCGATAATCTAGAGCGCGATGCCCTGCCCGAGGAGCTGGAGATTCGCCGGACGATCCACGAGATCATTGACGACGCCCTACGCGGCCTTCTATTAGCGGAGGGTACCGAGACCGAGCACTGGAAGCGGCTCGTCCTGCCCAATGCGCTGGGCCTCTTCGAGTTTCCCAACCTGATGACCCACGCCGACCTGCTGGACCTTTGCGGCTCTGGGATCCTCGACCGCAATCCCGAGGCCCTCGATCCAAAGCGGCTCGCCGGCATGTCCTTTAAGTCACAGGCGCTTCAGCTCGGCCGCTTCTGTGTGAGCAACGACGGCCGCACCCCGATCGACTACCGCGCCCTTGTCAAGGTGCTCGATGCCCGTGTCTTGCCCGCCTTCAACAACTGGCTGCTGACGGTCCACGTCATGTCCCCGACTCCCGTCGCAAGGCCGGATGTCGAGCGCAACCAGAGCGCGTCCCTCGCCCAGTTCTTGAGCCACCCGGCGCCCGCCACTCCCCTGCCCGCGACTCCGCGGCAGGCGACCACCGCGTTCACTAGCCCCTACTGGTCCGACACCTCCCAACGCTCCATCACCGAGGTCATCCACGGCCGCCAAATGCGCGGCTACTTAGAGCGCTTCCTCCCTGAGCCGCAAGCCAAACGAACGGCCACCGAAGAGTTCGACAGCCTCCGCGGCGTCGAGTCCATCGTGGTTTGCCCGAACTGGTTTGACGAGCACGTCATCCATCGCTGCATGTCGCCCCTGACCAATGGTATGCGCGACTCCGGTAGCCGCGCCGTTCGCATCTATCGAGAGCTGCTCCGCGGGCACACGCTTCCCGCGACAGACTGGGAGGACGTGACCACTGACATCTTCCACAGTGAGCAAGACTCCCTCACCGACGTCGCCCTGATCTGCCGCGAACTGCGTGGCCTTGGAATTGACTTCGCATTCCACCCGGAGATCGTTCCCGTCAACCCGAGCTCCTGGATGGCTTCCGAGCGCTTGGCTCGGGTCCAGGCAACCGGCTACGGCTTCCCGGTAACCAGCGGCCTGCGCAACATGGACTACTTCGTCGGTGGGCGCGACGTGGAGCCCGAAGCGAGCACTGGTTCAGACTACACCGAGCGCCTCGTCTTGCTGCCTGGACTTGGAGTCAGCACGACACCTCCACCGATTCCCGAGACCTCTCGCGTCAGGCCCGTGGACGACGAACAGATACGCATCTGCGCTACGGCTTCCAAGAACAAACTCGGCACGGAACTGCTCACAGCATGGAACGCGGTGCAGAAAGGCGAGTCGAATACCAGCCTAACTTTCTTCAGCAACATGTCCCCCTCCGAGGCCTCGCATCGATCCGGTGCCATTGGAGAGCTGCTCACCGATGGCGAGGTCGATCTAACCTGTGGCATTCCCCGCAGAGACCTCGTCACCTCCATGGCGGATGCCGACCTGTACTTGGACTCCTATCCCTTTGGCGGGTTCAACTCTCTCGTGGAGGCTCTCGTCCACGGCGTGCCCGTGGTCACCCTTGAGGGGCAACAGGCGCGCAGCCGCTTCGGTGCGGCGATCCTGCGCAAGCTGGGCCTGCCGGATTTCCTGATCGCCCACAACTACCAAGGGTACGTCGCCGCTGCGAAGCGCCTGATCCGGGACGCTGGTCTGCGCCAGAGTATTCGCGACCAACTCGGCACGCCCCAACAAGTCCTCATGGGACTCGCCGACCCCGACATGTCCGCCCACTTTGACGCCGCCGTCACATGGATGCGCGAGCAGGGTCCGCGTGGACGAAAAGACCTTCCGCCTGTGTACATCGAAGCAGGGCAAGCACCCCGAATCCTCTCTGCCTAATCCGCACGACTCCACACCTAGACAACCGACGTAGCCATGAAATCTCAAAGCCAGCCCAAGCAGAGTCGCGAAGAGCAAGTCGTATCAGATCCGCAGCAGCCGAGCGCAGCGCTCCCGAATGTGGATGTCCCCCAAACGCCGCCAAGGGCCATCGCTGAGCTAATGGCGCCGCCGGCAACGAAGCAGGCTTGCCTTGCGTGCAAGTCCGTGTACAACTACGCCATCTCCAGATGGGACAACATGCCCCTCTCCGTGCTCGGGCTACCGCGCTCGGAGATCGAGGCGCGCAAGATGCAGGGCTTGGTCATGGACGTTCGTCAATGCGCAAGCTGCGGGCATGTCTTCCACACGGAGTTCGACTACGAGAACATCCCCTACCGCACTGGCTCAAACCTGGTCTACAACGAAGGCGCGTCGTGGAAGCTCTACCAGGACGAGCTCGCCACCGAGTGGGCCGAAGAGTACGACCTCAAGGACAAGCGACTAGTGGAGATCGGGTGCGGGGAAGGGCTCTTCCTTCAGCGCCTTGCCCGCTATGGAAATCACTGCATCGGCTTTGAGCCGGGGCCCGACGCCGAACGCGCTCGGGCCAATGGTGTCGAGGCCTATCCCGAGTACTTCCAAGGATCGCGGCTGTACTCACTCGAGGCCGACGCCATCATCTGCCGTCACGTCATCGAGCACTTGGCCAACCCACTCGACTTCCTCGAGGACATCGCGATCGCTTGCTGCGAGGCGGGGCTCACACCCCTGTTCTTCGCCGAGGTTCCTTTGATCGAAAAGGCGATGAAGCAAAATCGCGTCAACGACTTCCTCTACGAGCACGTCTCCAACTTCACTCTGAACTCGTTCCAAACCATGTTCGAGCGGGCCGGCTTCGAGGTTCTCGACGTGCGCCCCCGCTTCCAAGATGAGGTGGTCACGATCGTCGCCCGCCCCAAGCCGAAGCCCTTGCAGTTGGCCGTTCGGATGCAAGCTGCACGGTTCAAAGTCAGCATCGCCGAGCAGCTGGTGAGCGTTCGCGAGACCCTTACAGCCTGGAAGAACGATGGCTCCCGTGTCGCCCTCTGGGGAGGCACCGGAAAGGGTGCAGCGCTGATCAACATGTTCGGCATCGACGCGAGTTTGGTCTCCACGGTGATCGACTCGGACGCGCGCAAAACAGGCGGGTTCGTTCCGGGCACGGGTCAAGAGATTCGCTCGCCCGAGTACCTCGCCGACCACCCCGTTGACCGAATCCTGATTTGTACCAACTGGCGTGCACGAGATATCGAACGCGAGATCCGCGAGGACTGCGGCATCGAAGTGGATCTGTTTGTCTACCTAGACGGCGGACTTCGACAGCTCACCGAATCGACTTCGCTCTAGTTGCCGATCGGAAAGGTCACTAGGAGACAGGGTCTTTTCGGCGCGGCAAGGCTGCGGCCGAAATTGCGCAAGGGCCCTCCCTTGTCTGCTAGAGACGACTCCGCTTAAACTGCGGGGAAAGAGTCGTCAAGGCCCACGCTAAGTCGGCCGGCCCGCAACTGGGCACATGAGGCGAAGCCTCTCTTTAGCCCCTGATATTGCAGTCCACTCCGGTCGATCCGAAGACCGCCAGGTTCGCCTGGGGATTACGCCCGATTGCTGTGCGTGCGGCGCGAACTTTCATCAGTCCCTTTCCTGTCTGGACCAAATCGGCGCTGACCAAATGGCGGGCAATGGCTTGGAGTTTGACGACCTTCTCGACGGTAGGGCGCAGCTCCACCGGAAGAACGGCGAGTCCCTCAAGGGCGACCTCAAGCTCGTGACAAGCCGCCTCGTAGCCCTCGGT
>JBLHWM010000322.1:0-4108 GCA_047629095.1 Planctomycetota bacterium | reverse complement strand
GCGCACCTCCGGGCTTGCCACCCAGGCCACCCGACAGGCCCCAGGGCCCGCGATGACCGCGCTGGGAGACCCAGGACAGGCGCGCTGGAACCAGGAAGCGCAGCCGGCGCACCAGTCCGTCTCCCCCAGACTCACCACCCTTGCCACCGGAGCCACGACGCACGGTGTAGGCGACGATGCGCACCGGATCTTGCACCTCGAGGGCTTCGATCGGCGTGTTGCGCGTGTTGGTCATGTGGGTCTGCACCGCGTGGGCACCCGACCCGACCACCGACGCGCCCGCGCCCCCGGCGATGGTCTCGTAGTGCGCGAAGGAGTCCGGGCCCGTGGCGCCGAAGGTCAGGTTGCTCATGGTGCCCGCCGAGGCCGCCGGTATGCGCTCGCCAAGGCCCGGCGCCTTGCTCAATGCGCCCAGGGCCAGGTCCACTAGGCGCTGGCTGGTCTCGACATTGCCCGCCGAGACCGCGGACGGGTAGCTCGCGTCCGCCAGGCTGCCAGGGGTCGTCAGCACGTCGACGCGGCGCAGGATGCCGTCGTTCGTCGGCGTGCCCGGGGGCAGCAACAGACGCAGCACGTAGAAGACCGCCGACAGGGTCACGGCCCGGGGCGCGTTCGCCGAGCCCGCCATGGACTCAGCTATCGCGGTCCAGTCGAAGGTGATGCGACCACCCGCGACGCGAATCTCCAGTCCCAAGGGCATGGAGCTGCCGTCTTGGTTTTCGAGCTCGTCCTCGAAGCGCAATCGCACGGTTTTCGAATCCGGCGCCAGCTCCCGCAGTACGTCCTGAACCAGGGCGGCCGTCCAGTCCAGCAGGGCGCCCGACTGCTTGACCAGCTCGCCGCGGCCGTGGCGAACGGCGAGCTCTTGCATGCGCTTGGCGCCCACGTGGTTCGCGGAGAGCTGGGCCAAGAGGTCGCCCTCGCGCTCGGCGGGAACACGCATGTTCGCGCGAACCAGCTGCATCAATGTGTCGTTGAGAACGCCGGCCTTGACGAGGAACACGGGCGGGATGCGCAGGCCCTCGCCGTGGATGTCGACGCTCGGTCCCATGGAGCCGGGATGGGTGCCGCCCACGTCCGCGTGGTGGGCGCGGCCGGCCACGAAGAAGTCCGGCTGCGTGCGGCCGGGGAAGAAGACCGGCGTGACCAGGGTGATGTCGGGCAGGTGCGTGCCGCCGGCGTAGGGATCGTTGAGCACGACCGTGTCTCCGCGTTCAAAGGGGCCCAACTCCATGGCTGCGCGAACCGATAGCGGTGTCGAGCCCAGGTGCACCGGCAGGTGCGCGGCCTGGGCGACCATCTGGCCCGTGGCGTCGAACAGCGCGCAGGAGAAATCCCGGCGCTCCTTGATGTTCGCGGAGAATGCAGAGCGCAGCAGCGCCTCCCCCATCTCCTCGCACACCGCCGCGAAAAGGTGGTGGAAGACCAGCACCCGCAGCTTGTCGCTCACCGCTCCTCGTCGGGAAAGTCGAGTACTTCGTAGGGCCGGTAGTCGAGCACCTCCCAGCGCTCCAGGGGCACCATGACGAATTCCTCTCCGCTCTGGTGGCGCCAGACCAAGCAGCGCACCGTGCGCGTTAGATCCGTACCCAGCTCTTCGGCCCGCTCTTGGGCCTCGCGGCTCATGTCGCTTTGGTTGCCGCCATCCGCGGCCGTGGAGAAGCGCGCCGTCACGAAGATCGAGAAGACGTTGCTTTGGACCGTCAGGTGGCTCAGGAACTCGTCCCGAAGGCCCGGCTCATTCGTGTCCCAGCTGTAGACCTCTTCAAGCTCATCGAGGCTGTCGAAGATCTTGCGCTCGAGCACCTCTTGGCCGTACTCGTCGTAGACGGGATCGGTCTCCTCCAGACCAGGCTCGGTCTCTTCCTCTTCGTTGCGGTAAGCGATCAGGTCGTCGAGGAAGGTCCAGGAGATCTCGTTGCGATCCATCAGCGCGTGCAGCACCGCGTTGGGTGCCGTGTTCACATTGACCCCGTAGCCAGCGTTGCCGCCGCCAGCACTGTTCAAGCCGGCGTTCCCGGCAACATCTCCGTTCCCAGTGGGATCGTTTCCGTCCGATCCCGGCTCATCGGAGCCGGCCTCGCCCTCGTTGCCCGCATCGATTCCGCCCGTGTCGGCCACACCGACATTCGCGCCGGTCTGCTGGCTGGCCTCTTGGATGTCGTCCCTGAATTCTTGATAGGTCGAGAGGGAGGTCGAGATCGTCAGGAACGAAGCGATGGAGTGCACCACGGCTCCGTCGGAGTCGCGGTAGTCGCGGAAGTGCTTGCCCTCGAAGCTGTCCAGCACGATGAATTCGCGCAGGGTCAGGGGCATGCCGATATCGCTTTCCGAATCCTCGTCCGTAAGCAGCGAGGGTACAGGCAGGACGGTGCTATCTCGACTCTGGAGGAACTCGCGCATGCCCTCGGCCATGCTCCGCGCTTCACCACCGTCGATGTCTTCGGTCGTGGACTCGCGACAGAGATCCAGAACGCGCACCACACGGTCAAAGGCCTTGTCGGCTTCGTCCCTGTCCTCGGTCAGCATCGTCAACACGTTGAGCTTGCTGTCCTCGTCTTGAATCAGGATGCGCAGGGACACGCCGTTGATCTCCGTGCGCTGGGGCCGAGCCCACTCGTCCTTGCGCGAGTCCGTGGGGCCCGATGCGCCTGCATCACCGCCCTCACCGCCCGGATCTGCACCTGGCGCAGGAAAGCCGCCGGCGGCATCCCCCGCATCTGCACTTTGACTGGCGGCCGCGTCTTCGGTGAGATCCTCGAAGACCTGCAGCAGCACCGACTCGATGGCTAGATCGAACTTGGTGATCTGCCTATCGTTGCGTGCGACGCGCCGGTCGGTACCCGCGTTCATCGCGATCTGGAAGACGATCATGATCAGCGCAAAGAGCACCAAGATCGCAAGCATCAAGGCCGCACCACGGCGCGAGTCCGCACCGGTGATCTGACTGTTCTGGGCTGTTCTAAGGATCCGCATGGCTCAAGGACGACGGCGGCTTAGGCCTATTCCAACTTTGACGGGAAAGGCGAACTACAGATTGTAGCTGCGGTCGATGCCCTGAAGGATACGCGGCGAGATGTAAAACAGAGTATGCGAGCGCACTTTCCGAGTGCCGGTAGAGCGGAAGAGAGCGCCCAACAGGGGGATATCCCCCAACAGGGGAACTTTGCGCACGGTATCGACGGTCTTCTCTGTGGTTAGGCCACCGATGATGACCGCCTGGCCAGGTTCGAGATACACGGTCGTCTTGGCGACCTGCTTGGTGATCTTAGGCGTAGAGAGGGTGCCGCCCGAGTCGGTCACGAAGGTGACCAGGCTGCCGCTCTCGGTCGATGACTCGACCTCCACAAAGAGAGCGATCGTCTTCGAGCCAACGATGCGCGGCGACACATACAACTTGATGCCGACCTCCTTGAAGCTCAAGGTCGCGTTGAAGTTGCTCGAGGAGCCGCTGATTCCAGAGAAGCCATAGTAGGGAACGTCCTGCACCGCTTCGATACTGGCGACGCCGCCCTCGCGAACCGCGATCTTAGGACGCGAGTCCACGGAGACATTCTCGAGGGAGGCGACCGCCTCAAGCACGGCATTGAACGTGAGTCCGTTGTGGATACCCGAGACCGTGAGCAGCGCCTCGCTGGCCGTGGCCGCGCTGGGCAGGGTGTAGTCGAGGCTGTCCACGAACGTGTTGTCGGGGAAGTCGAAGATCGGATTCGTGCCGTTCGGGGAGATGCCGACGTAGAGCTCATCGGTCTCGTTGACCTCGATGATCTTGGCTTCGATTTCGATCTGCGGCACGTCCGCCATGAAGAGGTTGATGAAGTCCTCGACGTCGTACATCAGGTCGGCCTGGCAAGTGATCAGCAGCCTGTCGCCGACGGGCGTGGGCTGGATCGCTGCTGGCGGCCACTTGCGCAGGTCGCCGTAGTTTTCAATGTCCCAGCCCGCGAGCACGATGGCCTCGACCTCACCGAGTCCCGGCGGATTCGCCGAGGGCTCCGCATCGGGCTTAATCACGGTCAAGGCAAACTCACCGTAGTACTTCATCAGGTCGAGCACCTTCTGGGCGCGCCCCATGGGCATGCGGAAGGGCTTGGTGATGTAGGTCTCT
>JBLHWM010000321.1:0-4113 GCA_047629095.1 Planctomycetota bacterium | reverse complement strand
ACCTCCGCCACCGAAGTTCAACTCGAGATCCCCAGGATCGTCACCACCGCCGGCATCCCTGCTCCGAGTAAGCCGCCCACTTTGGTCACACCGATCCCAGCACCCATTGCCCCGGTTCAAGTGGTTGTCGCGCCCGAGGCCGTCGTTGAATCCACACCGATGCCCACCCAGGATCGCTTCACCGGAACCGCCGATGGCCTCGACGACGATGGCAAGCTCGCCATCCGCTACGTCGACCAGAGTCGCAAGGGCGAGCGCGTCCTTCTGACCGCTCGTTGCCTCGACGTCCAGGCAAGCGAGGGCGCCCCCCTCGAAACCGAGTACTCGATCCTGCTCTCCCCCGTCACCGGAATCGGCACCAAGTCGATCCAGATCCCCGATGGCTGGGGGTTCGTCAAGCTGTCGAGCCCGGACTCCAAAGCCCACTACGCAGCCTTCTTTTAGGTCGGTGCAAAGCCAGCACCAGCTGGCGGAGGGCGCAAGCCGCCCGGGAGCATCAGGATTCGCAACCTGCACCGTAGCTCCCCGGCGGCCAGCTGACTAGAACCTGTGCCAACCCCACTCCACCCCTAGAACCGGCCGCCCCCGTATGAAGCTGATCTTACTCGCAGTTCTGCTCATCCCCATCGCTGCGCCCCTCGACACGCGCAGGCCTGAGCCTGAGGACTGTTCCGTTTGCCACGGAGACGAGGACAAGATGAAGCGCCTCGACGTCGAAAATCACGGCGACTTTCGCTTCGCCCGGACGGACTCCTCCGTAGTGGAGAAGCTCTTCGACAAGGTCAACATTCACTGGATCGAGGGTGCCCATGTGAAGCTTGGCTTCTCGGACATCTCCTTCATGAGCTGGGCTGAGGGAGGTGGCACGGACGACAAGGGCGACAAGAAGCCCACGGGCGTCAAGAGCCTGGCCAATGGCGCCCTAGCCTTCGAACCCTACGCTCGCTCCCACGCTTACCTCGAGCGAGCCGAAGCCCTCTACGCGCGCATACAGGAGGTCCTGCGGGTCGACGACAAGAGCTTCCCCCAGGTCAACGAGTATGGCCGCAAGATCCCCTTCTCTGACCCCGGTCACGCCTACATGGGCGAGGGCCCGTACCTCGGCCAGGGCGGCAAGTACGAGGTGCTGTTCGTGTCGGGGCCCAAGGAGCACCAGCGCTATGGGGAGAGCCCGGACGGGCTGCGTGGCGACGGCTCCAATGTGCAGATGGTCCAGGACTCAGACGCCATGTCCGTTGCTCTCCACTTGAACGACGGCGGCATGTGGGACGACGATGGCGTGACCGGCAACATGTTGCACCACCTCACCCACGCCTACCTCTCGGGGTTCAAGCACAACTCCTATGACACGCCTGTCTGGATCCAAGAGGGGCTCGCCCATGCCCTCGAACGCGAGCACTCCCCGCTGTTCACGAGCTTCTGCGGATCCGAGGAGGTCTACAGTCAGGGCCGCGGGACCAACGACTGGAACGAAGAGACCAAGAGCATCCTGCGCAAGCTCAAGAAGCCCTACCTCGAACCCCTGCTGAGCAAGGCCTCGCCCCACGGGCTCAGCTTTGCCGACCACGTGATCGCGTGGTCCATGGTGCGCTTCCTTTTGGACGAGCATCCGGACGAGTTCGCCGCCATCAACAGCGACCTACACGGCGTCGGCGAAGGTCAGCGTCGCATCGGCATGCCGACGATCCTAACGGCCCAGTTGAACGCCTTTGAGCAGCACCTAGGAATGGACTACGCCGACTTCGACAAGGCCTGGGCCAAGTGGGCCAAGAAGCAACTCAAGCGGCGCTAGCTCTACTCCACGAATACAGTGGCGGGGTTGGTGAGGCGCGTCGAGTTGTCGGCGCTGTAAACGAGCCCTGATTGAACCGTGACTTGGAACCCGAGGGGCAGGCCTGCGGGCATCACGAAGTTGTAGTCAGCTTGCCCGATGCCGTCGAGGTTCGCGATGACCAATGGAATCATCGGGGTCGTCTTGAGGAAGCCCACGACGTTCGGCAGTGGGATCGTCACGTTGGCTATGCCCGCAAAGAGGTAGTAAAAAGAGTCTGCGGGACCATGCACCGTAAAGGTCGACAACTGTCCCGTCGCGAAGCTCCCGGTTCGGATCAATAAGGGATCGTCGATCGCCGGGATGGTGAAGTCCGAAGCGAGACCTTGGAAGGCGGGAGCTTGCTGGGTGTGCTCGGGGTCGAAACCACCGATGAGTTCGTAGCCCGATGACCGGACTCGCGAGCCGGGAGTCGCTTCGATCGCGGCGCCCCCACTTCCATCGGACGGGATGTCATAGCCCCAACCACCACGCCCACCCTGGATCGCATCGCCAAGGGTCCCGACTAAATGTACGAGAGATCCACCTGAGACTTTCACCCCTGGCTCGCCGTCTTCGCCGCAACACTGGAAGGCAAACTGCACATCAGCTCCCTGCACTCCACGAATCTGCGTGTTGGCAACTCGGACGCGGCTCTGGCTGGACACGCGCAAGCTGCGGCCGAAATCGCATCCTAGGAATTCGACGATGGATTGGTTGGACACCCAAACACCGGCTTCGCTGGGCATCGTGCCCTCCGAGTTCTCCACTCGCACATCGCCACAATCTTCGATGCCATATTCAGGGGCCTCCAGATCTAACAGCCGAACGGTGCCCTGGCAGCGAGCCACCCTTATCCAGTCGGTAAACTGCACATTGCTCAGAACGGCGTTTTCGATGCACTGGTCGAACGACACGTAGGAGAGCTGCGCCGGACTACCGTCAGGAAGATCCAATGTAAACCTGACCGAATCTGGAGTCGGGCCGATACCCCGGATCGTGAGCCCTTTGTTGGTAGAGAATCGAGGGTAGATACCCGGGCGAACCAAGAGCACATCACCACTGGAAACCAAAGGAGAATCAACTGCCTCCTGGACGTGTTCAAAGTCGGTGAATGGGCCTGGAATGCTATCGACGATGAAGGTGTCGGCTGAAGCGGTTGCAGAGAGGGCGAGAGCGATGCACGACGAGAGGAGCATTTTCATGGTTCCAAATGTACTTGGGTCGTGCGAGCCAGCCAAGGGGCCATCTCGAACATGGGCTTGGGGCACATTGCGGGGGCTCGGAAAGCCCGCCTGTCCCCTTGCGCCATTGCCCTTAGGAACCTTCTTGGCAGAAGAATGTCACCAGGAGCGGATCTGTGCGACTGCTAGAGGAGGCGGAGCACGAGGCTCCGTACTCGTCAACGCCCCACATCTTAGAGGCCCCCTATGGTCAAGCAAATCAACTCAGTTCAAGACGTACTCGACTTTCTAGCGACGGTCTCGCCTCAGCTAGCCGAGCAGTGCGCGCTCGAGTTTGAGGCAGTCTGGAATGATGTTGCGGAGTTGGATGAGACCGAATCGGAAGCCGGGTCGACTAGGACTTGAAGAGGGTCACGCCATCCATACCACTGGACTTCTTCAGCTTCAGGATTTCAAGCAGGGTCGGGGCGACATCTGCCAGCACGCCCATGGGGCGCAGCTTCTGGCCAATGAGCCCGTCGTCGCAAAAGACGATGGGCACGGGGTTGGTTGTGTGAGCCGTGTGGGGCTGATCGGAGTTGCGGTCCCACATCATCTCGACGTTGCCGTGGTCTGCGGTGATGGCGATCGTGCCGCCGCGCTCGGTGACGGCGGGAACAATCTGGCGCAGGCAGTCGTCCACGGTCTTTACCGCCTTGGTCGCGGCGTCGACGCGGCCCGTGTGGCCGACCATGTCGGCATTGGCGAAGTTGATGATGTAGACGTCGGTCTCGCCCCGTTCCAGGGATGCGAGGATCGCCTTAGTGATGGCCGGCGCGGACATCTCCGGCTTCAGGTCATAGGTCGCGACCTTGGGGCTCGGCACCAAGATGCGGGACTCGCCGGGCACGGGCTTCTCGACTCCGCCCGAGAAGAAGAAGGTCACGTGGGCGTACTTCTCGGTCTCGGCGATGCGCTCCTGGCGCAGGCCAGCCGCGGAGACAATCTCGGGGAAGATGCCCTTCAGTATCCGGGGCGGATAGGCGGCCGCAAAGGAGAAGTCAGCTCTGTATTGGGTCATCGTGACCAGCTCGAGGGGCGCGGAGCCGCCGGAGCCCGGGTGGCCATTGCGCGGAAAGC
>JBLHWM010000320.1:0-4144 GCA_047629095.1 Planctomycetota bacterium | reverse complement strand
GTGCAAGAACACAATGCCTGTGGACGGGCCGCGTCCCGCCGCTGAGGTCATCGAGACGGACTACGTCTGCGAGAAGTGCGAGAAGCCGATGATCATCCGCACCGGCAAGCGCGGCAAGTTCCTGGCATGTACGGGCTTCCCTAAGTGCAAGAACACCGCTTCTGTGGATGACGACAATAAGAAGGTTGTGCCGAAGCCCACGGGCATCTCGTGCGAGAAGTGCGAGAGCGACATGATCATCAAGGGCGGCCGTCGTGGCCCGTTCCTTGCCTGCTCGGCCTTCCCTAAGTGCCGCAATGCCAAGCCGCTGCCCGAGGAGCTCAAGGAGAAGCCGAAGCCAAGTGGCGTCGACTGCGAGGAGTGCGGCAAGGAAATGTTGGTGCGCACGAGCCGCTGGGGCAAGGAGTTCCTGGCCTGCGCGGGCTACCCCGAATGCAAAAACACCCAAGAGGTGGCGGGTGGCGCCGAGTCCGGTGAGGGCTCCGACGAGGAAAAGGCCGAGGAAAAGGTCGAGGCTCCCGAGTAGGCCTAGAGCCCTCAGAAGTCGCTTCATGGCGCCCGGCAACCCATTTTAGGGTGGCCGGGCGCTATTTGCACCGCCTGTAGAACCTCGACAAGATTCCCGGTTCCAGATAAACTAGTTCGCCCATTGGAGCCTTGCATAACGCAAGGCCACCCCTAATTCACCCCATCCCCGAAAGGGAAAAGCTGCCGTGGAAATCACTGAGATTCAGGTCGACGGATACGAGAAGGTCGCGCGCTGTCGCGACGACGAGACCGGCCTACACGCACTTATCGCCGTCCATGACACAACCCTGGGCCCGGCCCTGGGTGGCATGCGGCTCCTACCCTATGTCTCCGAAGACGAAGCACTGTTCGACGTGCTGCGCCTCTCGAAAGGCATGACGTACAAGTCCGCTGTTGCTGAGACCGGCCTAGGCGGCGGTAAGTCAGTCATCATCGGCGACCCGGCCAAGATCAAGAGCCCCGCGCTCTTCGAAGCCATGGGCCGATTTATCGAGAGCTTTGGCGGCAAGTACATCACAGCCGAGGACATGAACATCGGCATCGCCGACTTGGAGAGCGTCCAGAAGACCACCAAGTACGTCACGGGCCTCTCCCGCGACAAAGGCAGCTCCGGCAACCCGAGCCCCTACACCGCTCGCGGCTGCTTCCAGGGCGCGCGCGCCACGGCCGAGGAGGCCTGGGGCTCCGACGACTTCACGGGCCGCACGGTCGTGATGCAGGGCGTCGGCGCGGTCGGTCTGCCCTTCGCGCTGATGCTCCAGGAGGCTGGCGCTAAGCTGATCATCTGTGACATCAACCACGAGTACGCGGAGAAGCTTGGCAAGGAGCACGGCTTCGAGGTCATCCCCGACGCGGGTCACCACAAGGTCGAGTGCGACATCTACGCACCCTGCGCCCGCGGTGCCGGCCTCAACGATGAGACCATTCCCGAGCTGAACTGCAAGGCCGTCGCCGGCTGCGCCAACAACGTGCTGCTCGAAGAGCGCCACGCCGACATGCTCAAGGAGCGCGGCATCATCTACGCCCCGGACTACGTGATCAACGCTGGTGGCATCATCAACGTCGGTGTCGAAGTCAGCCCTGCTGGCTACAACGAAGACGTGGCCATCGAGCGCGTGGACCGCGTCTACAACAACCTGAAGGCTGTCTACGACCTCGCCCGCCGCGACAACATTTCGACCCCCGCAGCCTCGGGCCGCCTGGCCGAAGAGCGCATCGAAGCCGCCCGCGCGACTGCTTAGAGAGCGTCCTCCGCGACTGCTTAGAGAGCGGTTGCCGCGCAACCATGCGCCCAAGAGGGGTCCAGTTCTCATTCGTGAGAGCTGGGCCATCTCTCGTTAAGCCGAACCTCTTGCGAGCCAACTGCCCGTGGCTCAAACGCGCACTCTTCTATCTCATCCGCAAGAGCCCGGGGGAGCTCGTCGGCAAGTAAGCCGCTGCGCTTCACGAAGTGAGCCCCGTCTGGTTTGGATTGATGGTCCTGCGATGGGGAATCAGCCGCCATCTTGGCGGCTCCTAAGTCAGGCCAGACTATTTCTAAGGTGCGGCATCGGCTGCCCGAGTCGCGGCCGTTTACTTTTGGTCAAGGCCGTCCAAAGCAGGTGAGATAGGAGCCACCCCACGCGCCTCGGTTCGCGTACCCTCTTGGCATGATTCATCAAGAAGAGCTGCGCGTCCAAACTCCCGGGCGTGGGACCCAGGAAGTGACCGTGGATATGGAGGACGTCGTATCGAGGGCGGGCGTGCAGACCGGCACGTGCAACGCGTTCCTCATGCACACCAGCGCCTCGCTGGTCATCACCGAGAACGCGGATCCCACCGTGCGCACGGACCTCGAGTCTTGGCTCGCGCGGGCCGTGCCCGACGGCGACCGGCTCTTTCGCCACACGGCCGAGGGGCCGGACGACATGCCCGCCCACGTGCGCTCGGCGCTGCTCGAGACCTCGGTCACGATCCCAGTGACGGGCGGCAAGCTCGCCCTTGGAACCTGGCAGGGCCTGTACCTGTACGAGCATCGCACCGCGCCCCATGCGCGCCGCGTGATCGTGACGGTGGTGGGCGCATGAGCATCAAGCTGCTGTACGTGGTCGACCCGATGTGCTCCTGGTGCTACGGCTTCAAGGCGGCCCTCGACGAGGTGCTGCCCGAGCTGAATCCGAACGTCGAGGCCGAGCTCGTCATGGGCGGCCTCGCGCCGGACAGTGACGAGCCCATGGACGAGGAGACGCGCACCTATGTCCAGCAGGCCTGGCATGCGGTGGCCAAGCAGACGG
Organism: Planctomycetota bacterium; assembly: GCA_047629095.1. Classification (GTDB taxonomy): domain Bacteria; phylum Planctomycetota; class UBA1135; order UBA1135; genus CALBMX01. The sequence goes on along the minus strand of JBLHWM010000320.1, from coordinate 1,343 downwards.
GCGTGTCCTTCAACCACGACTTTTGGACGCAGTGCGAGCCGCGCCGCTCGACCTACCCCGCCTGCCGCGCGGTGATCGTCGCGCGCGAAGTGGACCTGGCCTGGGAGATGCTGGCGGCGATCCAGCGCGCCTACTACCTCGAGGCGCGCAACCCGTCGGACGAGGATACGCTGGTTGCACTTGCCGAGGAGCTCGGCATCGATGGCGAGGGCTTCCGCGGCCGCTTCCGCGAGCCCGAGATCGAAGCGGCGCTCCAGGCCCATCTGCGCCTGCGCACCCAGCTGCGCGCCGTCAGCTTCCCGACCATCGCCATGTCCCACGGCCGCAAGCCCAAGCTGATCGCAACGGGTTGCCTAGAGGCACCTGAGCTGCGTGAGGCCCTGCGTTTCGAGGGCCTACTCAAGGACTAGCGCGGCTCGAGCCATAGGCGCAACCGGCACGGGCACGCTTACCGAAAGCGAAGCATGCGCGCCGGCATTAGCGAAGGAATTAAACAAGCGCGGGGCACCGATCAGAAATCGATGCCCCGCGCTCTACTCTCCCAATCGTCAACTACCCTTTGCGGAGGAAATTGACGAGGTCTTCTTCGAGGTCCTCGAGGTCATATTCTGGGACGATCAGGCACTTGTAGACGATGCGTTCGAGGGCTTCGGGTGTGTTCGGGTTCAGCTCCCGGGGCGGTGGGTAGCTGAGGAAGTAGGACAGGCTGAGGCGCTCGACCTCGCCGCCAACTTCCGAGCCGGCGTACTGCCAAGGCACGTCGTCGAAGGGCAGTGTGCCGGTGAGGATCTCGTACAGCATGACGCCGATTCCGGTGACATCGGCCTTGGTGTTCTGGAGCAGCAACGGGTTGTAGTGGGGCGTCGTGGTGATGACGCCTTGCATACCGCGCAGTGCGGGGTCGATCATGACCACCGAACCAGAAGGCTTGACAATGATGTTCTCTGGCTTGAGGTCACCGTGGTAGGTGAAGCGTCCCTCGCCCTTGAGCTTCTGGAGCGCACGAACGATGGACAGGAACCAGTTCAAGCGGATGCCCTCGAGTGCGCGGATCTTCTCGCGCAGGGTCTTGCCTTGGACATAGTCGTAGACAAGGATCGGACGTCCGTCGTGTTCGATCCAGTCGCGCAGTCGCACGACGTTTGCGTGCTCGGTCCCTTCCATCAGGGTGCCTTCGCGGCGCAGGAGCTCATCGACTTCGTGGAGGTCGAGGAAATCAATGCGCACGCCATCGCGGGTCAGGAAGATCGCCTCCGCCGGAGTCTCGTCGGGGCTGAGCCAGTCTTCGGAACGCTCCGTCGTGATCTCTAGGCCGCGCGTCACATAGCGACCGCCGCCAGCAA
>JBLHWM010000319.1:0-4148 GCA_047629095.1 Planctomycetota bacterium | reverse complement strand
TTGCCATCGTGGGAATCGAGAGCGGTGCCCAGCCCCTGCGCTCGAAGGATGGACGCCATCTACTGGCGGTCAATGGCGAGATCTACAACCACCGGGACCTCGAAAAGGGCTTCCCGGAATACGAGCTGCTGACCGACTCGGACTGCGAGGTGATCCTGCCCATGTGGATCGCAGGCGGCCACGAGTTCCTGGGCGCACTCAACGGTATCTTCGCCTTCGTCGGCCTAGATTCCGAGACCGGGGACTGGATCATCGGGCGCGATTCGATCGGGGTGATCCCCCTCTATTACGGTCGCGATGAGCACGGCGCCCTGTGGGTGGCTTCCGAAATGAAGGCCATTGCGGACACCTGTTCCGAGTTTCAAGAGTTCCCCCCGGGCCACGTGTGGACCCGCGGCATGGAGCAGCCCCTGCGCTACTTCGAGCCGAAGTGGCGCCCTTTTGAAGCGGTCGATGGCAAGCCCTGCGACCCGGCCGATTTGAACCGATCCCTGGAGGCAGCCGTCGAGCGTCAGCTCATGTGCGACGTGCCCTACGGCGTTCTGCTCTCGGGCGGACTGGACTCGTCCATCGTGGCGGCCTGCGCGGTCAAGCACGCAAAGACGCGCGTCGAGTCCGGCGGCAAGGACGAGGCCTGGTGGCCCCGGGTGCACTCCTTTGCGATCGGCCTCGAGGGCGCACCGGACCTGGAGGCCGCCGTTAAGGTCGCCGACATGCTGGGCACCGTGCACCACACCATGCTCTTCACCGTCCAAGATGGAATCGATGCGTTGAAGGAGGTCATCTGGCACCTGGAGACCTACGACGTCACCTCGATCCGCGCCTCGACCCCGATGTACTTGCTCGCGCGCAAGATCAAGGCCATGGGCATCAAGATGGTGCTCTCCGGCGAGGGCGCCGACGAGATCTTCGGCGGCTACCTCTACTTCCACAAGGCCCCGGATGCCCGCGCCTTCCATGAGGAGACCGTGGCCAAGCTGGACGGCCTGCACATGTACGACTGCCTGCGCGCCAACAAGTCCATGGCCGCCTGGGGCGTCGAGGCCCGCGTGCCGTTCCTGGACGCCGACTTCCTGGACATGGCCATGTCCTTCGACCCCAAGCTCAAGATGTGCGTGGACGAGGACGGCAAGCCGCGCATGGAGAAGCACATCCTGCGCGAGGCCTTCGAAGGCACCATCCCCAAGGAGATTCTCTGGCGCCAAAAGGAACAGTTCTCCGACGGCGTAGGCTACTCCTGGATTGACTCCCTACGCGAGCACGCCGAGTCCAAGGTCACCGACGAGCAGCTCGAGCGGGCCGCCTGGCGCTTCCCCCACAACACGCCCGCCACGAAAGAGGCCTACCTCTTTCGCGAGATCTTCGAGGGCCACTTCCCCGGTGCCTCCGCAGCAGCCTGCGTGCCCGGCGGCAAGAGCGTCGCCTGCTCCACCCCGGCAGCCATCGCTTGGGATGCATCCTTCGCCAACAACGCCGACCCCTCCGGCCGCGCCATCGCCGGCGTGCACGAAGACGCCTACTAGTCGATACGGCGTCAGATTTTGCCCTGACTCCGTATCGCTACAGGTTGCCCAGGTGGATCGCATCCGTCGGGCAGTTGCGGGCGCAGGCGTGGTCGCGGGTGCACTCGTAGTTGCTGCGTTTGCGCACGGTGGCCTTTTCTGCGCCGGCCCAGAAGGCGTCGGTCTCGCAGACCATCTCGCAGAGGCCGCAGCCGATGCACGCGTCCGCGTCGATGCGGATCGAGACGTAGTCGCGCTCCTGTACGGGACAGGCTAGGCCCTCGACGACCTCGGTGGTGACTAGGTGCCGGGTGGCGGCGTGGGAGGTCAGCACGCGGCGGGTCTCGTCTTCGCCTAACTTGATGACGGCTTTCACGTCGTCGAAGTCGAAGCGCTGAAGGTGGCCGACCTTGGGCTGGATCAGAGCGGTGCGGTAGTCGGCGTGCATGTGCAGCATCTGCTCGGTCACGACCTCCTCGGCGATCTCGAAGGCGCGCAACATGGTGCTGGTTGCGCGGTTCTTGTAGTTGGGGTCCTTGAACGTGGCCTTCACCGTCAGGTCCACGGCGATGATCAGGTCGGGCTTCAGCGTCTTGGCGAAACGCAAGGGCAGGGAGTCGACGATGCCGCCGTCCATGTAGTGCCGCTCGTTGCGCTCATAGGGCTCGAAGATGCCGGGCAAGGCGCACGAGGCGTAGACGGCGTCCACCATGGACACGTCCTCGGTGCCGCGGGTTCCCCAGAACACGGAGCCACCGGTCTCGAGGCAGACCGAGTTGCAGTAGAACGGGATCTTGGTGCGCGCGATGCTGCCCTGCTCGGTGCTGCCCTCGGGCATGATGTTCTTGAGGTTCTCGCGGAAGGTCCCGCCGCTGTACATCGACGGCGCACGGGTTCCTTTCAGCAGGAACTTCAGGAAGTTGAGCTTGAAGTAGTCGCCCTTTTGGACGTCGGTGACGATCTCCTCGATCTCGTTGTCGTCGGCGCCGGACGCGGCCAGTCCGCCCACCAACGAGCCGATGCTCGTGGCGACAATGGCGTCGTATTCGATGCCCAGCTCGCGCAGTGCACGCAGTACGCCAACGTGGGCCATACCTCGCATTCCGCCTCCGCCAAGCACAAGGACCGTGCGCGGTCGACCGCGCCTGCCCAGCTCGAAGTCACGCTCGCCAGCCTCGGTCTCAAGCCGGGCTCCTTTGATCTGTTCTTCCATAGTTTGCCCGGGTCTCGAAAGTCGGCCCAGGTGCATAGCCTAGGGAACTCGCGTCCCCAAAGCATTCGATTTCAACCAGTGCGCGGCAACGCCGCGCCGGGATCCCGAAGGGACCTCTTTCGGTTTCGGCAGCTTCCGCCAATTCTCTTAGTAGATAAGCCCTCAAAAAGTGGACTCGGGAGCCTTTCGAGGGTTCACTGAACTATAGGTATGGAGCGGTGGCCTCGACGGACTCGCAACTCCATGCACACATCTGCTCCCAAGGCTGTCCGCATGGGTCCGATTCAGATCGGACTGCGGGAACCCCGAGCGCTGACCCCACGTCAAAGACACTATGTCGACTCAACCTGAAATCGTGCTTGCAGCCGGCCTGAGGCTCCCCCAGGCCCGTGCCGGAGGTGCCTTCAAACGCGAGGACGCCGGCCACCTCGGCGCCACCGTGACCCGGGAGCTGCTGGCCCGAACCGGCCTGGACCCGGAGGTCTTCGACGAGGTCATCGCCGGCTGCGTCGGCCAGCCCCACGACCAGGCCAACCTGGCCCGCGTCGTCGCCCTGCGCGCCGGCTTGCCCCAGGCCACCCCGGCCTACACCGTGGCCCGCAACTGCGCTAGCGGCATGGAGGCCGTCACCTCGGCCGCCACCCAGATCATGGCCGGCCGCGGGGACACGTTCCTATGCCTCGGCATCGAGACCATGAGCGCCTATCCGCTGCTCTTCAACCGCAAGGCCACGGACTTCTTCGGGCGCTTGGCTTTCAGCCGCTCCATGGGCGCGAAGCTCGGGGCCCTGGCCTCCTGGCGCCCGTCGATGCTGGCGCCCCGCGTCGCTCTGCTGGAGGGTCTTACGGATCCCACCAACGACCTGATCATGGGCAGCACCGCCGAGAACTTGGCCCGGGACTTCGGTCTCTCGCGCCTGGACGCGGACACGTACGCGGCCGAGAGTCACACGCGCGCGGCGGCTGCAAGGGACGCGGGGCGCTTCGACAAGGAGATCATGCCCTACTTCCCCATGGGCGCCTCCAAGAAGCAGAAGGCCTTGCTCGCCGACGATTCCATCCGCGATGGCCAGAGCGTCGAGGCCCTGGCGAAACTGCGGCCCTACTTCGAGAAGCCCGACGGCGTCGTGACCGTGGGCAACGCCTGCGGCATCACGGACGGCGCGACGGCACTTGTGGTCACGACAAAAGAGCGAGCGATCGAGCTTGGCCTCAAGCCCCTCGCCACGATCAAGTCCTTCGCTTGGGCGGGCTGCGATCCATCGCGCATGGGGCTCGGTCCGGTCTTCGCGACGGCGCGCTGCCTAGACCAGGCCGGCGTGACCCTGGACGACGTGGGCCCGATCGAGCTGAACGAGGCCTTCGCCGTGCAGGTACTCGCCTGCCGCAAGGCCTTTGGCTCGGACAGCTTCTCCCAGAAACACCTGGGCCGAT
>JBLHWM010000318.1:0-4183 GCA_047629095.1 Planctomycetota bacterium | reverse complement strand
GGCGGGCGACGGAAAATGTTGTTGTGGTTTTGGTTACGGCTCCGGCTGGTGAGACCGGTGTGGCGTTGGCTCGAGGGCTTGTGGAGGCTGGCGTTTGCGCCTGCGTGAATCTGGTCCCGGGGGTGCTGAGCGTCTACCGGTGGAAAGGTGAGGTTTGTGAGGAGGGGGAGGTGCTGTTGGTCATTAAATCGACGCTGTCTGGATTGGCGCGTTTGGAGGCTGCGGTGCTGGAGGCTCATCCTTACGACACACCAGAGTTTGTGGTTTTGGATCCGGTGCATGTGGAGGGGGAGTACGCGGCTTGGGTGGTGGGGGAAGTCGGGGGTAGCGCTGCGCGGGGCTCGATTTAGAGGTGCTTCGCGCGGAAGGGCGCTGCGCGCGGGTGGGGACGCGTGGGGCGAGCGGCGCCTCTAAATTGAGCCCCGCGCTACGCCAAGGCCAGCGGCAACGTCAAAGCCAAGCGCAGCGAAAAAGCCCAGCGCAGCGCCCCCCAAGTCACTTCGCTAGAAGCGCAACAAATTCGGCTGCCCTGGGGTGATCAGCAGGATGAGCCTGCAACCAAGCCCACAGAATAGCCTGGGCGCGAACCGGATCTCGCAGGGACTTGGTGGGGGACTCAATGAGCAGCCTGGCCAGCCAGAGTTCCGCGTCGGGCTCCTCTTGGGGCAGGGCGTGGGCTCGCTCTAGGTAGTCCAGAGCTTGCCGAGGATCGAGGTACTGATAGAGCACGCCCATCTTGGTGAGGGCGGTCTTGTTGCGGGGCACGATGGCCAGGCTGCGCTCGAGGAAGCCGCGCACTTCGGCGCGGACGGCGGCGCCGTCGGTGGCTCCGCGGGCTACGGCGTTGGCCTCGACGGCAAAGGCCATATCCTGGAAGGCGTGGGCCTTCAGGTGATCGGGGTAGTCGCCCTCGGCGGGCAGGAAGGAGACGGCGGCCAGGGCTGCGGCGACAAGCAGGGCAGCGGGGCGCGGGCGGTTGGCCTTGGACAGGAGCGCGAGCATTCCGAGGCCTGCGAAGGGCATCAGGGCGGGTAGCAGCGGTAGGCGGAACCTCGAATACGTGAAGTAGAGCAGTGCGCTCACGAGACCAGCTCCGATCCAGGCTAGCACTAAGAGCCAGGCGCCGCGGTCTAAGGACTTGCCGCGCAGGACGGCCGCCATGCCGAGGGCCGCAAGGAAGAGCAATGCGCCAAAGGGCAGGCCGGCGATCCACAGGGACGGGGCCACGGCGCGGGCAGCGTGGATGTTGTACTGGATCCCGTACTCGGTGGAGGACAGGCAGTCCGCGAGCTTGAGCAGCCAGAGTTTTGCCGCCGCACCGGGCTGCTCGACCAGGTAGTCCCGGCCTTGCCCAAACCAGAAGCTGGACGCCTCGCCGTGGGACATGGCCGTGCCCGTGGCCTCGCTCGCTAGGTCGATGGAGGTCTGGCGCTGGCCGCCGATGGAGCCCCACTCGGGACCGGGCGCGTGGAAGGTGCCATGGGATGCGGGGTTGTTGCCGAAGTAGAAGTTGATGCCGCCGTTCGCGGTCAAGGGGATCCACTCGCCCTCGGCTTCGTGATTCTTCCAGAGCGCCGGGGCGATGGCGACCAGGGCCGCCAGGCCGAAGGCGATGGCCGGCGCAACGCGCGCCCTAAGAGATGTGCATTGGGCCGTTTTGAGCGCGGCGATCATTACGAGCGCAATGGCGGGAATCGACAGCAGGGTGTTGGGCCGCACCAGGGCCAGGACTCCCGCCGCGAGGCCCGCGGCGATGGCCAGCCCGATGCCAGGCGCGCGCAGATAGCGCAGCACCAAGCCCAGGGTCAGCACCGCGAGCAGCAGGGCAACGCTCACCCCGAGCAGGCGCGTCTCGAAAAACAGCACCGGTCCGTAGAGGCTCCAGATCAGGCCCGAAGCCAGGGCTGCCCGGCGAGCGGTATGCGCGCCAAGCCCGCGCCCGAGCAGGTCCTCGCCAAAGCGAACCAGCAGCGCCGTCGTGGCCAGGCCCATAAGTCCCTGCACCAGAACCATGATCGAAATCGAAGCGCCCGTGGCCGCCAGCATCAGCGGGTAGAGGGGCGGCATCCAATACGGCTTACCCGGACCCTCGAACTCGAACTCGGACCCGCCGACCAGGCTCACCGCCCAGTCCAAGTAATAGCGCGAGTCCGATAACAGGGCGCGCATGGTGGGATCGTGCGCCCACAGGTCCAGGCCGACCACGAGGCGTAGCAACGCGCCGAAAGCCAGCAGCATCCACAGCCTTCGGTCGCGCCAGAGGGAGACGGGATCCGTAGCGCTCGCCTCGCTCTTCCAACTGATCTCCGGGCTCACCATCGTCAAAGCGTAGCAGCCCATTCCCCGGGAACTCTTCCTCCGGCCCGTGTTTTTCCCTGGGCCAGGGGTAGAATGCTGGGATGCAACTCTGCGCCCCCAAGTGCGGCTCCCTGTACGCCGCTCTCGCGCTCCTCTTCGGAGCCCTCCTGCTCACCACGGGCTGCGGTGACTCCGCGCGGCCCGGCACGCCGCCCAAGCACCTCGTGCTGATCACCGTGGACACGCTGCGGGCGGATCACCTGTCGTCTTGGCTCTATGGCCGGCCGACTAGCTACGCACCGTCAACGGACGAGGAGCGCGCCTTGGGTCACGCCCTCGCCATCGACGACCTGGCCGAAGGCGGCGTGATGTTCCGCAACGCCTACACGCCCCGTGGCCAGACCACGCCAGCGGTGGCGAGCCTGATGACCGGGCGCTCTCCGCTCGAGCATAGCGTGCTGCAGAATGGCAACGTGCTGCCCGCAGACGCAGCGACTCTCGCCGAGCACTTCCAAGGCGCAGGCTTTGTGACCGCGGGGTTCACCTCGAACGCACTGCTGGTCCCCCCCTCGGGACTCGCCCAGGGCTTTGACGTTTTTCAAAGCTACAAGGGTGCTGACCGCGACCTTGAGGTGGTGTCCGGCGCGATGAAATGGCTGAGCAGCCTGGACCGGGAAGACGGGCCGCCGATCTTCCTGTGGTTGCACTTCATGGGGCCGCACCTGCCCTACGATCCGCTGCCCATGTCGGGCGCGGATGTTGATTTTGCGAACATGTTCACGGATCCTGATTACACCGGCGAGGCCAACGGCAGCCGCGAGTTCCTGGACGATGCCTACCTGAATCACAAGCCCCTTGATGGGCTCGACGTGCACGAGGTCGTCGCCAAGTACGACGGCGAGATCGCGCGCATCAACTTCATCGTGCGCAAGTTCCTGCAGCTCTACGCCGGCGTCTACGAGCAGCCCCGGGCCAACCGCATGAACGAGACCGCCCTGGTCTTCGCGGCCGATCACGGCGAGGAGCTGCACGAGCGGTTTGGCTATTGGGCCCACTCGAAGTCGGTCTATTCCTCGGTTCTACACGTCCCATTGATCCTTCACCACCCCGGCAGCCTCACGGGGCGCAGAGTGGTGGACGAGCTCGTGACCCTGGAAGACGTCGCGCCGACATTGCTCGACTGGTTCCAAATCGCGCCAAAGAGCAACATGACCGGCCGCTCGCTGTTGCCCCTAGTCGACACTTATGAGGAGTTCGAGTTCGAGTCCCGCCCCGCGTTCGGCGGCTGGCGCGACAGCATCTTCACCGTGCGTGCAGTGGTCGATGGTCGGCACTTCCGCCTGGTCTGGAACCCCGAGAACATCGTGCCGGACGAGAAGCCCCCGGGCGACTATACGATCCCCGAGCTAGCGCTCTATGAAGTCACGAATGACCCGAATGAGAAGCGCGATATGGCGCGGGCCTATCCGTCGGTTGTGGTCGAGCTGAAGGCGGCCATTGTCGATTGGCTCAGCACCCAGGATCGTGCCGGGGCCGCGGCCAACAGCGCAGAGCTGAGTGGCGCTCTCGAGGAGCTGGGCTACACGGACAGCACCAAGACCGAAGAGGGCTCGGAATAGAATCGTGAGCGGCTCCCTCGGATCTTGGCGCGCCCTGTTCGGCGCGCTCTTTTTCCTGGCGCTGCTCGCGTGTGCGGCGCACCTTGGCTGGCTGCCGGAGGTGGCGGCCGGAGTTGTGCACAAGGCCAGCGCGCTGCTCGTGTTCTTTGGCGCGGCGGCACCACTGCTGCGACGGCTCGCGCCGGCGGAGCCAGCGCCCCTGAAGCTGCTGCTCTTCTCGGTCCTGCTCTCGCCCATCCTGATGGTCGCGGTGTGGCTAGGCTGGC
>JBLHWM010000317.1:0-4198 GCA_047629095.1 Planctomycetota bacterium | reverse complement strand
CGCAAACACCGACGACGACGAGGCGCTGCAAAAGCTCGAGAGCCTTGCGCGCCAGGCCTATGGCGGCCTGCAGCAGATCCAAGACCCCGCGGGACGCCAGCAGGCCCTCGCCAACCTGGCCGCCTCCTTTCCCGGAACCAGTGTCGCGACCGAGGCCGCCCTGGAAGCCGAGAACATCGGTAAGCAGCTCGCCACGACCTCCGCCAATGCGCTGGCCCAAGCCGGCAAGCTCAAGGACATGCTCGCCGTGTTCCCGGCCGCTGTGGCCAAGGCAGAGACCACGCCCACCGGCGCGCCGGCCGATCCCGACGGCCTGCTTGCGGAGCTGCTCGAGATCCCCGGACCTGGCATCACCTCTTTGATGGCCGAGTTCGAGGCCGAGCGCGACAAGCACCTAGGATTGACGCTCCAGGGCGCCATCGCCTACGTGGACTCGGAGCTGCAGGCTGCCGACGCCAGCGCGCAGGCAGGCGACTTCGATACTTACCGCGAGAAGCTGACCTCTCTGCTGCCGTACTTCTCCATGGACGCCCTGGAAGCCGGGCCCGAGGACCAGAATGCCGAGGCTGGCCTAGGCAAAAACGGGGAGACCCCCGACGAGAGTACCGAGGCGGACTCAAGCTCAGCTGATTCCGATTCGGAATCCCCGAATCCCGACTCCGATGGCAAAGAGGGTACCCAAGCACCTCCTCAACAGTTCAAATCTCAATCGTGGTTCGGTGACGAGGAGGCTGCCCAGGACGAGCCGGAGTCAGCCGGCGAGCCCACCGTCGAAGGCGCAACTCCCGCGTGGATACTTCGCCTCGGCCCGCTTGGATTGGACGAGCTCTTCGCCCGCGAGCGCCAGGTCAGGGACCAGCTTGCCGGTGCCGAGCTGCGCTTCCTCGCCTGGCTCGACACCCAGCAGCGAGCCGACGAAGCACGCATGGGTCAGGCCCTTGGCGGCTCGGGCCCGACGTCCTTCGAGGCCAGTCTACGGAGCATGGACTTCCAGCGCGCCCTGTCCCTGGTGGCCCCCTTGCCTAAAGCGCTCGGCAACAGCGCGAACAGCGGGTCCATAGTCAGCCTGAACGGTCAGTTAGAGATTGCCGCCGCGGCCAAGACCCTGTTCATCTCCTCCTTCGCCGCCGGCGATTGGCGCCGGGACACCCTGCCCGATCCCCATGGCAAGTCCAAGCAAGCCACGGTCGTGACCGAGAAGGCAATCACCTTGAACACGCGGTCGGACGCAGGCAGCAAGGACGTGCCCTGGTCCGAGTACATGGAGGAGCCCAAGCTCATCAGCAGTCTGTTCAGCAACCGGCTGAACAGGGAGCTGACGTCTGAAGAGCTCGCGGGCGTCAGCAGTATCATCCGCATGTCCGCCGTACTGCATGCCGTGCAAGAGGCGAATCGTCTGCTCGACCCGACCGACGGCCGCAAGTTCGACGCGGATGATGTCGAGTCCATGCTCGAGGGCTTCGATGCCTGCGAAGAATGGGACACGGAATCCAGTGCGGAAAGTACGGATCGCGAGCGCCAGGCCGCCTCCGTACTTGGTCAGGCACTGCTCTCTAAACTCAACGGCGAACCCGCCACCTCCGCCGCTCACCTGGAGCACCTGCTCCGAGACTGCCGCCAGAGCCTGCTAGTTCTCCTGCTCACCGACGGCAGCGACTGGCGCGCAACCACCGAGAAGTAACCATGACCGCATCCCCCCTCGATGCCCTTGTCCTCCCCGCCGCCGCCGCTCTGCGCGACGCTGGTGTCCCCAACCCCGACGTGCTGTGCCTACTCGGCACGGGCTCGGGCGCCCTGCCCTACGCTTTCACCGCGGGCTTAGAGAGCTTGTCCCTCGATGGCATCGAGGGCATCCCGGAGCTGTGGCGTGGAGCTGACCTTGGCTTTGGGATTCTTGACGACGGCGCTGGCGGCACTGCAACGATCTGGGTCCTGGACGACTTGGGTTTAGACGCGCCCATGAATCCCCACGAAGCTGCCTTTGTGCGCGGCTTCCCAGTCTGGCTAGCGGGATCTTCAGGAGCGAGCCTCCTGGTCCATACGAGTGCCGCGGGCACCTTGGGTTCGGGGCCTCACGCTGGCAGCCTTGCCATCCTCCGCGACCACATCAACCTGTCCGGCTCGACGCCCCTCCACGCCCTCGGGATGAGCAAGCTGGGGCCTCTCTTCCCGGACGTCTCCAACTTGCACACGGGCACCCTCCGCCAGCAAGCCTGCAACCTAGCCAAGCAACAGGGCATCGAGTTGACTGAGGTCATCGCCGCCTGCGCTGCGCCCGTCTCCCTCGCCACCCCCGCCGAGCGCGCCTGGTTCCAAAAGGCTGGCGCCGAGGTCTGGGTTCAAGGCCTAGCCAACCCGCTTTTAGCCGCCGCCCATGCGGGCCTCTCGGCCATGGCCTTGACCGCGATCACGGCCGAGGGCGACGGCCCGACGGACATCCCCGCCATGCTTGTGGCCTCCTCGGAAGCCGCACCCAAAATGGCCGCACTACTGCACTCACTCACTCCCGCAATCGTTAGCTTCGCAGGCTGCGCTGCCGGAGAATCCAAGTGACCCACCCGCGCATCGCCGTACTCGTCTCCGGCGGTGGCCGCTCTCTAGAGAACCTGCAAGAGCTGATCCAGGCCGGCAAGCTCGACGTCGAGATCGGCCTGGTCATCTGCGACCGCGCCGGCGCCTTCGCCCTCCAACGCGCCGAGCGCTTAGGCATCCCAAGCCTGGTCTTGCCACGCCGCGACTATGACAGCCACGAGGCCTACTCGAATGCGGTCTTCGCCGCGATCGAATCCGCTGGCGTTGCCGATGCCAAGCCCCCCATATCACTAGTCGTACTCGCCGGTTTCCTGCGCCTGCTACTCCTAGCCCCCGGATGGTCCGGCCGAGTGATCAACATCCACCCGGCCCTCCTCCCAGCCTTCGGAGGCAAGGGCTACTACGGCGACCACGTCCACCAGGCCGTCCTAGCCCGAGGCGTCCAAGTCACCGGCTGCACCGTGCACTACGTCGACGACATCTACGACAACGGCAAGGTCCTACTCCAACGCTGGATCCCGGTACCCACGGGCATCGACCACCATGCTCTAGCCGACCTAGTCTTCGCCGAGGAGACGGTCGCCCTACCCGAAGCCATCCGTCTGCACTTCGCAGCGACGCCGCCCGCGTGATTCGGGGGTGGGGCGAAACAGCGGCCAAACCAAGTGCGCGGCCACTACTCGCCCGGAAGCTTTGGCTTCACTAAAGCACGCTGGTCATTGCCCTCACAATGACTCGCCGCACCTCCGAGCTTGCGTCCAAGTCTTGCGGCTCTCGTGTCGAGGTCTCTGCGGAAGGAGCTCTTGGACGAGAGAGCATGTGTGACCAGGGCTTTACGGGCTCGTTCGCAGGCGGCTAGGGCGGCGGGGTAATCCCTGGGGCCGTGCTCTAGGAGCTTGGCAATTTCGACTTCGATTCTTGGGGTGAGGTGGTCTTGGGTGGCGGCGGCTAGGGCTTGGTATTCAAGCAGGGTAGGCTCGCCTGCGAGGCGGCGGGCGTCGGCTTGCCAGAGGGCTAGGCGGCGCGGTAAGGAGGGCGTGTGTCGCGCGTCCTTGGAGGGCGCAGACCCGAGAGCTATGTCATCGGATAGCTCCTGAACAGAGACTAATTGCTCAGGGCCCTCTTGGGTGGGCGTTAGCTGGGCTTGTACTGCGGCGAGTAGGCTCGCCTCTTTGGTCCGCTCGCAGCGGGTCTTGGCTAGGGATGCTAGGCCGAGTAGGCGCGTGAGTTCGGGGCCTTCTAGGGGCGCGTCGTCAGGGCGAATGCGCTCGGCGGTTTGGCCAAGGTGGGCGGTCAATGTAGCTAGGGACCAGACGTCGTCGGCGTTGTGGCGGAAGACGTGTTCGAGTAGGTGTTCGCGGTCGGCGAGGAAGTCGAACCAGGCTTCGGGGGCGTAGGCGCCGGAGAGGTCGTCGGCGCGTTGGAGGCCGCAGAGCTCGCGCTCCATCGTGGAGAGCTTGCCGTTCTCGTAACCGAAAGGGCTGCGCTCTGCCGACTGCTTGGATTGGCTTTGCACGGGAGCGGACTCGGGCCCGCCCGGTGCGAGCTTGTCCCAGATCGCGCGGCGGTTGTAGAGGCGATTCAAAGGATGGTACAGGTCTAGGTGCGGCATGCCTTCGAACGGTGGTTCGATGTGGTGCATGCGCATCTTGTCTTCCAGTCGATG
>JBLHWM010000316.1:0-4213 GCA_047629095.1 Planctomycetota bacterium | reverse complement strand
CCGGGGAACTCCAACCCCTTGGCCGCGTGCAGGGTCATCAAGGTGACTTGATCGATGTGGGACTCGTCCTTCTTGCGATCCGGAGACTCGCCGGCGTTGAGGGCTAGGTTGCTCAGGAACGTGCCCAGGGTCGGCCTCTTGCGCCGCTCGAAGTGGGCGACGGCCCAACGCTTGATGTCCTCGATACTGCGGGCGCGGCGCTCGCGGGGCACGGGATCGGGGTAGGCGCGCTCGAGCTCGGCAGTGTAGTTGACGCTCTCGACCAAGCGGTCAATGAGCGCCGGCATGGGCATGGAGTGGCGCATGCCGCCGAGGGTCGCGAGCAGTCGACGCAGGTCCATGACCGCCTTGACTGGGGCTGGTTTGAGCCCCTCGATTTCGCCAGCGCGATCGAAGGCATCGGGAACGCTGATGTGGTGCAGGTTCGCGAAGGCAATCACGCGGTTCAGGCTCGTGCGACCAACGCCCCGGGGCGGGGAGTTGATGATGCGCATGAGGCTCAGCTCGTCGGCCGGATTGACCAGCAGGCGCAGGTACGCCAACAAGTCGCGCACCTCTTTCTTATCGAAGAAGCTCTGGCCGCCCACGAGAACGTAGGGGACGTTTTGAGCGCGCAGCTCGACCTCGATGGACTTGGGTTGAATCGCGGTGCGGAACAGGATCGCGAAGTCGGAGTAGCGCCACTCGGGAGTCTGGGCCTTTGTGATGATGTCGCGCACCACGAACTGGGCCTCTTCGTTCTCGTCGGCAAGCCGGAACAGCTTGATCGCCGCGCCGCCCTCGCGGTGTGCGCGCAGGACCTTCTCATGGCGCTCGAGGTTGTTCTCGATGACGCGGTTGGCCGCATTCAGGATCGCCGAGGTCGAGCGATAGTTCGTCTCGAGCTTGATCGTAACGCAGGTCGGGAAGTCCCGATCGAAGCCCAGGATGTTCTGGATGTCCGCTCCGCGCCAACCATAGATGGACTGGTCGTCGTCGCCCACAACGCACAGGTTCTTGTAGCGATTGGCGATGCGGCGGATGATCTCGTATTGGGGCGTATTCGTATCCTGGTACTCGTCAACGAGTAGGTAGCGATACTGCTCCTGAACCGACTCGAGGATCTCGGGGTTGGTCTCGAAGAGCTGCACCGTGCGACCGAGCAGGTCGTCGAAGTCCAGCAGGCGAGAGTGGTGGAGCCGCTCCTCGTAGCGCTCCCAGACCTTGGCGATGAACTCTTCCTCGATGTCCACGGCCTTCTTCAGCAGGCCTTCGGGAGTGTCCATACGGCTCTTGGCCAAGGAGATCGCCGAGAGCGCGTCGGCGGGGCGCATCTTGAGCTCGACGGCATGCAGTTCTGCCATGGCGCCCTTCACCGTGGAGATCTGGTCGCCGGTATCGCACAGGGAGAACCCCTTGGGGAAGCCGATCGCCTTCTTGTGCTTGCGCAGCAGCTCGAGGCAGAAAGAGTGGAAGGTACCCGCGGTGATCAGCTCGGAGTACTGCTTGCCCACAAGGCCACCGATGCGCTCGCGCATCTCCCCGGCCGCCTTGTTCGTGAAGGTCATGGCCAGGATGTTGGTGGGATCGATGCCCTGGGCCACCATGTGTGCAATGCGCGTAGTGATGACCCGCGTCTTGCCAGTTCCCGCGCCAGCGAGAACTAAGAGCGGGCCCTCGATCTTCTCCACTGCCTTGCGCTGCTCGGGGTTGAGCTTGGCGATCAAGCCGCTGATGTCAGGCGGCGGAGGGAGGCGCGCCGGCTCGTCCGCATCGGGGAAAAGTAGTGCCGAGTTACCCCGTTTACGGGGTGGAGGAGTCGCGGATGCCATAGGTCGGAGGAGGTTACCGGGCGGCCCACGGCATAACCACATCCAAGCGCTAGATCCTCGGCATCTTGGGGGAACCGGTGCTGCTAGGGGCTACCCCGGACAGGGGGATCGGCTTAGTCGAGCTGGCCGAGGTCCGCCAGGGCTGCGAGCAACACGCCGCGCAGGTGACCGGGCGAGGCCTTGCCACGAGATGCCGCCATGGCCGCGCCCACCAGGGCATCGACAGCCTGAGTGCGGCCAGCGCGCCAGGCATCAACCGCATCCGGTCGAGCTGCGA
Source organism: Planctomycetota bacterium (assembly GCA_047629095.1). Classification (GTDB taxonomy): domain Bacteria; phylum Planctomycetota; class UBA1135; order UBA1135; genus CALBMX01. Next base: position 2,125 of record JBLHWM010000316.1, on the reverse strand, counting down.
TGGCCTCACGGGCCCATGCGTCAAGGTCCGCAGGCGACTTGCTCAGGACGAGGCCGAGCTCTTCGCTGAGATTGCGCAAGCTTGGGATGCGTCCAGCGCTGATGGACTGGACTAGGGCGCCGAGCAAACTGCGCGCCCCCTTGTGACTGAGCTCGTCTTGGGAGAGCATTTGAACGAGCTCGGCAACCTGGCTCGGCTGGACGATGGCGAGGCCCCCTTCGGTCGCCAAGAGATCGTTGGTGATCCAGTTCGCGGCCGCCTTGGCGAGCTTGGGATCGGGGTGAGCGAAGCAGGCGACGACGGCCTGGAAGTAGGCGGCGCGCTGTGGGGTCTGGGTCAAGACTTCCGTGTCGTACTCGGACAGGTCGAAGGCCAATCGCCAGCGATCGCGCAGGGCCAAGGGGCCGGCGGGGAGACTGGTCCGCACCGCTTCGATCTCGGTCTGATTCAACAGTAGAGGAGCAAGATCGGGATCCTCGAGGAAGCGGTAGTCGAGAGCGCCCTCCTTCCGCCGCAAGAGCACGGTATGGGCCGGTTTCGAGGTCGTTTGCGGCACGAAGCGTCGGGTCTCCGCACCTCCGGGGAAGGCCTCGCCCGCCGGCCGCGACTCGTAGGTCTGCACCTGGCGCTCGATCTCAAACGCAACCGCATCGGTGGCGGAGCGGATCGAGTTTAGGTTCTTGATCTCGACACGCACGCCGCCGCGGTCTTGGCCCGCTTCCACGCGATGCACGGACACGTTTACGTCCGCGCGCATCGAGCCCTTGTCCATGTCGCCGTCGCTAACACCGGCAAAGCGCAGCTCCTCGCGCAGGCGGCGCAGGAAGGCCGCAACCTCCTCCGCGGACTCCAAGACCGGGTCCGTGACGATCTCGACGAGGGGCGTGCCGGCGCGGTTGCAGTCGACCTGGGTCCAGGTGTCCGTGTGCACGCTGCGCCCGGCGTCCTCTTCGATGTGAATGCGCCGCAGGGGGACCGCGAGCCGCCTTCCCGGAGTCTCGATCTCGAGGCTTCCGTTGCGGCCAAGTGGATGCGCTTCTTGGGTGATCTGGTAGCCCTTGGGCAGGTCCGGATAGAAGTAGTGTTTGCGGTCAAACCTGCTCTTTGGAGCGATCGTGAATCCGAATAATGTCGCCGCGCGCATGGCCAGCAGCACAGCGCCCTTGCCGAGTGCGGGCAATGAGCCCGGCTGGCCCGTGCAGACCGGGCAGATGTGCACATTGGGCTGGGTCTCGAAGCGATTTGGACAGGCGCAAAACAGCTTGGAGCGCGTGGCGAGGCGCACGTGAACTTCGAGTCCGATGCGCGTGGTCCAGCCCGTGTCGGTGGAGGCGAGGCTCATGACCTCTGGCCCGCCTGGGTTGGGCTCGCTATGCGTGGCGGGCGCACCAAGTGGTAGCTGGTCTGGGCTTGGTAGAGGGCCGCGATACGCAGCAACTTCTCGTCCTCGCCGCGGTGTCCAACCAGCTGCAAAGCAGCGGGCAAGGCGAGCTTGTGACCGTCGAGACTGGTGGAGGCCAAGGGGCCCGGCAAGCTGACCGCGGGCAGCCCGGCTAGGCTGGCGGGGACCGTCAGCATGTCAGCGCGATACATGGCGACAGGATCCGCTGTGCGCGCCCCCAGTCCGAAGGCAACCGTCGGTGAGGTGGGCATGGCGATCAGGTCCACGGTGGGCGCCGCTTGGCGCTGGGAAGCGGCGGCGTCTCCGAAGGCGACGGCGAAGTCGCGCTCGACCATCATGCGGGCCTCCCGCGCTCGACCATAGAGCGCCCGGGAGCCGTCCCGGGATAGGGCCAAGGTGCCGATCAAGATGCGCCGCTTGACCTCGTTCCCAAAGCCGCTCTCACGGGTTGCGCGGATCATCTCCACAAGCTGATTCGACTGCCCTGGGCTATGCAAATCCGGTGTTTCGACGCGCCGACCAAAGCGTACGCCATCAATGCGCGAGAGGTTGCTAGCCGCCTCGCTACAGGAGATGACATGGTAGGCCGAGAGCGCAGTCTCCGCGCTCGCAAGCTCCACATCTACCAGCACGGCGCCGGCTGCTTGTAGCTCCCCAAGACAGGTCGCGAAGGAGGCGGCGACGCCCGGCTCAAGGCTGTCGCCCAGCTCGTCGAGTAGGCGC
>JBLHWM010000315.1:0-4274 GCA_047629095.1 Planctomycetota bacterium | reverse complement strand
GCTGCAGACGGTGCTGGTTGTGTTGCTCGTAGTCATGATTGCCTTGGGTTGGCGCACTGGCCTCATCGTGGGCGCCATGGTGCCCCTGACCATGATGGCTACGCTGATCGGCATGTCCCTCTGGGGCATCGAGCTCCACCGCATTTCGATTGCCGCTATCATCGTGGCCCTCGGGTTGCTGGTGGACAACGGAGTGGTCGTGGCAGAGGACATCATCAAACGCTTGTCCGATGGTACCGAGCGCTTGGAGGCCTGCTTGGCCACGCCGCGTAGCTTGGCCGTGCCCCTCTTGACGAGCTCCCTCACGACCATAGCGACCTTCATGCCCCTGGTCCTGATCACGGGTGGTTCGGGCGAGTTCCTGCGCTCCCTTGGACAGGTACTTGCGCTTGCTTTGATGGCGTCCTGGCTCATCTCCATCACGGTGACACCCGCGTTTTGCTATTGGTTCTTGCCTAAGAAACAGAAGGCGGCCGGTAAGAAAGCAGATGCCTATAGCGCCCTGCCCTATCGCGCGTACCGCTCGCTGCTAGTCGGTGTTTTGCGCTTCCGCATTCCGTTTTTGGTCGCCGTTGGCGCGCTGCTAGTCAGCAGCGTCATCGTACTCGGCTTCGTGAAGAAACGCTCCCTGGGTCCAGGCGAGCGCAACCAGTTCACGGTCTATGTTGACCTGCCCTCGGAGGCCACTATCGAGTCCACGATGGCCGCTACCGAGCGCGTAGTCGATTTCCTGCAGGACTCCGAACTCAACCCCGAGGTCACCGAGGTCCTGTCCTACGTTGGGCATGGTGGTCCGCGCTTCTTCCTGGGTTTGTCTCCCAACGATCCCCAGCCGAACAAGGCCTTCCTGATCGTCAACACCCAGCTACCCGCTCAGATCTACGACGTCATGCCGCGGGTCGATCGTTTCTTAGGCGAGCGTCTACCCGAAGGCACAGGCAGAACCGACATCCTCTTCCTTGGCTCGGCCCCCCTTGGCACGGTCAAACTCAAGGTCACCGGTCCAGAGATCGACGAGCTGCGCAACATCGCCGACAAGGTAGATACAGCCTTCCGCTCGGTCACCGGTGTTCGATCCGTTCGCCACGACTGGGAGAACTCGGTGCTGGCCTTCGAAGTCGAAATCGACCAAGAGCGTGCCCGGCGCGCCGGGGTCACCAGTGAAGCCGTTGCGCAATCCATGTCCACCTACTTCGATGGTGCCAATGTCACTCAGTTCCGCGAAGGAGAGCTCACGATTCCCGTCACGATCCGGGCGAGCGCGAAGGATCGCGCCGAGCTCGACACCGTGCGAACCCTGGAGGTGCTCTCCACAAAAACGGGACTACCCGTCCCGCTCCTGCAGTTTGCATCCTTCAAAGGCAAGGTCGAACCCAGTCGCATCCGCCGCTTCAATCAGGAGCGCGCGTACACCGTCATGGGCAAGCACCCCAACATGACGGCCACTGAGCTCTACGCCAATATGCTGCCCTTGCTGGACACTATCGATCTACCCCCGGGTTACACCCTGGCGGAAGACGGCGAGATCAAGGACGCCAAGGACTCCAACGCGGGCCTCTTCGAATTTGCACCCCACGCACTGCTAACGATCCTGCTGCTGCTGGTCCTACAGTTCAACTCGTTCCGCCGGCCTTTGATCATCCTGATGACGATCCCCCTGGTGCTCATCGGAGCAAACTACGGCCTGTACGCCTTCGAGGGGTACTTCGACTTCACGGCCATGCTCGGGCTCTTCAGCCTAGCGGGAATCATCATCAACAACGGCATCGTCTTGATCGACAAGATTGATGAAGAGCGCCGCGGCGGAAGCGGTGTGTCCACCGCCTTGATCGAATCCTGCCTAGCCAGGGCGCGACCAATCATTATGACCACGGTCACCACCGTGGTCGGCCTGATCCCGCTCGCCTTGTTCGGCGGCGAGTTCTGGTACGGTTTGGCCATCGTGATCATGTGTGGCATCGCCGTGGGAAGTCTGCTCACCCTTGCCTTCGTGCCCGTCATGTACAGCCTCCTCTTCGACTTCCGCAAGCGCGCCGTATAAAGCATGGATACCAGATCTCTCCCCTTTGCAAGCCTACTCCTCTGTGTCGCAGCCTGTGGCACCATCGGTGACGACTACGTTCAACCCAAGCTAGAGGCCAACGCGATGGCCGCCTGGGATGGACGTCTCGAAGGCGTCATCAGCGATGGTGAACTCGATCCAATCCTGCTGGCCGAGTGGTGGACCAGCTTCGAGGATGCGACCCTTGACTCCATCATGGATCGCGCGATTCAGGCCAACCTCAACCTGCGCACGGCACGTGCCCAGCTACGAGCTGCAAGGGCACAGCGACTCGTCGCGGACGGCGCCAATGGGCCCACTGCGAATGTCTCCGGTTCCGGTACGCGCTCGGGCAACGAAGCCGCTACCGGCGAACTTTACAGCGTCGGCCTAGACGCTAGCTGGGAGATCGACCTCTTTGGCGGCAAGCAACGTGGCAATGAAGCCGCTGATGCGGACCTGCAAGCTGCCGAGGAAGCCCGACGAGACGTTCTAGTTTCGGTCCTCGCCGAGGTCGCCCTCAACTACTCCGACCTAAGAACTCTGCAGGAGCGCAAGAGCCTAACCGAGCAGTCCCTCACCGCATTCGTGGAGCAGCAGGAGATCGTCCAGGCCAAGTTCGACGCCGGTGAGACCTCTCGCCTCGACCTCGACCAGGCCGACTCCAACGTGGCGAAGGTGCGCGCGTCACTACCGAGCTTCCAGCAGCAGATCTCCCAGATCCAGAATCGGCTGGCCCTACTGTGCGGTCTAGCTCCTGGCTCCCTCAACGATCAGCTTGACCAGTGGCTGCCCTTGAAGCTGCCCAATGTCGCCGTAGCCATCGGCGTGCCTGCCGAGGTGCTACGAAGAAGGCCCGATGTGCGCCGGGCCGAGCGCCTACTCGCAGCCGAGACGGCCCGGGTTGGCGTCGCCAAAGCAGACCTCTACCCCAGCCTTTCCCTCGGCGGCTCGATCGGCCTTCAATCGAATGCCTCCTCCTCTCTCTTTGACACGATCAGCCAGCTATGGAGCTTCGGCCCACGTGTGAGTTGGAACTTATACGATGGCGGCCAGGCTCGCCAGCGCATCGAAGTTCAAGACGCCGTCCAGGAGCAGGCCCTAATCGCCTACGAAGAGGTCATCCTCAAGTCCTTGGAAGAGGTCCAAAACGCGGCCACCTCCTACGGCCTGGAGCAGATCCGATTCGCTTCCCTCGAGCAGGCCAGCATTTCCGCTGGCAGGGCATCCGACCTTGCCCAAACTCGATACCTTGCAGGCGACTCGGAATTCCTGAACGTGCTCGACGCCCAGCGCACCGCCATCTCTTCCGCCGACGAGCGCGCCCAGAGCAGGGGCAAGATCATTGGCGATCTGATCCGACTGTACAAGTCCCTAGGCGGCGGATGGGAGTCCGTAGCCCCCCTCTCCGAAGACGCTGAGTAACCCCACGACGGACTCCTTCGTTCCCCGCCCACAAGCCTCTCCCTCTATACCATGAAGTTCGTTCACCTCCTTGGCGCCATCGCGCTACTGCTCCTGTCAAGCGCATGCTCAACCACTCGGGAGTCTTCGGCAATCCGTGAGACCGGCTTCCTAAAGGACTACAAGCGCTTATCCGCATCCGAAGCCGATGGTGGCGAGTACTGGGCCCATCCGGATTTTGATCTCGACGCCTACGCAAGCCTCTACGTCCCCCAGGTTGAAATCTGGCTCTCCAAGGAGAACCAGGCCACCATCAGTATCGAGAGCGCGTCCATGCTGGCAACCCTCTATCACGATCAGGCCGTTGAGAAGCTGCGTGATCGCGGCTGGTACGTGGTAGACACTCCCAACATGAGTTCTGCCGTCGTCCGTTTGGCGTTGACAGAGATCGAGAGCCCAAACACCGCCGGCAGCATTCTGACCAGCATACCCATAGCTAGTACCATGGTGATCAAGCTGACCTCCATTGCCACGGACATGCACTTGTTCGTTGGCGAGGCCTCCACCGAAGTTCAAATCGTGGACGCCCGCACTGGCGCTCTACTCGCCGAGGCCCGGGACCGCCGAGTCGGCATCCACGCTCTGCTCAACATGGGCTCGAGCTGGGCCGACGTGAAGGACACCATCGACGTGTGGACCACGCGCCTTGCCGATGGCTTGGCCATCCTGTAGAGATGTCGAAAGAGTAAGGCTCGCCTGAACTGGCGAACAAAACAAGGGGGGCGGGCAACCCGCAAAACCGGGGCGCCCCCCCCCGCCGTGTGGGGGT
>JBLHWM010000314.1:0-4276 GCA_047629095.1 Planctomycetota bacterium | reverse complement strand
AACGGCGGCGATTGGAGCCAATGGCTCTCCCCGCGCCAGATCGAGCGAGTGATCGCGATCGAGAAGCGACTGAAGAAGACCAAGCTGCCCCAACCACCGGTGGCGATCGGCGTGGACATGATCCAAGCCCAGGTGGCCTTGGATAGGGTACTTTCGAAGTCGAAGTAGGCCCAGCAAGCCACTTCGAACGAACAGAGGGGATCCCCGGCGCTTGGCCTAGGATCCCCTCTGTTCGTTCGAAGCGGCTCGGCTCGACTACAAGCCGCCGAGCTGCTTCATGCGCGCAAGGCGATCTGGCTCCTGGGCGGCGAGCCAATCATCGGTGTGAAGCTTGCCGTAGGCCTTGGCGAACCAGGGTGCAGCTTCGTCCGCGCGGTCCAATGCCAGCAGGCACTCGCCGAGCTCCTCGGCCACGTAGGCGTCGTTGTTCGCACCGGCGGCATCTCGGTCGGCTTGCAGTTGTTGCTGGGAAGCGAGCGCATCTTCGAAGCGCCCCATGCTGCGGTAGCAGCGGCCGATGGTCCAGCGGGCGATGAACAGGGGCTCGCCGGACTGTATGGCCTGGTGGTAGGCGACGCCCTTTTGCCACAGGTCCAAGCACTTCTCGTACTCGCCCATGTCGTGGTAGGTCCAGCCTGTATTGTTGTAGAGGGGGCCGAGCCAGCCCTTGCAGCGCTCGTCGTCCGAGGCCTCGCAGAAGGCCATGGTGCGCATCGCCCACACAAGGGCTTCGTCGCCCTTCATCAAGATACCGAGCATATGGCCTGCGTCGGCGGTGAGGGGATCGAGGCCCGCGCCTTGGCCTAGGTTCCATGCCTCTTCGAACAGCGGCGCCGAGGCGGCCGCCTCACCGGCGGAGTTTAGCGCGCGGCCGCGCTCAAGCAAGAAGCGCAGCTTGACCTCGAGGGATGCGGTCTCGACTTCGGGCGCGATCCTATCGAAGATCGCGTGGGCCTCTTCGAACTTGTGCTGGAGGCCTTGGGTGCGGCCGAGCTGGGTCGTGACGATCAGGACGTATTCATCGTCGCCGGCCGCCTCGCCCGCGACGATAGCCTCGCGGAACTTGGCTTCGGTACCCGCGGGGTCGCTAAAATCCCACATGGCGCGCCAATCGGGAAGCTCAACCGACACTGCGCTTTTGTTCTTGGTCGTGTCCGTCATGCTTGTCTCCACGCTTTGGGGATTCGAGCTGCACGCCCCAATCCAGAGCGCCGCGGCCAGGGGCAGCAGCTTGGTTGTACGAGTTATTCCCATCGACTTAGGCTACCAATACGAGCTTCAAATCGCAGCCCGGAAAATCGTGGCCGGTGGCAGACTCCGGCGCGGCCGCGACTCCGTTGTCAATGCGAGATCTCAACTCGAGCGCAACACAATCGCGCTCGCGAAGATCTGATACTGGTCCGAGCGCTCCGTTTCCGGCGTCTGGGTCCACTTCCGAAAGGAGTAGTGAGTGTCGCTGGAATAGGTATCCGTGCCGCTATTGCCCAGGTGTAGCACCCCAAGCTCGGCTAGAACCGCACAGATCCCCGCGGCCAAGTCGTAGGTTTTTCGGCCATCGGTCTCGCGCAAGAAGCGCAGCTTGGTCGTTGGAATCTGCACAACGAAATCGTCCTGCACCTCGAAGTTGGGCTCCTGTAACATCGGCCCGAGATGCGCCTCGAAGTCCTCCATGGAGAGCCCGCGGACTGTGCACATGGCGGCGAAGTCCTCGATGATGCCCGCGAAAAATCCACGCCAGCCACAGTGCAGCGCCGCGACGATGCCGGCCTTGTGATTCCACAAGAACAGCGGCCCGCAGTCTGCCGTCTTAGCAACTAAGACCACGCCCTCTTGATCCGTCCACATGCCATCGACCTCTTTCACCGAGGTCTGGTGCGGGTGGTCCGAGGGGATGTAGCGGATCGCCTTCCCATGAACTTGGTTCATCCAAGCGACCGTCTCGCCCGCGCGAAGCTCCACCGCGTGTTCGAGGCGCGCAAGATACGCGGGCACGTCGCGCGTCACGTTCCCGGTTTCGCGTGTCGTGATGTAGAGATCGTGGTGCAGGGTTTTCATTGCGCTTGGCATGTTAGCGGACTCGGTACTCCGCTTGCCAGAGCGGCTGCCCAACTACGCGCACTTTTGCCGCCCATAGCAAAGCTGCCGGGCTCCCCAAGTCGTTCGGGGCGAAGTCCCAACAGCTAAGCGGGACGAGAGCTAGAATGGTTGCCATGCAACACGATGACCTCAACCAACTCGCCTTCAACAATCGCTTCGTAAGGGACCTGCCTGCCGATCCTCAGGCAATGAACCTGACGCGCCCCGTGCATGGCGCGTGCTTCTCCCGGGTGATGCCCACGGCAGTTCGCGCTCCCGAGCTGATCGCCCACGCCTCGGAGGTGGCCGAACTCATCGGCGTCACCGAGGCTGCTGTTCAGTCCGAGCACTTCGCCCAGGTCTTCGCCGGCAGTGCGACCCTAGATGCCATGGAGCCCTTCGCCATGACCTACGGCGGGCACCAGTTCGGGTCCTGGGCCGGTCAGCTCGGGGACGGGCGCGCGATCAACCTGGGCGAGCTCATCTGCCCCGATGGCAAGGTGCGCACCCTGCAGCTAAAGGGCGCCGGGCCGACGCCCTATTCGCGCACTGCAGACGGCCGCGCGGTGCTGCGCTCGTCCGTGCGCGAGTTCCTCTGCAGCGAGGCCATGTTCCACCTGGGCGTACCGACGACGCGCGCACTGAGCCTCTGCCTGACGGGCGAGGACGTGATGCGCGACATGTTCTACGACGGGCATCCGGGGGACGAGCCCGGCGCCGTGGTCTGCCGCGTGTCCGAGTCCTTCGTGCGCTTCGGCAGCTTCGAGCTGCCCGCCTCTCGCGGCGAGGTCGAGGTTCTTCGCGAGCTCGCGGACCGCACCATCGAGTGGCACTTCCCCCACCTGCTCAAAGGTAAGTCGCTGCCCGACGCTTCCACCTACGTCGCCATGTTCCGGGAAGTCACCGAGACCACCGCCGACATGATCGTGAATTGGATGCGGGTTGGCTTTGTGCACGGCGTGATGAACACCGACAACATGTCGATCCTGGGCCAGACCATCGACTACGGTCCTTATGGTTGGCTCGAGGATTTCAATCCCGGCTGGACGCCCAACACCACCGACGCCGGTCGCGCCCGCTACGCCTATGGCGAGCAGCCCAAGATTGGCCTGTGGAACCTGGTCAAGCTCGGCAACGCCCTCGTGCCCCTGGTGGAGGACGTCGAGCCCCTGAGCAAGGTCGTGCAGGACTACCAAGAACTGTATAGCGCGAAGTGGCGCGAGATGATGGCAAGCAAGCTCGGCCTAGATATCGTCGATGAAGAGGCGGGCACCGAACTCGCTCAAGACCTGCTGGCGTTGCTCGCTGAAGTGGAGACCGACATGACGGTCTTCTTCCGCAAGCTGGCCAAGATTGCGATCCCCGCCGAGGGCACTGTTTGCACTTGGGACGACCTCGAGCCAGTGCACGAGGCCTTCTACGATCCGTCCCAGGGTGCGGATGAGACCGCGCAAGATTCCATGGACAAGGTGACCGGTTCGCCAGCTTCATCCAAGGCCGAACACGGCGCGCCTAGCGTTCCCGAGGCGCACCGCCAAAATGTTGTCAAGTGGTTCGAGCGCTATGCCCAAAGCGCCCGCGCCTCGAGCCTCACCGAAGGCGAGCGCGTGGTGCGGATGAATGCCGCCAACCCCAAATACGTGCTGCGCAACTACCTCGCTCAGCTCGCCATCGACAAGAGCGCGTCCGGTGACCACTCCCTGGTCCAAGAGCTGCTCGAGGTCCTGCGCCGTCCCTACGACGAGCAGCCGGACAAGCAGGCCTTCGCCGCGAAGCGCCCGGAGTGGGCGCGTCACCGGCCGGGTTGCTCGATGCTGTCCTGCAGCTCATGAAACGGCGCTAGATCCCCCTTGGCTCCATCCCCCAGGATGGGATTTCGGGGCATGATTCCAAGAGGCCTTCCAGTTGCGGGCGGCAAACGGTCGATCCGCCCAAGTATGGAAGACGCTAACTTGATCATGTGGGGAATGCTCTTCGGCTCGATCGGCATGGGCATGTTCATCTACGGAAAGCGCGAGCGGGCCATGGTCCCGCTGGTCTGCGGCATCGCACTCAGCACCCTGCCTTATGTGATCACGAGCGTGGTCGGCCTGGTCGCCGCCGGCGGCGTCTTGGCCCTAGTGCCCGTCTTCGTCAAGACACCCTAGCCGCCCGGCTTGGGGCCGTGCGCCCCGGAACGCCAAGGGGCCCGCTCCGACTT
>JBLHWM010000313.1:0-4276 GCA_047629095.1 Planctomycetota bacterium | reverse complement strand
CGGCGAAGACGTCCTGGGCGTGGGTGCGCAGGGTCCAATCCACCAGGATTCCGCGACCGCAGTCAATGTCACTCACGACGGCCAGGGTCTTGTTGGGACTGACACCAGCGGTGAGGCCGACCACCTGACAGTCCAGCTGCTCCCCATCACCCTCTGCGCCAACCTTGGCCCACTTCACGCCACAGGCGCGCCCCGCGCCATTGTCCACGACGCTCTTCAGCTCGGTGCCCAGGCGCAAGTCCATGCCCGAGACCCGAATGGCTCGGTTCACCATCTCCGACTCCTCGTCGGGCAGCACGTTGTTCCAGTAAGACTTCTCGCGCACCAACAGCGTCACGTCGATGCCGCGGCTGTGCAGCATCTCCGCCAGCTCCAAGCCGATTAGGCCGCCACCGACAATCACGCCGCGCCGGGCTCCCTCTACGTTGGTGTAGAGCTTCTTCAGATCCATCAGCGAGTAGAGCCCTTGGACGCCGTCAAGATCCTGGCCGGGCCAGCCGAACTTGTTCGACTCGGCACCCGTGGCCAGCAGCAGCTTGTCATAGGCCACCCGCCGACCGTCGTGCAGAGCAACCGCGTGCTCCGCGACTTCCACGCTGGTCACCCAGCCGCGCACCAGGTCAATGCCCTGTTTCGTCCAGAACGAATCCTCGTAGGGCTTCGTCTCCTTGTAGCCCATATGGCCCATGAAGATGTACATGAGCGCGGGGCGCGAATAGTGAAAGTCGGACTCCCCGCTGATCATGGTGATCTGGCAGGTAGGATCGAGTTCGCGCGCGCGCAGGGCGGCGCTCACGCCGGTGATTCCATTTCCGATGATGACGAGATGCATTGTGTTCCTTGGTGTTATTTCGGGACCACTTGTGAACCCGGAACCCATACTGCGAAACATCTGCGCACAGCGCAAACAGTGGGAGTCTCACTTATTCCTCACGTAAGTATCACGTGTCACAGCGAGTCCAACGAGACGCGCCCTGCCGCCCCGAAAAGGGACGGCAGGGCGCGTCTTGAGTTGGAAGAGGTCTAGTGAGCGCGGGCGCTACTTAGCTGACTCTTCTCCAGCCATTGCGGCCTCGGCAGCTTCCGCTGCTTCGGCGGCATCCTTGATTGCCTTCTCGGCGGCGTACTTCTCTGCCGAGGGTAGCTTGAGGCTGTAGCGCGTCATCAAGAACTCCGAGAGCTCGTCGCCTTCGGCGGAGTAGGCCCTGCGGAAGTCCGTGCTGGCTGTGCCCTTCACCGAGTTCTCAAGGGCTTGCAGCTGAGCGGGGTTGGCCTTGCCGAAGTCTAGGGGACGCGAGCCGAGGCTGCGCACCAAGTAGGCGTCCAGCCCACCCGATGCCAAGGTCGCCTGGGTCAGGTCGCCCTTAGCCAAGTCGCCGAGGCCGAGCACCAAGCTTTGAATCGCAAGGAAACGGTTGGCGGGCAAATCCCGGTTCGGGTCGTCCGTGTAGCTGCCGCCCTTGTCGAGCCAGTCGCGCATGCCGTAGGTGAAGTTCTCGCTGGTGTCGGCCAGGGCCTGGAACTCCTCGTCTCCGAGGTTCTCCGCATCGGTCAGGGCCGCAAGGGCTTCCTTCGCGAGTACACCAGAGCGATCGTCGGCCCAGTTGCCAGCAACCACCTCGCGAATCTCCGCAAAGGCCGGCAGGGCGGGCTCAAGGGTGCTGAGCACCTTGGCCACCTGAAGGATGTTCTTGCCGATGATCGGGCTGGGGATCAGTTGGCCCGGCTCGGTGCTTTGGAGCTGGGTGCTGAGCATCCCGCCGCCGAAGTCCGTGTCATCGAGTAGCTCGCCACGGGTCATCGCCTCGTCCGACTCGTGCCAACCGAGGCCCAACTCTTGGGCTTCCATCGCAATGTCGACCTCTTCGCCGGCTTCCATGCGCACGCCCATATCTGCGCGCCATGACTTCATGCCGGTAAGCACAATGGCGCCGTTCTCGCACTTGGTCTGCACTTCTTCTTGAGCGATGAAGCGCTGCACCTGGCCGTCCTCGTCGGTGATCTCCTCGTCGAGCTTGAACATGAACCAGGAGTTGTTCTGGTAGAAGGCTGTGGCTTGGGCTTCCAGGTCCCAGTCTTCGGCCAAGGGGTAGCGCTCGGTGAGTGCTTCCGGAGCGGCGTCGACGACGTTGAAGAAGGCGGAGCCGATGGTCCACTTCTCATCGGTCTTGAGCACATTGCGCTCCCACTCGGGCTGACCGGCGAACCAAAGCTCGAGGTCCGCATCAACCGGCACTTCGGCCAGGGCTGCGTCCTTGAAGCTGGCGGCGCTGGCGGAGATGTAGCCGTAGGCGTACTCTTCGTGCTGCTCGTTCCAAGCGTCGGCAAGTAGGTCCGCAGAGGGAGCGATTGCCACACGGGAGATGAGAGCAAGGTAGGTGTTCACCCGCAGGCCGCGGCGAACCACGCGCTCGAAGGTCTGCGCTCCGCCCTCGAACTCGCGGGCCATTAGCCCCTTGTAGTTGTCGACGCCACCGACGCTCTCGGCGACGGCCTTGATGTAGTCCCGGACCATGTCGTCCGACACCACAACGCCAGCTTCCTGGGCAAGACTATCCGTCAGCAGAATCGTTGCGACCTCGGCGTCACTCGGCGTGATGCGCAGACCGCGAACCTTAAGGGCTGCAGCCTCGGCGCGCTTCTCCGTAATGAACAGCGCCGGCGAGACCTCGACAGGACCGTCCGCAGACATCCATGAGGCCATTGGCGTGCCGTCCGGACCGTTGCCCGTTAGCGAGCTCTCGAAGGCGCCCGGGATGATGAAGATGATCAGAAGGAAGATCAGGAGGCCGATCAGGAATACGAACTGAACAGGGTTCTTTCCTTCGGGAACATGGATCGTGTTCTCGCCGAGGAAGTCCTCGACGGACGGCGCTTCCGCCTCACCACCATCGACGTGCTCGATGGGTGCGTGGGCTTCGTTCTGGGACTTGCGATCGTGGCGTGACTTGCTGGACATGGGTGCGCGGCGAGGTGCCTTGCGGTCAGCTGGGGGTGTACGGAACTGCCTTATGAAGAGGGTCTCTCCATTAAAAGAAGGCAGAGGAGTGTACAGAGAGCCTACCCATGCGCCAAGTGCCGAGACGGCGCTTGGGCCCCGAAATCCGGACTACTTGGCGGCGAGCTCGTTGTCGCGGGGCAGGGCCTTGAGATTTTCGAGCCCAAAGCGGTCCAAAAACTCCCTGGTGGTCCCGTATTGCAGGGGCGAGCCCGGCTGGTCGGCACGGCCGGTGACCTTGACCAGGCCCCGGTCGATCAGGCCCCGGAGCATGGGGCCCGCTTGTACGCCGCGGATCGCCTCGACCTCGGCCTTGGTGGTCGGTTGCCTGTAGGCCACGATGGCCAGGGTCTCCAGGGCGGCGGGGCTGATCTGCTCGGCCTTGCGTACCTTGGAGAGGCGCGTCACCACATCGGCGACCTCTGGGGCGCTGAACAGTCGGAACCCGCCGGCGATGGAGCGCAGGATCAAGGGCAGCTCACTGTCCGCGAGCTGCTGCTCGAGGGCGTCCAGGCCAGAGCGCACGTGCACGGCTGGGGACTCGGTGAGGTCCTTGAGCCGACCCATCGTAAGCGGCTCGGGGGACGCGAAGAGCAGGGCGAACAGCACCTTGCCCAGCATGCCGGCCTCCTCTTCGGAGAGCTCGGGAATCTCTTCCTTGGGCTCGGGCTCGGGCAGCTCGGCGTTGGGATCAGCTTGGTCGGCTTGGTCGATAGAGGCCTCGGGGGAGGCGCTAGTGCTAGATTCAGAATGTTCGGCACCGTCGGTGGATGCAACTGGAGCATCCATTTGATCGGAGCCTTGCTCGGCATCTTCGATCGAGTCGGCGACCTCTAGAGCGTCTTCCTGGAGGCCGAGTGCACCGGCGGCTTCCGCCAGGTTCTCCGTGGTCTCTTCGAGACTGGGCTCGGTTTCAGCACCGAACTCAGGCAGCTGCCCGTTCTCGGAGGCGAGTTCTCCAGCCGAATCAGCCGCTGTTGTCGCGTCTGTTTCCGCTGCCACGGAGCCGGCTTCTTCGGGCTCGATCTCTTGATTCTGTTCGCTATTCACACGGGAAGGATACAGGGCGCCCCCCATGGGGGTCAATGGCCGTGGAGCCTCCTCGGACAAGATGGGCTGCTACTGGCCTTGGGGCTCGCCGAGTAGATCAAACAAGGGCCGCATGTCGATCTCGTAGCGGCGTCCCATGGCTGAGCGCCACTGCCAATACTCGGGATCCTCGACGGGGCGGGCCTCGAGGTCAGCCTCGACGGCCTCGCCGATGACCTGCCAGTTACC
>JBLHWM010000312.1:0-4318 GCA_047629095.1 Planctomycetota bacterium | reverse complement strand
GCGGTCCTTCGCTCCCTCGGCTCGCGATACGAGAGCCAGGGTTCCGCCCGCGCTGAAGTAGTACAGGGCGAAGGTCATGATCGCCACGTACATCATCGCGCCGATGGCGGACTGCGCGTCTGCGCCGAGCCCCTTGATCCAGAACTGGTCGTTGATTCGGTAGCTGTTGTTCAGCAGGAAGGACAGGGTCGCGGGCCAAGCCAAGCGTAAGACCTCGGCGGTCGGACTGCGCTGTGCCGCGAGAGAGTCCGTCAAAGGACTCCTACCAAGATCACCTTGACTGTTGCGTTCTCGCCGTCCCTAAAGCGCCGCTGGGTCTGTGCCTCGCCATAGATGTCGTGGCTGCAGTGCACGCTGTAGCGACCCGGGCGCAGGTGTCGCAGGATCGCCTCGCCATTGGAGTTGGTGGTCACGTCGAAGGCACTACCTCCGCCACCACTGCCGCGCACACGTGCGCCGGTGACAGGAGAGCCCGTCTCATCCACGGCCTGGATCGTGAAGGTGGAGAGGGGCGGCAGCTCGGGTGCGGGCATGGTCAGCGACGGCGCGCGAAAGCTCACGGTGCTCGGCGGAATCAAGGGCGACGTCAGGGAGCCATAGGCCACGGAGTAGGAACCGTCGAGCACCTTGTCAAAGCGCCAGGTTCCATCGGCGAGGGTTGATGTCTCCACCGCGCCAGTTTGGGGCGCGAACATGCCGCCGGTACCCTTGGTTAGCCAGACGGCGACTCCCTCGAGGGGCACGCCGAGATAGTCAACGAGCTGCCCCGCGATGAAGCCGGCGGGGGAGAGGTTCAGGGTCACGTAAGCCGACGAGCTGGTGCGCTCGAGCAGGACGTTCACGGAGGTGCCATTCAGGCCGTCCGCCTGGCCGTGCACGGAGTAGCCGGCGAGGGGCAGATTCTCGACCTCGAATTCGTCGGTGCCGGTGATTTCGATCGCATGGCTCGTGGCGAGCTCCGAGCCGAGGAGGCTGGCACTGGGCTCAATCACTAAGGTCCAGGTTGCGGGAAGGGGCATATCCGCGGTCATCTGGATGAAGCCGCGCAGGCTGCCCATGCCGGAGAATCGCTTGGATTCATCGACGGCTGCAGGGGCTTCCGACGTTCGACTTCCAGCGTCCCGGGGCGCGTTCATCGATCCCGATCGTCCCACCGCATCGGAGTTTACGCCTGAGCCCGGGGCCCCTTCCAAGGGACCTTGCTTTTGGACCTTGTCGCCCCCAATCAGCAGGACGTAGCAGGCGCCCCCAATCAGCAGCACCAGAACAAGCAGCAGCCATGCCGCGGAGCCGACAGTTTTCGAGCTTCTCCCCTCATCGAATTGACCCAATCGGGCCGATGGGAGAACTTGGAGCGGACTGAAGCAGGGCCTAGGCCTTGCTCTGGGTTTCGTGGGGGCTAGCAACATGGATCATGATCTCGGGTAAACTACGCGCAGTCTATCCGGCCTTGGGATCCTGTCCCCCCGCGGCCCCCCCGGAAGTTCCAACTTCTTGGGTTCGACCAACGTATCCAACGCCTTGACCGGTCCCACATCCCACCCCCTGACCACCGCTTTTCCCAGGCGGCAATTTGAAATGAACGCGCTCTGTCGCTCTTTCTTGGCACTTGTTGCCCTCATCGCCCTTCTCTCTACGAGCCTCGCTTCCGAGTCGACGTCGGAGACCACAGCGCCCACTGCCAAAGCGGACCGTGTGATCATCATCGGCGTGGACGGTGGCGACGGCCGCACGGTCGAGGGCTTCATGGCCGACGGCATCCTGCCGAACATGTCGCGCTTGCGCGAGATGGGGGAGTTCTCACGACTCGGCACTTCGCTTCCCGCGGAGTCGCCCACCGCATGGGCTAGCCTCAACACGGGCCGCAACCCCGCCGAAACCGGTGTTCCGGGCTTCGTGCGCAACACCCGCTCGGGCGGCCTGCCCTCCCCCGGGGTCGGTCACTTCCTGAGTGAGACCGGCAACATCGAGGACTTCCCCTCTGCGCCGACCGTCTCCACAGGTGACCCGATGATGTGGCAAATCATCATTGGGGTAGGCGCGTTCCTCGCGTTCTTGATCCTGCTGAAGTTGGTGCTCAAGATGAACACTGCGGCTGCGCTGTTGATCTCCGTCGTGCTCGGCGGAGTCGGCGCTGTTGCTGGCGGAAAGAGCAACGCCTACTTCCCGGAGACCTACCCGCGCCTTGGGAACCCGCTCCAGGTGCAGAACTTCTGGGACATCGCCGGCGAGGCTGGCATCCAGTCGGTGATCCTCGACTCGGCCCAATCCTTCGACACCGAGAGCCCCGAGGGCGTCAACGTACTGCACGGCTTGGGCATCCCCGACGCGCGCGGTGGCATTGGCACCTGGAACATCTACACGACCGAAGAGACCGTCTTCGACCGCGTCCCCGAAGGAGTCGACACCGGCACGGCCGGCAAGATCTACCGCATGGACTGGAAGAACGACGTGATCAGGACCAAGTACTACGGTCCCAAGAACTTCGGACTGAAGCAAGAGATCCAGGCCAAGATCAAGGTGCTCGACGATCGCATGAACGACGCGACCCTTGGCTACAAGGAATCCCAAGCCGTCCGCAAGGAGCTGCGCCCAGGGAAGGACTTGCTTGTGAAGGAGCTCGCCGATAACCACGACATCAACTACGGCATCGCCCACGACCTCGTGGTCAAGCCCAAGGGCGACAAGTACGAGATCTCCATCGGCGACAAGACCCAGACCCTAGCCGTCGGCGATTGGTCGGAGTTCTACGAGTTGACCTTCGAGATCAACCCCTTCCTCAAGGTCCACGGCATCACGCGCGCCAAGCTGGTCAGCGCCGAGCCCCACTTTGAGCTCTTCATCAACACCCTAGACATCGATCCCGCGGCGCCTCCCTTCTGGCAAGAGGTCACGTCTCCCCCCAGCTACTCACGGGAGCTGGCCTCGGGCAACTCCTTCGAGACCTACGGCTGGGCCTGCATGACGATGCCCTTTAAGGATGGCAAGATTAGCCCCGAGCTGCTGCTCGAGGACATCGAGTTCACCTTCAAGTGGCGCGAGAAAATGACCATGGAGCAGCTGGCCCGGGACGACTGGCAGCTGTTCATGAGCATCTTCTCGACCCCGGACCGGGTCCAGCACATGCTCTACCAGTTCTACGACAAGGGGCACCCGATGTACGACGAAGAGCAGGCCAATCGCGAGACCGTGTTCTTCGGCGAGACGATCAAGCTGTCCGAGGCCATCCCCGCGATCTTCAAGCAGGTGGACCGCGTCGTCGGCCGCGTGCTCGACGAGATCTTCCAAGAGGGAGACGTGATGCTGATGTGCGCGGACCACGGTTTCCAGACCTTCCGCTACCAGGTGAACCTCAACAACATGCTCGAGGAGATTGGCTTCTTGACGCTCAAGGACGGCGCTCAAACGAAGGATGCCAGCAGCCCTTCGCGCTACGCCGACTGGGAGAAGACCCGCGCCTACTCACTTGGCCTTGGCTTCGTCTACCTGAACCTGCGCGGCCGTGAGAAGTACGGCATCGTGGATCCGGCCGACGTCCAGTCGACCTTGGACGAGCTCAAGGCAGCCATGCTCGATTGGCGCGACCCCGCCACGGGTGAGCCCGTGATCGAGGACATGTACCAGGTGAACGAGATTCACTCGGGCGAGTTCCTTGACCTGGAATCGGACCTAATCGTCGGTTTCAAGCCCACCTACCGCGTCTCCTGGCGTACGACTGGCGGCAAGATGCGCCTAGACTCAGGCGTCGACGGTGCCATCGTTGGTCCCGTTGTCGAGGACAACGACTCACCCTGGTCCGGTGGACACCCGTCCGTTGCGGAGAAGCACGTGCGTGGACTCTTCTTCTCGAGCCTGCCCGTCGAGCTGCCCGAGGGCGGCCCGAACCTGCTGCACATCGCGCCCACGGTGCTCAGCCTGCTGGGCGTCCCGATCCCGGTCGAGATGGATAAAAAGCCGATGGTCTTCAAGTAGGGAAGCCGGCTCTTCGCGAAGCGCCCCCAAGGTCGATATCGGCCTTGGGGGCGCTTTCGTTTAAGGGCGGGCATCAATCCAAGGCAGGCAGTTCTCTGGATCTCGCCTCGTGACCAAGGAGGGGGCCCTTCGTGTCCCTTTGGATGGATCCCTAGGGGACCCTTTGGCCAAGCTGGGGCAAAGCACTAACCTCTTTGGTATGACCTCAATACTTCGACCACTCGCCCTGCTTGCCCTGGGCAGCTCCTGCGCCCTGACCCAAGTCCACTCCCCCGAGGCTCCCGAGCGCCTCGTCGCTTTTGCCGATGTACACGGAGACTTCGATGCGACCCTGCGGGCCCTGCGC
>JBLHWM010000311.1:0-4324 GCA_047629095.1 Planctomycetota bacterium | reverse complement strand
GACTCCGAGTGCTCGCGTTCATAGGGGCCAGGCGTCGCGGAAACATAGACGCAGCGCGCCGCTAGGGTCTCCCACTCGGCGAATTGCAGGGGCCGGTTGTCCAGGGCGCTCGGCAATCGAAAGCCGTGCTCCACTAGATTGCTCTTGCGGCTGCGGTCGCCCTTATACATGGCGCCGACTTGGCTCACGGCCACGTGGCTCTCGTCCACAAACACCAGGAAGTCGTCCGGGAAGTAGTTCAGCAGCGTGTGCGGCGGCTCGCCAGGCTTGCGCCCGTCCATATACAGGGAGTAGTTCTCAATGCCGTTGCAGACGCCGGTCTCCCGCAGCATCTCTAGGTCGTGGCGCGTGCGCTGTTCGAGGCGTTGGGCCTCGAGCAACTTGCCGGTCTTCTTGAGCACGGCGAGGCGCTGATCGAGCTCCTCCTCAATCAAGTCGACGGCCTGGTTCACACGCTCCTTTGGCGTCACGTAGTGGCCCGAGGGGTAGACCTTGATGGTCTTCTTCTCCCCAAGGATCTCGCCGCGCAGGGGATCCACTTCTAGGATCGCATCGACCTCGTCTCCGAAGAGCTCGATGCGAATCACGCGGTCCTCCTCGTAGGAGGGAAAGACCTCGACCACGTCGCCACGCGCCCGAAACGTCCCGCGCCGAAAGTCGATGTTGTTGCGCGCATACTGCATCTGCGTCAAGCGCCGCAGCAGGTCATCGCGCTCGATCGTATCCCCCACACTTAGGTCGAGCGCCATCTCCGCATAGTTGCTCGGGTTTCCCAGGCCGTAGATGCACGAGACCGACGCCACGATAATCACGTCGCGGCGTTCGAGCAGGCTGCGGGTCGCGCTGTTGCGCAGGCGCTCGATGTTCTCGTTGCGCGAGGCATCTTTCTCGATGAACGTGTCCGACGAGACCACGTAGGCCTCGGGCTGGTAGTAGTCGTAGTAGCTGACGAAGTACTCGACGGCGTTGTTCGGGAAGAGCTCCGTGAACTCGGCGTAGAGCTGCGCCGCCAAGGTCTTGTTCGGGGACAGAATCAAGGCCGGCCGACCGAGGCGCGCGATGGTCGCCGCCATCGTGAACGTCTTGCCCGACCCCGTGATGCCCAGCAGGCCCTGGTGATGGTGGCCTTCGGTGATCCACTGGCTAAGCTTCTCGATCGCAAGGGGCTGGTCCGCCGTGGGCTCAAAGGGAGCCTTGAGGTCGAAGCGGGCGCCCTCACGAACGGTGGGTTCAGGGGTTTTGGGACTAGCAGACATACAAGAAGCGTCAGATTCGTTCAGTTGAGGGGCGAGGAGTCCGCCCACAGCTTGCGCAGTCGCCAGCGGGAGCGTATCTTGCCCAGCCGGGAGTTACCCGTACCATAATAGACGGTAGGCCCCGAACACGCCCGAACTAAGGCCCCTCCAAAGTCAAAACCGGCCAATGCCTTGGCCTCAGCACGCACGTCTCCATGCTCATCGAATGCCCCTTCTGCCACACCCGAGCACAAGTCCTGGAAAGCCAAGAGGGCGCGAAGGTGCGCTGTGGGGACTGCGGACGCGTCTACGCCGCTAGACCAGCGGGGGTCGCTCGCAAGGCCAAGGAATCGAATCCGATGCCCTACGTTCTCGGCGGCGGTCTGGTGGTCGTCGGCGCGATCCTCTTCGCCGTGATCAACAACAACAAGCCCGCACCCAGGCGTGACGAGCCGACCACCCAGAAGGAAGAGGTCGTGAACGACTCCCGGGGCTGGGAGTCCGAAGCGGCCCTGGCCGTGCGCGGTCTCTACGAAGCGGCGAAGGCAGGCAACCGAACGCGCCTGGTCAACCGCATTGCGGGCGAGCAGGTGCTCGATCTGGAGATCGCGGCGGCAGCCGCTGAAGGCTACGAAGGTCCGGCGCCATCGAGTGACGTGATCTGGGCCGACCTCAAGGGCTTCCAGCGCACGCCCCTACTCGAGGCCTGGGCCGACTCCATGATGGATGCCAGCGATATCAATGCGCCGGTCAACTGGACGCCCTACGACGGCGGCGTCAAGTCCCAGGACGGCGACGAGTACGTGCTGCACATCAGCTGCACGCCCTCCAGCGGCGGCACGAAGGCCAAGATCTTCGAGTGGATCATGATCCGAGAAGGGGCCACAATCCGCGCGGCATCTTGGAACGAGTACATCGATCCCGAGACCATCAAGCGCGAGTTCAACAAGCGTAAGAAGGGCATCGAGAAGGTCACTTTGTCCGACGGCTCGCGCGTCTTCGAGCGCCAGCCCGAGCCCTTGGCGCATCTCGAGGGCACATCGCCCGAGCTGATCGCTGAGATGGAAGAGCTCTTTGCAATCATACTTAACCTCGACCTCACCACGGAGATTGGCGATGCCAAGAACCGCCTGGAAGAGATCGGCAAGCCCGCCATCCCGATGCTACTCACGGGGCTCTACGAGATCCCCCTCGAGAACGAGGATCAGGCGCGTCAAGTCCAGAACATCGTGGACGCCCTGCGCCGCATCACCGGTAACTTCTTTGGCTTCGAGCCGCTCTTGCTCGTGGGCTCCAGCATGGGAACCACCGAGGAGCGTCGCACCAGCTCGATCAAGCAGTGGTTCGCCTGGTGGTACACCAATGGCAAGAAGTTCGAGGTCGCCGAAAAGGTCGATGTACTCGCCGAGGTGCTCGGTGAAATCTCCAAGTCAGACCAGGACTACATCCGTCTCCGCGGCACTCCCGAAGAGAAGGAATGGCTCCGAGCCGAACTAGAGAAGGCCGAGCTCCGGAAGGCCGAACTCAAGAAGGCCCAAGACGAGAAGTAGCGCGGCTACTTCCCTCAATCAACTCCCCCCGTTTCTGAATCGCAGCACTCCCCCGCTGCCCACCCCTCCCACCCATGTCCGACTTCCGTCAAGGCATCTGCAAGGACTGCGATGCCCAGTTCAAGATCCCAGCCTCCTTCGCCCACGATCGCGCCAAGTGCAACCAATGCGGTGGCACTGTTGAAATCGAGCCGGCAGCTGCTGCTCCCGCTCCAAAGAAGCCCACGGCCAAGCCGATCCCCGCGAAACCCGCGCCCGCTCCAAAGGCCAAGGCCACCGAGGCCAGCGGCGAGAAGCCGATGACCATGAAGGAGAAGATCATCGCCCGTAAGAAGGCGGCGGCTGACGCTGAGGCAGCGGCTGCTACACCTCCCGCGATTCCGGTCGCCAAGGCCAAGAAGCCGGCCGCCAAGGCCGCTGCCAAGCCCCGGGCTAGCGCTCGTCGTGGCAAGACTGCAGACGCCGAGGAAGGCAAGACCGCAGGTCGCCGTTCCGGTGGCCGCAAGGCAGCAGGTGCCAAGGGCGGCTCCCGCAAGCGCGGTGGCTCCCGTCGCGGTGGCGACGACGAAGCCGAGGCCGAGGGCGGCCGACGCGGTCGCGGCAAGCAAGAGAAGAAGTCTCCTGCACTTGCCATCGTCTCCGTACTCGCGCTTGTCGTTGCAGGTGGCGCAGGCTGGTACTTCACCATGGGCCCAGGCTCCAAGGCCGAAGAACCCATGCAAGATGACGTCGCTGTGGTCGAGCCCACGGCAGAAGAGCTAGCCGCGAAGGCCGAAGCCGACATGAAAGCGGAAGCCGACGCCAAGGACAAAGCCGAAGCAGCCGCAGTTAAGAAGGCCGAAGACGACGCCGCGAAAGCAGCCGAAGCCGCCAAGCCCAAGGAGCCGAAGAAGCCCAAGGAATACAAGCCCCTTGAGGTCACCTACGACGAGTACCCCCTCTTCGGCAAGGCCATCGGAACCACGGATGAAGAGTGGGAGGAGATCCTCACCATGACGGAATCCTTCGCCGACCTAGACTCGGGTGCCCGTGGCCCACGCGACGGTCGCAAACTCCAAGAGATGGGCTACAAGGCCATGCCCGCGTTGATCAACAAGATGCGCGAGTTCGATCTTGGCTCGGATGGTGGCCACACCGCTGGCGACATGTTTCAGCGCACGCTCACGGAGATCCTCAACGGTCGTAACCTGAGCTGGGAGTCCGCCCGTGACCCCGAGACTCTGCTGCCCACTCCGCGTGCCCACATGGTCAACCGCAAGTCGACCCAGGCCTACCTCAAGATCTGGGCAAACGTCGTCCAAGATCCCACCCAGTGGATCGGCACCGTCAAGCTCGGTACCGACAAGTACAAGGACCAGCTGGTGACCTATGCCCAGGCCCTTGCCGATGATGGCATCACGGAAGGCGAGTTTATCGACCTCGCCCTGGACGCCCTCGGTGGCGAGTCGGGCTCGAGTGATGATGATGACGACGAGGACATGGACGACTTCTAAGGAAGCGACCTATCCCATGCAGAAGGGGGGCCCCCCGGTATAAAGC
>JBLHWM010000310.1:0-4353 GCA_047629095.1 Planctomycetota bacterium | reverse complement strand
GCTCGGCGCCGTGGGAACGCTGCTACTCGCTATTCGCTTCAACGCATTCGCCGCGCTGCTTCTGCTCGGAACCCTAGTCGCATACAGCCTGGTCTACACCCTGCTGAAGCGCCACTCGACGCTCAACACGATGGTCGGCGCGATCCCGGGCGCCATGCCTCCCCTGCTCGGCTACGTGGCCATCGCCGGCACCACCGGTCCTTGGGGCTGGCACCTCTTCCTGCTGATGTTCGTGTGGCAGTTCCCGCACTTCATGGCCATCGCGTGGATCTTCCGCGCCGACTACGCGAAGGCCGGCATGCGCATGTTGCCAAGCCTGCCCAACTCCGAGGGCCTCGCCGGTAGCCAAGCCATGCTCTACGCACTGGTGCTGATCCCGGTCTCGCTCTACCCGGGACTGCGCGGCGAGGCCAGTGCCTTCTACCTGGCCGTCACCCTCGGGCTCGGCCTGATGTACTTGGCCTTCTCTGTCCGCTTTGCTCTGAAAGAGGACAGGTCCCGCGCTCGCGCACTGCTCTTCGCGAGCCTGATCTACCTACCCCTTGTCTTCCTGGCCGTCCTGGTCGACCCAGTCGCCCTAAGCACCACGGGAATCGTGACACCATGAAGCACATCTTCGCAGGCCTGATCGCGACCCTAGCCCTGGTTGCGGGCTGCTCCCACGAGCAGACCTCCTCCATGAACATTGCCGCCGATTCCGGCAAGGCCTTCGGCACCTTGCCCGAACTCGAGTTCACGGACAGCGCTGGCGAGCCCGTCAGCCCAGCCCGACTCAAGGGCAGCGTCTGGGCCCTCTCGCTGCTCTCGACGTCTCTACCCCTTCCGAACCGAGACTTCCTCAAGCGCTTGCTCGAGGTCCAAGAGATCCTCGGCGGCAGTGATACGCGCCTGGTTTCCCTGAGCGTAGATCCCCTGGGAGACACGTCCGAATCCTTGGCCGCCCTGGGCAAATCACAAGGTGCGCTCCCGGACTTTTGGTTCTTCTGGCGCGGCAGCGAAGGCAACACTTCGCAGCTCATCCACCAAGCCTACCGCAACGCCCTCCTTGGGACGAGCAACGACCGCATGGGTGAGTTCATGGTCAACGCTTTCGAGTCCCGGGTCATTGCGATTGATCGCGAGGGTCGCATCCGCGGCGCCTACGATCTCTTGTCCGAAGACGGTCCCGAGCTACTGCTTGGCCGCCTGCGCCAGTTGGCGACGGAGTAGATCATGCCGCCGATCTTGCCCACGATTAACGCCTGCTTCAATCTAGCGGCGACGGTCTTCCTGCTGCTCGGTTACCGCGCCATGAAGCGCGAAGAGTACAAGCTGCACGGGAAGCTCATGCAGACGGCCTTTGCCTTCAGCGCGGCCTTCCTAGTGGGCTACGTGTACTTCCACTTCTTCGCCGGTGCCGAGGATCGCAACTACACGGGACCGGCCTGGTTGAAGCCGCCCTACTTCGCCATGCTGATCAGCCACATCATCTTGGCTGTGGTGAACCTGCCTTTGATTCTGGTCACGCTGACCCGGGGACGGCGGCGCGAGCGCGATGCTCACAAACGGATTGCGCGCATCGCATTCCCAATTTGGCTCTACGTCTCGGTCACGGGTGTGCTGATCTACTTGGTCCTCTACGTTTGGAATCCTGGCGGAGTCCAGTGACAACCTGCGCCTTCGCAAGGGTGCAGACAAGCTTCGCCGAACTACTCGTTGCGGCGTCGGACAAGGGCGTGTGCTTCTTGACTTGGTGCGATGGTGGCGAACAGCAGCGGCTGGAGTCACACTGCGCTACCAGCGACTTGGTCTTGGAGGAGACCGGTAGTGAACTCGCTCGACAGTACCTGGCATCGGCAGCAAAGCAGCTCCTCGCCTATGGAGCGGGCGAGTGCGAGGCCTTTGATCTAGAACTCGATCTTCGCGGTACCGCGTTCCAGCGCGCCGCATGGACCGTGCTGCGCGGCATCCCCTTCGGCGAGACCATCACCTATGGCGAACAGGCGGTGCGGATGGGCAAGCCTGGGGCATCTCGCGCCGTGGGCTCGGCCAACGGGCGCAACCCGGTGCCAATCCTAGTGCCCTGCCACAGGGTCGTGGCAAGTGCTGGACTGGGCGGCTACTCGGGTGGGCTAGACAGGAAGGTCAAGCTGCTTGCGATCGAAGGCCAGCGGTAATCTTAGGGATGCCCGCACCCGGGTTTGCACCCACTAGGCAGTCTAGAGCTTCGCACTCGTTCATGCATGGCCCCTACGGGGATGCGCCTGATTGCTTGGTCTGTGGAAGTAAGCTCCTAAGGGGTGGCCAGTTGGTCCCAAGGATTCTTGGGAGCAACTGTCACGAGGAGCGGGGTTGTGCGTCTGTAGTGCATGCAGAACATCTTCGCTTCTCGGTTGGCCGCCCCGATTCTTTGTGGCCCCCTTCGCTCGTCTTGGTCTCGCACTCGCGCCTCGGGGAGAAGGTGGCTTGACGCTCTTACGGTGTTCAGCCCAGCCATGCGCCTTGCCATTGGTTTCGGCTTGGGTGCCTTTGGATTCGGTGTGCTAGCGGCACCTCTGATTGGCCCGGGCCCGAAGCGCGTGGCCATTTGGGTCGCGGACCGGGATGCGAATCAATTGGTCGCCCTGGATCAAGACTTCTTCGTAGCGACCTCGTCACCGCTGCCAAGTCCCGTTCGGGTGGAGGCGATGGCCGACGGTGGCGCCTACGCCCTCTCCGCGATTGGCGGAAGCCCGATTGGCCCCCATGGACTGGTGCACGTGGATAGTAAGGGTGACCTGCATCAGGTCGGTGTACTGGGGGCTGGAGTCGACCTTGCCCGGGCTGGCGTGGACCGAGTTTTTGTTGTGGAGATGGGGCTCTGGGGAGCGGACTCCCGGGTTCTTCGAGTGGAACTAGGGTCTGGTCCGCAAGGCGCGGCCACGCGTCGGGATTTAGTGCCCTTCGCCGTGAGTCCGGGGGCTGTTGCCGTGGGGGTGCACGCTGGCGCGGGGGCCACTAGTCCCGAGCTGTCAGTTTTGGTCGGTTCGGATACGGGCGGGCTGACTCGATACGATGGGGCAGGCGCGGTACTGCAGATCGTCGCGGGTCTGGCGGGGGAGATTGGGGATGTGGCTCCAGGACCAAACGGTGGGTGGTGGGTGCTCGATGTGGCTGCGCCGAATCGTCTGCTGCGCTTGGATCGGTCACTAAGTCTTTTGTGGGCGGTGGAGACAGGCCTACATAGTGAGAGCTTGGCGCCAGTAGAGGGTGAAGAGCGCGTTTGGATCGCGGACTCTGGCGAGCCCCTGGTGCGCCGCTTTGGGCCGGGCGGAAGACTTGAGCTCAGTGCGGCGACGGTGGCAACGGACTTCTCTCGGGGGGCAGGGCTCGTGTCTGGGGAGTACTGGGTGGCATCACCCGGGGCGGCTTCAAGACTCGATCAGCATGGGGCGGGCCTACCCGGCCAGGGAGGTTTCGATTACCTCGTGGACCTCTCCAGCGTACGGCCTTGATCGAGCGCATGTCCAATGGGGCCAATGGTGCAAAAACGGTAAGAAGCCAGGCACTGAATACCTGTCGGATCTCTCTAGCTTGCCCCCACGGGCGCGCTATGCTTTGGCGTGCATCTGACCCCAAAAAAAGAAGCCCTAACCGTCTTTGTGATCGGGCTCTTGCTCGCCGTGATTTGGACTTGGCCCCTTGCGCCATCCTTGGGCTCGAGCTTACCCCATGACACGCGCTTCACGCCTGCCGCAGCTTCGGACATGCACATCTGGGTCTGGGACTTCTGGTGGGTGGCGGAGGCCGTCGCCGGCCAAGGCGAGCTCTTCTTTAGCGACCAGATCAACCTCCCCCAAGGACAGAGCCTAGCTCTCCACACCCATGTATTCTTGTGGGGACTGCTGACCCTGCCCCTGCAGTGGCTTGGGGGCCCCGTGTTCGCAGTGGGGTGTGCACTACTCTTGCTGTTTGCGAGTGCCTTTGCAGCGACCTGGGTTCTCTTGCGGGGCATCGGGATCGGGCGCGTTGGCGCTGGCTTTGGTGCCTTTGCCTGGGCCTTCTCACCTTACTTCCTGCAGAAGGGGCTTGAGCACATGGACTTCGGCGCCACGCCTTGGCCTCCGCTGTTCCTGCTCTTTCTCCTGCATTGGCTACACAGTGATGAAGGTAAGGGACTGCGGTACGCCCTAGGTGTGGGCATCGTCTTCGGCCTAACCTTATTGACCTCGCCACTCGGGGCACTCAGCACTCTAATGCTCGGGGTTCTCGTGGTCGCCATCTTCCCCTCGATGCCCAGTCTGGGTCCAAGTCGTGGGGGACGCTCGCGCATCTTCAACGGTCCGTGCCTCATGGCGTCCACGTTTGTGGCCGCGGGCATCGGTCTTCCTTGGC
>JBLHWM010000309.1:0-4372 GCA_047629095.1 Planctomycetota bacterium | reverse complement strand
CTGAGTCGTCGACGAAGTAGTCACCGACCTTGGGAGCTTGGGCGCTGGCGGCGGGGGCCAGCAGTCCTGACCAGAGAGTCAGGGAGGCGAGAAGAGCGAGGAGCAGTTGCTTCCAGTGCATAGACCTATTCAGGGTGGGGGTCTTGGATTGACAGGAGAGCGGCGCGGGGGAGCAGAGCCGACTGGAATTCAGTTTTCGAAAAGAGAGCGAGCGTCCGAATCGGGCGCTCACTTCATCTCATACGTCAATTACGTCACGCACTTGCAAAGACTTGGGAAAGTTCCACTATTCATGACTAAACTTCGTTCGTATTAGCTTGGACTACCCCCGGCGGCCATGAATATGGCCTTCGCTCTCTTCCACAACTCTCTATTGTCTCCCCGTCAAGCATGCAGAAGTCACCTATCCTGCCGATCCTCGTACTATTAGGCATCTTGATTGGAGCTGGGGTCTACCTTCTCGGCTCGGACAGCGAGCAGCAGGAGCCCGGCCTAGCTCTGCAAGATGTGGCTCCGAAACAGCAAGAGGAGGCGCGCAGCAGTGGCCCGATGGCCGGCGCGAAGAACATGCTCACAGGGGCAGACACGGCCGGTGAGGCCAAGCGCGCAGCCGTCTCCTTGACCGAGGAGCCCGCGAAACTGCGCGCGTCCGTCGGTCAGGCTGGCATTACGGGCCGCGTCGTGGACACGGCGGGCAAGGGACTCGGTGGCGCCCGGGTCATCATTGGCGGCTCGGATCCATTTCCGCTGCTGTCGATAATGACCGCGAACAGTACATTTGCCAAGCGCTGGTCCGCGGTCACTCGCACAGACGGTACCTTCGAGCTCGTGGGCCCCGAACCTGGCGAGCTGCGGGTTGGCGCGAACCTAGCCGGCTTTGTTCCCGCAGAGGTCACCAACCTCGTGCTGCCCGCAGACAGCGGCCTTGACGTTGGCGATGTGATCATGGAGTTCAGCGTCATGCTGGAGGGCCGCGTAATGGTGGATGGCGGCCGCGGTGTCGCCGGAGCCGAGCTGCGCATTCAGGACCCCAACGCGGACTTCAACTTTTTCGGTGGCGCCAATCGTGAGGCGGCTACCTCGACGGACGAGAATGGCTACTTCCGACTCGACACGTTGGCAGCGGGACCGTGGAAGGTCCTCGTAACCACAGAGGAACATCCGGACCGCACCTTCGAGGGGCGAACAGAGCGTCCCGGGGAGCTGCAAGCCAACCTTGAATTCAACCTAGCCCAGGGCTTCACCATTGCCGGCATGGTTCGTGGAGCCAGGCCAGAGGACCTGGTCGGGATCGAGGTCTCGGCCCGGCCCGGAAGTGGTGGGATGCGCTTCGCAAATCCCGGCGGCGCGGAGCAGCGCACCGCCACGGTGGCTAACGATGGCAGCTTCCTTGTCCGCGGATGCCGAGAAGGCGAAGAGTACACCCTAACGGGCAGGCTCGCTACGGGCGAATCCAACCCCTTCATGCCTAGCCCCGCCGTAACCGAGCGCATCAAGGGAACCGCAGGCGATACTGGTGTCGACCTGCCCTGGATCGGCTCCACCGGCGCTGAATTCCAGGTCGTCTCCGCGGCGACTGGACAGCCCATCGAAGACTTCAACGTGAACTCTGGAAGCGGCTGGCTGCAGCCATTCCAAGTCGATGGCGAGACCGTTGTGTACCACC
Organism: Planctomycetota bacterium; assembly: GCA_047629095.1. GTDB lineage: Bacteria > Planctomycetota > UBA1135 > UBA1135 > CALBMX01. Next base: position 2,706 of record JBLHWM010000309.1, on the reverse strand, counting down.
CAGAAGGCAAGGTGTCCCTGACCGGACTCCGGGTCAACGGCGGCGGATTCCGTATGGGTCCGTTCAAGGTCGTCATCGAGGCGGCCGGCTTTGAGACTTTCGAGCGCGAACTTAATGTTGTGGAGGGCGAGGTGCTCGCCGCAGGAGTCTTCTCCCTGAAATCGGCAGCCGTGGTCGCAGTGACGGTTCTCGACGCCGGTACGGGTAGGCCTGTCGAGGGCGCCGCTGTGCGACTCTCTGTGGGTGATTCCGGAGGCGGTTTCGCGGTTGCAGGATGGGGTAATCGCGACGGCGACTCCAACGGCGCGACCCGCTCAGCGAAAACTGGATCTGATGGCGTGGCGCGCCTCTCCAGCTTCGAAGGACAGACCGGCCGCTTGACCGTAGAGCACGATGCGCACACCACTTGGCGCAACGATAACTTTGCCATGCCCACCGCTGCACCTGTAGAGATCGAGGCGCGCCTCGGAATGGGTGGGACGGTCCTGGTGACGGTGATTGACGCGTTGGGCAACCCTAAACCTGGAGCCCGTGTTGAGACCCGGAAGCAGGTTGTAGACGACGGGTCCAATAATGGTGGCCGATTTGCCCGTGGGGCACGTATGGCCGCTGCATTCGGTGGAGGTGGAGGCGACGGTACCGCGGTGGCCGACTCGAACGGTGTGGCCACCTTTTATCACCTGGAGCCCGGCAACCATGAGTTCAAGGTCGCCGAGAGCTCCACGAGCTCTGGCTTCGCAGCCTCCTTTTCCGGAGGCGACGAAAGCGGCAACTGGCTCGCGGTGGAAGTCACCGAGCAGGGCCGCCACGAGCTCACCCTTCGAGAGGAAGCCACGGGCGTCTTGTCCGGGACCATCTCGGAGAACGGCATCGGGCTTGCGGGCGCCGAGCTAAACCTGAACTCGGGAGAGGGCGGCATGGGCAGGGGCATGGGCAGGTTCAGCTTTGGGCAACAGGCTGGCCCCGGAACTGGGACCACCGACGGCCGTGGCGAGTACAGCTTGTCCGGTGTGGAGCCCGGCTCCTATGACCTGGAGATCAGCCATGCGGGACGCGTGATGAAGAGCGTCTTCCCCGTGGAGATCGTGGCCGGCCAGAACAACCTCGATGCCGCGCTGTCCATCGCCGTAGTGGAGGGCAACATCACCGACGACCAAGGCAAGCCCTTGGAGGGCGTCAAGGTGGAGATCAAGCGTGCTGCGCAAGGTGCTCAACCTGGCTTCATGATCTTCATGGAGTCCGGTGGCGACACTGCGGTCCAGGTCGGCGGCGGCGGTGCCGACCCCAGTATCACGGACGCCAATGGCTTCTATTCCCTGCGCGGAGTCGAGACCGGCGTCGACCTGCAGGTCAGCGCGACCACCGAGTTGAGCTCGCCTGCCAAGACCGACGTCTTCACTGTGGGCGAGGGGGAGACCAGGCAGGACACGGACCTCGTACTCAATCCGGCTGGCACCATAGCCTTCGAGATTACAGGGGGCGAAGACAGCTACTACCTGCTCGTGGCGACCCCGCTCGATGAAGAGGGCATGGCGCCAAAGACCGAGTTCTCCGAAACGCGCAAGGGTACGATCAAGGGGTTGAAGCCCGGGAAGTGGTCGGTCACGGCCCGTCCCGTTGGACCCAACTCCAGCGACCAGAGCAGCGAAGAAGTTGTGGTTGTGATCGAACCGGCCCAGGAATCCAAGGTTGTGATCGAGATCTAGTACAGGGGCGGGGTGGGGCGGTCAACGCTTCGCTAGAATCTGGGAATGACACCTCATCCCGGCACTCCTGGCGCCTACCGCGCCCTCCTGCTTGACCTCGACGGCACCCTGATTGGTCCCGGCGGCTCACCCCATCCCCGCACAGCCCAGGTCCTGCGCGAGATGCGTGAACGCGGCGTGCTTGTGATGATCGCGACGGGCAGATCCGAAGGCGGAACCCGGGGTGTGCTCAAGGAGCTCGGCTTCGATAATCCGGCCATTGTGTTCAACGGTGCGGGGCTCTTCTGCCCGGTCAAGGATCGCCTGCTCGAGGAGCGCACCCTCGCCGACAAGACCATCGACCGCGTCTTCAGTTTCAGCGAGAAGCACGACATCCCGAAGGTCGTCATGCGCGCCGGTGCCAAGTTCGCACGCACGCCCAAGAGCGAGCTCGAGGCCTCGGCCTTGGTCGGCCTCGAGGACCTGCACATCGTGGACGAGGCGGACATGCCCCGGGAGCGCTTGATCCGCATCACCCTGTACTCCACGGACTTCGCCGACTCCGCCGCCCTAGAGGAGGCTCTAGTCGCCCACGTCGATCGCCCTGCGTACTTCAGCCACTTCCCCCTGAACGCACTCTACGAGCACGCACAGAGCCCGTACCAGGTCGTTGACGTCCAGCCGCCCTGCCGCGGCAAGGGCGAGGCTCTACGCTACCTGCACGAAGTCCACGGCATCCTGCCCGCAGAGGTGGTCGCCATCGGTGACGCTACCAACGACATCCCCATGTTCGAAGTCGCCGGCCTAGCCGTCGCTATGCAGAACGCCATGCCCGCCGCGGCCAAGTACGCCCACCGCACGATCGGCGACGCCGACTCGGACACGATCGCGGTACTCTGCGAAGAGCTCTTCCCGGCCTAGGCGGCGTGGAAGTCCCGCTCTTGGCAATTGACTTCGAGCGGCAAGGCGAGGCCACATCCTTGCAGTCTTTGGTCCCGGGTGACCAGGGCATAAAGTGCAC
>JBLHWM010000308.1:0-4380 GCA_047629095.1 Planctomycetota bacterium | reverse complement strand
CCGCGCGGTCCGAGTTGGAGCCGTGGATCTCAGGGTCGCAGCGGAAGCTGGGAACGTTGAGCAAGGTCCAGCGCTTGTCGGCCTCGTTCTCAACACCCTCGATTCCCTTCGGGAACATGTTGTGGGCAAAGGCCGCGTGGGTCGCGTACTCGCCGACGAACCGATACGGCGTGGCGTAACGGGCATCGTGGCCACAGTAGACTTCCTTAACGTAGAGGCTCGCCTTGCGCTCGTTGAGGTGTGCGACGACATCCTTGAGGAGGCGCTCGTAACCTTCGACAGGGAACTTCTGGAAGTCCGGCTTCCACCAGACCTTCTCTTCGAACTCGGGCCAAGCGACGCCAAAGGTGTCCTTGACCGGGCGCCCAGTACAGGTGGGATCCGTGTAGTAAACCAAGGGGCCGTCCACACCGAGCTTAGTCGGGTAGGCCTTCTGAGCGTCGTCGGGACCACCCTCGGCAATGCGACCACGGTCGTTGGCGATAGCCTCGTGGAACAGCTCGTCCTTAGAGAGGTTGTACTTGTAGGTGACGCCCGTTAGACCGAACAGTTGCTCGAGGTCGGCGGCGTAATCCATTGTGCTGGCATCCATGATGATTCGTGGTTGGTGGCACGGTGGCCACCGGGGTTTTCCAGGCGGGCGCACCGATCGCTCCTTTTGGGTCGATTGCGCCGTTTAGGCTGGGAAATATGCCCGGGTAGAATACTCGGGACTCGGAAATGAGGCAATCGGCCCTGGGGCAAAATGGGGTGCTAGAAGCCCAAATCCGTCTGTTCCTAGGGATCGATGTGCTCCGTTTCATCGGTTGCCCAGCTCAGTCGCCCCTCCTTTCTCCCGCTTTTCGGTACCCGCTCGCCCCACTTCAAGGTGGATTCCAGCTCAGAGTTGCCCTAACACGGGTATCGCGAGAGCTCTTTAGCCCAGCTCAAGCCAATCGCCTATGTCCTTGGGAGCCGAAAAACGCGCTATCGGACCCGGCGGAGTGAGCTCGCTGCACGCCCCCAATAACGCCAACGGTGAACCCAGCCCCTCTTTGGGCGTGCCGGAAGGGCGATTGTGAGCCTTTGAATATGGCTTTTGGGCCGCTGAGCATGGCTCGGGCTCCTCCTGCTCTGCTAGAACACCGCGGGATGACGCGTAGGCCGCTTTCCGGCGGACTGCTAGAGTGCTCGGGCTGGCCGCACGCGGCACCCCGTTCGCCCAATCGCTTTACCACCACCGCCATGCTGTTGACCCTCCTGCTGCTCGCCCCAAATCCACTCGCTCCGGGTTTGTCTCCACCGCTGACTGCCCTCGCCCTGGTCCAGGAACAGCAGCAGGATGTCGGTTACGTCCGCGCGGAGTCGGTGGCCTTGGAGCGCGCTGTGATGCAGCTCGCCGAGCTGGGGGAGTGGTGCCAGAAGAACCGGGCCTTCCTCCAGCGCAACCGCGCTTTTGAGGCGGTCCTGCTCTGGGACAGTGGGCACGAGCTAGCGCGCAAGACCCTCGGCTGGAAGTGGGAAAAGTCGACGAGCGCTTGGACCCAGAAGCGCAAGCCGCGGGTTCCCAAGGACCAGAGTAAGGCGAATGCCGACGAGGCCATCACAAAGCGCGCGGGGATCTTGGAACCCCTCCGGGACAGCCTCATCGCAGCCATGGACGTCGACAAGACCCTCTCCGGCGAGCGTCGCCAGGGGGTGCTCGACACTCTACTCGAGGCCATGCCCAACGACGCCACCCTGCGGGAGCGCAGCGGCTATGCGCTCGCCTCCCCGGACGCCGACGCCGATGCCGAGCCGGTGTGGATCCTGAAGGCGAGCAAGCGCGCCCTCGAACAGCGCAAAATCTTGGCCAAGCGGCGCGATGAGCTCTACTCCGAGGATCCCGCACACAAGACCGCAGAGCCCACGGAGTCGGAGCAGCGGCTCGCCATGGACTGGAGCGCGATTCTGAGCAACGGCCTCGTGCGGGCGCTCTCCACTGAGGGTGCCGAAGAGGCAGAGCGCGCGCTGCACGCCTGCAGCGTGTCCATTGAGTACACCCGTGAGGTCTTTGGGCACCTGCTACACCCGAAATACAGCATCTACCTCATCGACAACGATTTGCAGAGGAGTCAGTTCATCCGTGCCTGGCCCAGTATCGATGATGCGCGGCGCGAACTTCTACTCCGCATGGACGGCTCTACGATGGGCTACGATCAGCTGGGTGCCTGGGGCGACACTTCGGATAAGCGTGTGGATTCCGCGGTGCGCCAGGCTCTCTCGCTCCAGATGGTTCAGCGCTTCGGGCTGACGGGGAAGAGCGCCTGGATCCACGAGGGCTTTGGGATGTACCTCACCCACGACCTGATCGGTACGCGCCTGACTTACTTCAGCCGGGTGACGAATTACGTCGAGGGTGGCGAAGACAATTGGGACCGTGATATCAAGGATCCCAGTGCGGACTGGCTGGCCATGGCACGGGAAGAGCTTGAGGGTCCGCGGCCGCCCAACCTGGCCTTCACTCTGGGTCGCGATGTGAACGAGCTCAAGCCCAGGGACCTAATCGTGTCCTACGCCTTGGCGTCCTTCTTCATGGAAGGCCACGAGCCCAAGCTCTGCCAGAAGCTCTTCACCGAGATCGGCAACGGCAAGAACCCCGTCGCCACTGTGGAGAAGCTCCTGGGCTACGGGCTGCCGACCCTCACGAAGCGGCTGCACACCTTCCTGGTCGAGACCGGAAGCTAGCTTCCGCCGGACTTGTACCAGGCAAAGGTCGCGCCGATGCCTTCACGGAAGCCAACCTTCGGCTCGTAGCCGAGCAGGCGCCGAGTCTTGTCGAGAGAGGCGAGGCTGTGCTGCACGTCGCCTACCCTGGGCTCGGCATGGGTCGGCTTGAGCTCGACGCCAGCCAGTTCGGCCATGGCGCCGTAGAGGGCATTCAGGCTGGTGCGCTCGGACACGCCCACGTTGCAGACCTCGCCCGGACCGATCTTCGTGTCCGGGTCGTCGCCGGCGTCCATCGCCAGCAGGTTCGCGGCCACGACGTTGTCGATGTAGGTGAAGTCCCGGGTCTGCTCGCCGTCGCCATAGATCGTGATGGGTAGCGTGTCGAGTAGGCGCCGAGCGAAGATCGCGATGACGCCGGTGTAAGGGCTGTCGTCCGCTTGGCGCGGGCCGAAGACGTTGAAGTAGCGCAGATTGACGCAGTGCATGCCGTGCACCTTGGCCCAGACCTCGAGGATGCCCTCCATGGCCAGCTTGCCCGAAGCGTAGGGAGATAGGGGATTGGGCGCCATGGCCTCGTGCTTGGGCAGCTCGTCCGAGTCGCCATAGGCGGCCGAGGATGCGGCGGCCACGACCTTGCGCACGCCGGCGCGGCGGGCGGACTCGACGACGTTCAGGCTGCCGGTGACGTTGATGGCGTAGCTGGCCTCGGGCTCCTCGATGCTGCGGGGCACGGAGACCTGGGCGGCCTCGTGGAAGACGCCTTCGATCTCGCCGGATTGGCCGAAGGCGGCGCGCACGGCTTCGACGTCGCGGATGTCGCCTTGGACAAACTCAACCGGGGCGCCCGAGCCCTGTTCGCCTAGCTCTAGGTGAGCGAGGTTGTTCAGGTTGCCGCTGTCCAGATTGTCGAAGATGCGGACCGAGTCGCCGCGGTTGATAAGTCCGGTCGCGATGTGGGAGCCGATGAACCCGGCGCCGCCGGTGATTAGGTAGCGTCTCATAGGGGTACTTTATCGCAGTGATAGCGGCGGTGCCTTGGCTCAGGGGCTGTTCTTTCCGCAGGAGCATTCAGTCTACCGGGGGCAAGTAGCCTCAGTGCGGACTTGGGGGCACCATTTTTGAGAGGCATTAAAAATACGAGGCCGGATGCCTAAACATCCGACCTCGTAAGTTCTGAAAGTTGTCGCCGGCGAGCTTGCCAGGTCCTTTCTTTCAAGAGTCCCCCCCAAGAGGCTTTCACCTCTAAGGATCTGTGAATACGCCTTGGGGGGCGGGCCGTTTGCAACTGTCCTGGGATTCTTTGGATTCGCTATGGATGTGGTTCCGTGCGGGTAAGCATGGAGCAATCCGCATAGGTTGATCGAAAGGGTTTTCGCCCTGAATCCATGATTCGAGGTGTCCTGGGGGTGTTAAATGAGATTGCGAGCGCTTTGGCGTTGGGCCAAGGCGCTCGCAAAGGAAACGTTAAGTTGCCGGGGAAACCGTTCGGTTCCTAGGGCGTTGGTTTCGGCGCACTTCCCGGGGGAAGGTCGCGTCCTGCCTGTGAAGGTTTAGCGGCCGAAGATGCCCGTGGTCGAGCGCTTGCGGATGGTGCTCTCTTCGCTCCAGAGGAACTCACTCGTCTCGATGTTCACAGCGGTCAGCACGAACTGGTAGAAGACATCTTCCTTCTTGTTGCCAAGGGACTCGAGG
>JBLHWM010000307.1:0-4433 GCA_047629095.1 Planctomycetota bacterium | reverse complement strand
GGAGGCGGCCAGGTTGGCGAGGGCCTGCTGGCGTCCCGCGGGGTCTTGGATCTGCTGCAGGCCGCCATAGGCCTGGCGCGCAAGGCTCTCGAGCTTTTGCAGCGCCTCGTCGTCGTCGGTGTTTGCGGCGCTGGATCCGGGTGTGTCGTTCGTGGTCGCGACGGTCGGCATCTCGGGGAAGGGCTGCGGGGTCGAGTCCCCACCCTGGTCCACGGTGTTGGTCGCGGTGATGGGATTCCCATCACTTGGACCGTTGTCGCCAGTTCCCTTGGGCCCATCGTCGCCTCCGCCAAGGATCACGAAACCGAGCGCACCAACCACTAGCAAACCCGCGACCATGAGTGGCGCCTTGGACTTGCCCGGTGCCGTTTGATTCGCGGACTCATCCAGGGCCGCACCCAGGGCTCGGGCTGATTGGAAGCGATCGTTCGGCTCTTTGGCCATGAGCTTAACGATGATCGCGTCGAGGCTCGGGGGAATGCCCGGAACCACCTGGCTGGGCGGACGCACGGGTTCGGTGAAGTGCGCGCGCAGAATGTCCCGGGTCGTAGCGCCTTCGAAGGGCGTCTTGGCCGTGAGCAGTCGCCAGGCCGTTGCGCCCAGAGCGTAGAGGTCGGCGCGGTGGTCGACGGCGCCACTTCGCGCCTGTTCGGGAGCCATGAAGTGGGGCGTGCCCAGGATCTTCGTGTCGGGTCCCTCGGACTTGGTCTCGATGGCTAGGCCGAGGTCCGCGAGCTTGACTGCGCCTGCGCCGTCGAGCATCAGGTTGTCGGGCTTGATGTCCCGGTGCACAATGCCGCGCTCTTCCGCGTAGCCCAAACCCTTGGCGGCTTCCCGCAGCACGTGGGTGACCTCGGCCCATGCAAGCGGGCCCTGGCTGCGCAGCTTGGCTTCGAGAGTGCCGCCCTCCATGTATTCCATCGCGAGGTAGTGCCGCCCCTCGGCCACACCCACATCGTAGACGTGCACAACATTAGGATGGTTGAGCGCTGCGGCTGCACGTGCCTCAGCTTGGAAGCGTGCAACGAAATCGTCATCGGCACCCAGCTTCGTATTGAGCAGCTTCAGTGCCACTTGGCGTGCAAGGCTCTCCTGGGTCGCGAGCAGGACCTCGCCCATGCCGCCCTTGCCAAGCTTGCTGTGGATGCGGAAGCCACCGATGCGCTCGGGCAGCGCGTTCTTGCGTTTGGGCTTGGGCTTCGGCGCGGGGGCAATCTTGACTTCGTCCTCACCAGCGCAGACCGTGAGCTTGGTGTCGCCGATCTCTAACGTGTCGCCGACGCGCAGGCGAACGGCGGACTTGGCCTCGCCATTGATGACCACGGTGTCGCCCTTGGTGAGGCACTTGATCGCTAGGCCGCCGCTCTTGGTGCGACCAATGACGCAGTGCGAATCGCCCAGGTCCGCGCCGTCGAGCTGGAGCACATTGGGGCTGGCCGGGCCGGGTGCCTTCCCGATGACGAGGGAGCCCGATGCGGGCATGGTGTGACGACGAACTTCGCCGCCGACTTGGTATTCGAAAACGCGAGGCTTCATGGGGCAGTGGGGGGCGCGATTGGCGCGGGCGGGGCGTTGCGTAGTTCGGGTGCGAGGCCGCGGAAGAGAGCGCTGCCGACGCGGACGCAGGTGGAGCCCGCGGCGATGGCCTCTTCGAGGTCGCCGGTCATGCCCATGGAGAGGCGCGGGGTGCCGCCCTCGAAGAGTCCCGGGTCGAGGCTTGCGGCGAGGTTCGCGTGCAGGGCGAAGGTCTCGGCGGCGGCCTCTCTTTGGATGGATGGATCGAGGCCGAGCGGCGCCATCGCCATGAGCCCGGCCAGGGAAATGTGGCCCGCCTTGGTTAGCTCGGCGGCAAGGGCCGTGGCCTGCTTGAGCTCGCTGGGCAGCATGCCGGTCTTGGCCGTGTCTCCCCCCAAGGTGGCGTGCTTCACCTGTAGGTAGAGCGTAGGCTTTTTGCCGAGCTCCGCAGCGACGCGGCCGATGGTGCGCAGCAACTTCAAGCTGTCGACGGAGTGGATCACCGCCGCGCGCTCGACCACGCGCCGGGCCTTGTTGCCTTGGATCTTGCCGATGAAGTGCCAGGTGGGCGCGGGGCCTGCGGGCTGAGCCTCGAAAGCTTGCAGCTTGGCGTCGAAGACGGGTAGGCGGTTCTCGCCAAGATCTACGGGGCCGAGCTTGGTCAAGGCACGGGCGACCTCGGGTACAACGGTCTTGGTGACGGCGACCAAGGTGACCTCCGAGGGATCGCGTTCGAATTTCGCACAGGCGGCGGCGATGCGCGTTTGGACTTCGCCGAGGTTGGCGGCGAGCAGGTCGTGGGTTTCTGCGGACAACAAGGAGTGGAAGTCGGGCGAGGGGCCTGTGGTGACGGAGGGGCGCCGATGGCGCGGGCCATAGGTTACCCATACATGGGGCCTAAGTCACCGATTAGGCCACGGAGTGTGCGTTTTGGGGAGACTCCCTGGCACCCAAACTTGGGCCGTAGGCTTGGACGCGCCTCGGCCCCGAACCTAGCCGACGTCTGTGAGCGGATCGAAGAAGCTGTCTGGGATCTTCGGGCGCTGCTCGGTAACCGAGGCTTGCTCGGCCACGGAGTCGCTGTGTAGGGTCAGTAGCAGTACATGCCGCGTGACCTCGCGAACGCGGTGTGGCTCACAGGGACGCAGGCCAACGGTCCACAGGATTTCGCTGCCAAAGAGCACTAGTGGGACTCGGCTGCGCTCCTCTCGGGGCACACCTTGGCCCGCTAGGAAGCGGCGCAGGGGCTTAGAGCCCGGGGCGCCGAGGGGATGGAAGCGGTCGCCGGAGCTGGGGAAGCGCACGGTCAGCGCGGTGGGAATGGCCCGAGCGTCAAGGCCCACGGCGGAGCTGCCCCGGGGAAGCTGCTTGAGATCGGCGCGATCGAGAATCTCGGCGGAGAGCCTGCGGCCGTCCGGAAGGGTCACGATGCCCGGTACCTGCAGGTCGAAGTGCGGGGACTCGATGGGCTGGGGGCCGGATGCTTGCGCAGGGGCGGAGTCCGACTCGAACTCAGGCTCCATGAACGGCAGCAGGGCCTGGGGCGTGGCGGGGGGATCGAGGCGATCCACGGCGGGTTTGGTGCCAGCTTGGAGCAGATGGCTGGGTGGAACGAGCTGCAGCTCACGGGCGCGCATGACCAGGATCCACGAGCCGGGCAGGCTATGGCGAGTGCACTGGCCCTTGGCTAGGTCCTCGAGCAGCAGGTCGAGCAGGCTGCGACCGGGCGGGTGGCCGGTGCCCTCGCTCAGCAGACGCCACAGGGCGCGGCGGCGCAGGGGGCTGGAGAGGGCCATGAGATCGGCGCGTGCCAGGTCGCCGCCGAGGCTGGTCTGGTCGTCGGTGCGCGAGGCGGTTGCGAAGGACGAGGGGCGCCAGCCGAGGTGTGCGGTTGCCGAGGCGAGGTCGTCCTCGAGGGATTCGACCGCGCTGGAGAAGGCCTCGAGGTTGCTGAGGCCCTCGTCGCCGCAGTGCTCGCCGATGAGCGGCAGCAGCTGGTTGCGCATGCGGTTGCGGGTGAAGCGTGGATCGGTATTGGACTTGTCCTCGCGCCAGAAGCAGCCGCGGTCGCGAAGCAGGCGCCGCACCTCTTCCCGGCGCATGGCGATCAGGGGGCGCAGCACAATGACGGGCTTGATGTCCGGGGTTGCGTCCGCGCTGATCTGGTGGTCGTCGATGCGCTCGCCAGGGATCACCAGGCGCTCGCGCAGACCGGCGAGTCCTGAGAGTCCGGTGCCTCGCAGCCAGCGCAGCATCAGGGTCTCGAGGGCATCGTCGGCGTGGTGACCGGTGAGGACGTGCAGGTGGCCCGAGCTGCGCGCCTCTTCCAGTAAAACACGGTAGCGGACGGCCCGGGCACGCGCTTCCAGGTTGGGAGCGGCGGGGTCCAGCTCGGCGTGGCGCAGCACAAAGGGGATGCCTAGGGAGCGGCAGAGCGAGGCGCAGAACTCTGCGTCCCGGGCGGCGTCGGCGCCGCGCAGGCCGTGGTTGACGTGGACGGCCCGGGCGAGGGAGGCGGGCACGGCGGATGCCAGCAGATGGGCGAGCAGCACGCTGTCCGCTCCCCCGGATAGGGCGATCAGGACGGGGGTGCCCGGGGCAATGTCCAGGCGGGTGGCGAGGCGACCCCAGCGGTCGGGCCAGGGGGTCTGGGACGGTAGTCCGAGCTGGCTGGTGAGGCCCGCCGGCTTGGGGCTCGGCGAGGGGGGTGGGGGAGAAGTCAAGGGGATCGCTTTGGTCTGCGATTGATTGAATCGGTGAATGAAGTTAGTCTCTGCGCTCGTTTCCTCGGGAAAGATCTAGTCCTTTGGAAGCTTCTTCAGTTCTTGCTGGCTAAGGCGCCGCGCCCTCACCAATTGAGTCTATGCGACTTTCTATGGGCGCGCCTCTTAACTTTTGCAAGGTCTGGAGCCCCCCCC
>JBLHWM010000306.1:0-4451 GCA_047629095.1 Planctomycetota bacterium | reverse complement strand
GCCTCGTTCAGACGGTCGAGCTCGAGGTACATCATGTAGTCTGCCTCGAGCACGGATGCCACCTGACCGGCGTCGCGGCCAGAGGCCACGAACTCTGTCTTGGTGGCCATGTCGATGCCATAGGGGCAGGGTGCCACCAAGGGAGGGCTGCAGGAGGCTAGGTAGACTTGGCTCGCACCAGCTTCCCTGGCCATGCCCACGATGCGCTTGGCCGTGTTGCCACGCACGACGGAGTCATCCACGAGCAGTACATTCTTGCCCTCAAACTCCAAGGGGATCGTGTTCAGCTTGCGCCGCACCGAGTTCTTGCGGTCCTCTTGGTTGGGCATGATGAAGGTACGCCCGATGTAGCGGTTCTTCACCAGGCCCTCGCGGTAGGGCACGCCGAGCTCATTGGCCATGGCGAGGGCGGCTTCGCGAGATGAATCTGGGATTGGGATGATGACGTCGGGCATGGGAGCGCCGGTCTCGCGCCACTGTTGGCCCATGGCGGTGCCTGAGCGCATGCGTGTCTTGTACACCGAGATGCCATCGATCATCGAGTCCGGGCGCGCGAAGTAGACCATCTCGAAGATGCACGGGCTGTGCTGCTTCTCGATGAGCTTGCGGTGCACGAGCTTGCGGTCGTGGCCCACGAAGATGACCTCGCCGGGTCCGACGTCGATCGTGCGCTCGTAGCCGATCACATCGAGGGCGACGCTCTCGGAGGTGACGGCGTAGCTCATCCCGTTCTCGGTCATGCGCTCGCCAAAGACGATCGGCTTGATGCCGTAGGGGTCGCGGAAGGCGACCAGGCCCACGTCCGGTAGGGACACGACCACGGAGTACGCGCCGCGCACCTTGCGGTAGACCTCGGACACGGCGTGGAAGACGTCGTCCATGTCCACGATGTGACCGGGTCGCACGCGCTCGCGCAGGGCGTTCGCGAAGACGAATAGGATCACCTCAAGGTCGCAGGAGGAGTTTAGGCGCGTGCCTGAACTCTGGAAGTGCGTCTCCTTCAACTCTTGGAAGTTCGTGACGTTGCCGTTGTGAGCCATGGCTATGCCCACCGGGAAGGTCAGGTGGAAGGGCTGCGCGTCGTCACCCGTGCCCGTTCCCACCGTGGGGTACCGCACGTGGCCAATGCCGAGGTTGCCTCGCAGGCGCGCCATGTTCTTCTGGTTGAAGACGTCTCGCACCATGCCGAACCCCTTCTTCATGTGGAACTGGTCCGTGAAGGTGGTGATTCCGGCCGCATCTTGGCCTCGGTGTTGAATCGCCAAGAGGCCCTCGTAGAGCTCCGCTGCCACATCGGTGCCCTCAGGCCCGTAGATCCCAATGAATCCGCACATAATTCAACTTCCCTGTTTCAGGGGGGCTTCGTGTCACCGGGCCATCGCCAGACCCGGTTAGGGCCAAGAGCATAACTTGTGGCCGGGAAGTGCCGGAGCGCGCGACCTTAGTTTTGTGCGAGAAAACTAGCGATCGCCGGTCCTAACCCTTTGCTTCGATCAACGCGGCGATCTCTTCGGCAGCCTGTTCGGGAGTGTGCATTTGGACCCGAGCGATGTAGGTCTTCCCCTTCTCCGAGTGCTCGTAGAGTGGGTCGTAATAGTCCTCGAGCAGGATCTTCACCAGGTCGCGGTCCGAGCCCGCCTTCAGCATCCCGGTCAGGGCGCCGCGCCACTTCACGGGGCCGAGGCGCTGCTCGATGAACGGGAGTTGCTCGGCCAGGGCGGCGCGGTTCTCCTCCTTGCCGAGGTAGTCCTCAATCAACACATCGATACGCTTCTCCATGGTCGCGTGCAGCTGGATGTTCGTACCCGCCTGCAGGGAATCCCAGACGCTTGTGGGGAGAATCCTGTCGCCGATCTTGCGGCTCTCACCCTCATAGACAAGGGGGCCCGAAGGAGCCAGGGCAGAAAGCCGTCGCAGCCGAGCCGCCACCCGCGTCTCGAAGTGCTTCTGGGTCACAGGCTCCAGTCCTACCATGCCCAAAATCGATGACCTGTGCCCGGCCATGAGCTCCAGGTCGATAGTCCAATCGGGCCGCAGCTCCTCTAGAGCCCGCAGCACTAGGGTCTTGCCCACCCCTGTGTATCCGCGAATCACAAAGGCTGGCGGAGCCTCCCAGGCTGAGATCTCCTCGGTCACCTCCTTGCGGTAGCCCTTGTAGCCACCAACCATGCCAATCGCACGGTCGAAACCGCAGAGCCGCAACAGCGCAACGACGCTGAGGGAGCGCATGCCGCCGCGCCAGCAGTGCAGAAGCACCGGGCGTTCGGGTAGCTCGGATACCACGGCCGGACGCAGGGTCTCCGTCATGACGTCGATGCCCGCAGAGGTCATCTCGCGAACGCGCTGCTGCAGGTCCACTTCGGGCATCTCCCAGTTGCCAGCCTTGGCGATCGCCTTGAACAGCTCGCCGATGCGCTCGACCACAAGCTCCCTGCCCTCGTCGAAAGCCCGGTCCGGGGACTCGCGCTTGTAAAGGGTCCCGATCAACGCGCGCTCCACATCATTAAAGAGGGGCAGGTTGACAGCGCCTGGCAGGTGATCGTCTTCAAACTCGCCCGGACTGCGAAGGTCGATGATTGTGGCCTGGCCGGAGCACTCCCCGAAGCCCTCGCCATTGCCGATGCAACGCAGGACCTGCTCGGGGGATGCCATGGGGATAGCTGCGGTGGAGGATGCCGGGGACATGGCGGGATTATCGCAGGCTTCGCCGGGAAGTGTTCAAGAGTTCCAGGTCATGTTCGCCGCGCGGTCCTCCGGATGGGATCCTGTTGGCATGCACCCCGACGAAAACTCCATTCGGCCTAGCCCCTTCGACGAGCGCTCGATCGAAGATAGGATCTTGCTAGCAGTCGGCGGCCTAGTCGCCGTGGATAAGCCCGCGGACCTACCCTCCACGGGTCGCAAACTCGACGACCCAGACTGCCTGCAGTCTGCATTGATCGAGCACTTCGGCCAGATGGTCTGGGCGGTACACCAGCTCGATGCGGACACATCCGGGGTGAACTTGTTTGTGCGGGAGAAGGGGCAGGTTGCCTATTGGAAGGACCGCATGGCCTTCCCCAACGGCACGAAGACCTACCTCGCCCTGGTTCATGGCCGCGTAAAATTCGAAGCGAGACGCATCGACGCGGCGATCGCTGTCGTCAGCACCTCGCCCCATCGACAGCTTGGAATTTGCGAGCATGGAAAGCGCGCTGTTAGCGAGGTGCGCAGGCTCGTTCTCGGGCACGAGGCTAGCCTCGTGCAGGTTCAAATCGAGACGGGGCGCACGCACCAGATTCGTATCCACCTCGCATCGATTGGACATCCGCTGCTTGGTGAAGATTGGTACGCCAAGAGCGACCCACGCGCCCATCATCGCCAAGCCCTGCACGCCTGGCGAGTGGAGTTCGCGGATGACCCAGAGCCCCGTCGGATCGAGAGTCCCCTACCCGGGGACCTGCGCGAGCTGATGCAGCGCGAGGGGATCGTGTTCCCCGGCGAGAGTTAGCGGCGGGGACCGCGCTCCTTGGGTCCGCGGCCGGGCTGATCGCGCTTGCCCGACTCCTTAGGTCCGCGGGGGCCGAGGCCACGCCGTTCGTGGACCAGCTCCGCGAGGAACTTCACGTAGTCGTCAGCCTTGAGTTCCTTGAGGATCGCGCGCTCTTGCTCCGTGAGGATCGCGTGGTTTTTAAGGAAGGCTGCTGCGCGCTGCTTTAGTCGTTTGGACATTGCCTTGCGACGGTCCGCATCTGGCAGCTCGCTGGTGGCCATTCGATCTTCCAAGGTCGGTCGGAGTACGTCCGCCAGGTCCCGGAATCCCTTTGCATCGGAACCCGCTTCGGGCTCGTGGCGATTGGGGCCTTCTTGGTCCCGACCTGCTCCTTCGTTGCCCCCCGGGCCAGGCCCCCCTTTTTGGCCCCTACCGGGAAAGCCATCCGGCCCACGTGGGGGCTCCCGTTCGAGATCGGGACCACCCCTTGGGGCCCTCTCCGAATCCGGGCCACCGGGACCCTTTCGACCACCAGTTTGGGGGATGTCAAAGCGACCTAGCCCCAGGTGTTCGTCGAAACCGCGCTTGCGCGCATACTTCAGGAAGCGCTCTACGGAGGGCTCCTCGAGCATCTTCTTCCACTGCTTGTCGCTAACGCCCTCGGGTAGGCCAAGCTTGACGACGGCTTCTTTGATGCGGGTCCGCTTGATCAGCAGGGCTTCATGGATGCGCTCGGGTTCGGGCAGCTTGAGTAGGTGCTGCTGCTCTTCGGGCGTCAGGTGCCCAAGCTCGCCGAAGTGCTTCACGACCTTGTCGCTCAAAGCACCGCGCAGCTCATCGCGCTTCTCGTGAAAGGGACGCGGCGGACCGCCTCTCTGCCCTACGAGGTCCTCGACCATTTCGCGGGGACCCTCATCGAGGGATTCGCGCAACGCTTCACCGGCGCGACGGCGCTCGGCGACTTGGTGCTCGCGGAGGA
>JBLHWM010000305.1:0-4507 GCA_047629095.1 Planctomycetota bacterium | reverse complement strand
AGCGCTCGTACCAGCGGCTCTCCTCGTACAGGTCGGCCAGGGCCGCGTAGGCGCGATCGCAACCGGCGTGGAAGGGGTAGTTCAGCACCATGAAGTCGAGCACTTCGATCGCGCGGTCCTTCGCGGGTGAGAAAAACAGGAACCAGGTCGAGTCGTCGACCGCGAGGGAGAGGCCGGCCTCCAGCAACTGGTCACCGGCGGGCATGCGCAGGTGGTGCAGGGGGAAGGTCTGCTCGACCTTGCGCAGCATCTTGAAGCACTTCACGCGCTCGTCATCATTAAGGTAGGCACGGCCAGCGGCAACGCCGGCGGTGACGCGCAGACGCGGGGGCAGCTCCAAGTTGAAGAGCCGCTTCAGGCGCGCGGGATGCTCGGCTTCGAGCAGTTGGTCCACCAGGGTCAGCAGGGTGACCTCCAGCAGCTCGCCCGCTTCCTTGCGCGTGACGGGATCCAAGGAGGGCGTCTGGTGCAGCTCGATCAGGCGATCGAGCGCGATCTCCATGTCGCCGGCTGCGATCTCTTCCTTGGCGGTCTCCACATGGCCCGCGGCGTTTGCGGGGGTGAAGTCCTCGTCGAAGGCGTAGCCGGTATAGGTGGTCGTTATGCAGCTTGCGGAGACGAGCAAGAGGCAGGCGGAGAGGAGGGCGCGGATCATGTTGCTTGGGAGACGGCGACGGGCAGGGGCCGCGAGCGCAGTTTGGTTTCCAGGTGGTATTCGAGGAAGCGGTCGACGAAGTCGCGCAGGCCTCGGAAGAGCTCTTCGGGCATGGGCGGCAGGTCGGCGCGTTCTTGGACCGAGCGGCGCATCAGGACCGACGCGGCGCTCAGAACTTCGACCCCTAGGGTACCGACTCGACCCCCCTGAGCGCGCGCCCCGATCGCACACTTTCGGCAGAGCCTGCCGCCGGCGCCCGCGGAGAAGGCCGCCCGGGCGCCACCGGCGTCCACGGGGGCGGCCGTGCCCGCGCAGGCGGCGCAGTGCTCGACCACGGGCGCGATGCCCAGGCCGACCAGCAGGTCCAGGTCGAAGGCCAAGAGCTCCAGGGCGGGGTCGCGCTTTGGGTCGCCGAGCTGATCGAAGCAGGCCTCGAGCCGGTGGTAGAGGCCAGGATCCGGCAGCCCCTCGCGAGCCGCCGCGGAGGCCAGCTCCAGGGCCGCCAGGGCCGTGCGATAGCGCGTCAGGTCCTTGGTCAAGCTGCGGCGCCGGGTGGTCAGCCGCCCACTGCGCACCTCGCCCATGGTGCTGCGCTGGGACTGGGTCCAGTCCAGTTCGAGGGTGTCGAAGAAGTCCAGCAGCCCGCACAGGGGCGACTTGGCGCGGAATGCACCCCGCGCCACCAGGTGGACCCGGCCGTGGTTCTCGGTCAGGACGTGCATGATGAGCGAGGTCTCGCCGAAGGGGAAGCGCCGCAGCACAAGGGCCTTGTCGGTGATACGGGGCATGGGCTAGCCGTCCGCTGTGAGGGGGCCGTTGTGAGGCGCGGCCATCTTCGGCGGTGCCCAGAGGGCCAGCTCGAGACCGCGACTCTCAAACAAGGCCGAGCGCAAGCCGGTCAGGCTGGCGCGGCTCCGACAAGCGGGGCTTCGTTGTGGGGTGATCTTCAACGGACTGCTAATCCCGTGGGGCGGGCTTGGTGCTGGGCGTCGTCTCGATCGCGTCTCCCGGAGTGACGCGCACGCGAAGAACGCGCCGGTCATTCGCTTCGGTGACGTGGAACTCGGCCCCGAGCTCTTCGAAGCGCTCGCCCTCATCGGGAAAGCGTCCAAAGTGACCTAGGACAAACCCGGCCAGGGTCTCAAAATCCTCTTCCTCGGGGATCTCCAGGCCAATCACCTCGTTGACTTCACTCACGTGCTCCGACGCCAAAACGTCGAATGCGCCACTGGGAAGGGACTGAATCGCCGCTTCCTCATCTCGGTCGTATTCGTCGTGCATCTCGCCGACGAGCTCCTCGAGTACATCGCCCAGGGTCACGATGCCCGCGGTTCCGCCGTACTCGTCCAGCACGAAGGCCAGCTTGTAGCGCTCGCTCTGGAAGTCCCGCAGCATGTCGGCGATCAGCTTGGTCTCGGGCACAAACTGCGGCGGCCGCAGGAACGTGCGCAGCTTGAGCTCGTCCAGGTTGCCCCGGTCCACGAGCCTAATCACGTCGCGCGCGGTGATCCAACCGATGATCGTATCGAGGCTCTCCTCGTAGACGGCCAGGCGACTGTGCCCGGACTCGGCGATGGCGCGCACGAGCTCTTCGGCGGTGGCGGTGACCGCGATGGCCGAGAGCTCGGTGCGCGGTGTCATGACCGCGGCCACGTCTACGTCGTGGAACTCCATGACGTTCTCGATGAGCTCGAGGCCGGACTCGGGTAGCCCGCGGGCCATGTCCGAATCCTCGATCACGTCGCGCAGGTCCTCGACCAAAATGCGCGTGGTGGAGGTCTCTTCCCGCAAGCCGAAGAGGCGCAGGACCAACCGACGCATCAGGTCCAGGGGCCAGACAATCGGCAGCAGGGCCAGGTCCAGGTAGCCGAAGCTCGGCAGGACCTTCGCCAGCAGCGAATCGCCCCGGGAGCGGTGCACGGCCAGGGGCAGGATGCGCGTGACGATGAGCACGGTGGGGACCACCAGGGCGGCGGCGGCGATCATGGTGCCCGAGCTCGTGCTCGCGGTGGTGCCGTCGAAGCCGATCGCAACGAAGAAGCAGGCGATGAAAGCCAAGGTGAACAAGACTTCGAGCACGCCGGCGCACGTGGTCATGCGCTCGGAGCGCTCGAGCAGCTTAGCTAGGTTGGCGCGGCGCTTGTCGTTCGTGCCGCGCTTCAGCTGTTCGAGCACGTGGACCGGGGAGCACTGCTCCAGGCATTCACGCAGGACCGCGAAGAAGCCAGCCAGTAAAAGGGCGCCCACGCAGAGGCTCCAAAACACCATGGGTTGAGGCGCATCGAGGGGGTCTCGGGCGAGGGTCGCGAGCTGCAAGAGGTCCGTATACATTGATATGAGGCAGATGATACTGCGGGTTGCGGGGCGACCATGTGGGAAGTTCTTAAAGTCGAGGCTTGGAGCGAAAACGCACGAGGGTGGGTACTTTTCGACACGGGGGGCTCGAGAAACCGCACATGTCCAGGTGGACTGAGCGGTGGGTGGATGCGCACCTGTGCCCAACTTAGAAGCCTAAGGTGCTGGTCTTTCGTGAGTTATGGCGATCGTGTGCTCTAGGGACGGGCCTTGGCACGGACTGTGTATTGCAACGGGCATGCAACCCACTTCCACAAAGCTCCCACAGCCTCAAGTTCCCGCGCTACTTGAGCCCTATCCGGACGTCGTCCAGCGCCTGCTGAAGGCCGGTGCCCGCCTGGCCCCCCTGGCTGGCGAGGACAAGAACAGCCTCGACAATCACATCGCCTCCCAGCTGATGGCCCAGTTTCGCGACGGCCGAGACACGGATACCTTCGAGGCCCTGCACGCCTTCACCCAGACCTCGGTCTATGAATGGGTGCTTGGGCTGCTGCGCGGCTCGAACGGATCCTTGGATGCGAAGGAGATCATGCAGGATGCCTACATCAACGTGTACCGCTATGCCGGCAGCTTCCGATCCGACCACGATGGCTCGTTTCGAGTCTGGGTTCGCACCATCGCCGGCAACTTGGTGAGGCGCGCCTACTCGCGCCGACCGACGCGCCGCTTCGAAGACATGCCCGAGGGTTTTCAGGAGCCCGCAGATCCCAAGATGGGCCCGGACGCCCTGGCCCAGGTGGACGAGGAGCAGGGCCACCTGCGCGAGGCTTGGATGCTGATGATGGTCCACTACCAAGAGGCGTTCGAGCTGCTGTCCTCCAGGGACCAGTACGCGATGCACTTGGTGGAAGTCGAGGGGATGTCTTACCGAGAGGCCGGAGTTCGGCTCGGCGTCAGGCAGTCCAACATGAAGATGATCCTGTTCCGCGCTCGCAAGAGGTTGGTCAATCACATGCGCCACAGCATGGGAGTCCTAGCGGGTGGATGCCGGAAGGCCGGATGAGTTGAGTTTGCGAGCGGCTTAGGGGCTGCTCGCTGGTTTGGATGGACCGGGGGTAGGCTGTGATTGGCTGCCCCCGGTTTTTTCGTTTACGACCGGCTCCATCGCAGGAGACGCGGACAAACCTACCGAGCCGCACACTTCTCGTAACCTGCCCAACACATCCGTACCGCACATGTTTAGAGGATGGTGGTGGGTTGTGTTCGCAGGCCAAATGGGCAACGACTTCGGCTGGCGAGAGGTTGGTGAGCCGGCTGCCCAAGGGTGGTTTGCTAGGCTTGAAGCACTGTGGGAGTTTGCGGTGCTGGCGTTGACGGGTCCTTTGGGGCTTGGTCGAGGTCTTAGGTGCCGCGGGGTTCCGCTCATTCCTGACGACAACGACACCACGATTGGCCGACCATGTCTCTATCACGAATCGCGTTTGCTTCCGTTGCCCCTCTGCTGCTGCTCGTGGGCTCGCTGGGGTCCCAGGCTCTGGCGCAAGTGGCGCAGGACCC
>JBLHWM010000304.1:0-4529 GCA_047629095.1 Planctomycetota bacterium | reverse complement strand
GGGCTCAGGATTCGGCTAACGCCGTCGGGGACGCTGCCCGATCCCAGCCAGTTCGGTTCCCTATCGAAGGGTTCGAAGCGCCATGCGCGACCGTGGGTGTCCACCAGGCCAAGCTCTTGATGGTGGAGGTTGCGCACGCTGTAAAAGCTGCGGCCCCCCTCTCCATCCTCTTGAAAGCGGACGAGCCAACCAATGGCACCATCGGAAGGACTCTCCGCTGGCGCAATACTCCAGGCGGACTCCGGCATAGAGGCCACGGCCTGTGGCAGGGCGATGGGTGACACGTGCTCTGTGGTTGATATGCAACTTGCAACCAGGGGCAAAAGCACCCCTAGGCACGCAACTCTGGGCCGGATAGACCGACATTGAGCGCTTGTCTGCTTTGGAACTTTGTGGGCAAATGGCATGGCGTTAACGGGCCTTGTTGACCCAGGTCTCCTATCGGATGGGCGCCTCTGAACCTTGGGCCCGATAAGCAGTTCTCCCTGGCATACTTCAACGATTTCCCTAGGGACCTATTTGTGGAGCTGGTTTGAGGTAGTCTATGGGCCCTCACGTACCTCTTAAGCCCCTTCAGCCACCGCCCTAAGACTTCGCATTCCATGGACACCAAGCAGGAAATCTCAGTGAAGTCTCGGCGCCCGATTTGGGAGTTCCTTGGCGCAGCGGCGGCGCTTGGCTTTGTGCTGGCGTTCTTGTTCCGCGGCGCACTGTTCGGCGGCGAGATCCTCTCCCAGGCCGACGCGCTCTTGCAGTTCGCGCCCTGGAGCGATGTGGCGGCCCCGGACTTCGAGCCCAGCAATCCGGTGCTGCTCGACCAGGGGATCATGATGGAGCCGTGGTTGTACTTCGCGGGCGAGCGCATCCAAGACGGCCAGCTGCCCCTCTGGAACCCGAACAACTTCGGCGGCCAGCCGATGGTGGACACGTACCAGACGGCCTACTTCTGGCCCCTGCACTGGCTCTACTTCGCCGCGCCGAGCTGGCACTTTTTCGCCTGGTCCGCCTTCCTGCGCTTGTGGGCGGCGGGACTCTTCACGTACCTGTTCTTGCGCGCCCTCGGTGTGCGCTTCGGCGCCGCGCTCACGGGCAGCCTGGGCTTCGCCATGTGCGGCTTCATGATCGCCTGGCTCGGTCACATGCACACCAACGTGGCGCTGTTCCTACCCGCGTTCCTCTGGGCGGTCGAGCGCTTGGCCAAGCGGCCGACCTTGCGACGTACGGCAGCCCTCGGCCTGCTCGTCGGTCTAGCGCTGCTCGGCGGCCACATCCAGACCGCCACGCATCTGGCCGGCGTTCTGATCCTCTACACCTTGTTTCGCGCACGCTTCGCCATCTGTGATTCGAAGCTCGATACCCGTGGCGTCTTCCTTGTGGGCGCGGCGGGCATACTGGGCATTATGCTCGCAATGCCCCAGTTGCTGCCCTTCTTCGACTATCTAGAGGACAGCATGGGGGCCTACACCTTGGAGAATCTCGAGACGGTCTCCGAGGTCGACATTGGTGAGGCGGCGGCGATGCTTGTGTCGCCCGGGCACTTGGGCTCCCCGGCCGCGGCCCAGGGCTACGGACCCTACACGGGCTCCGATGGCGCGAACATGAACTACAGCGAGCTCATCGGCGGCTTCGCGGGCAGGCTGCTGTTTGCGCTCGCACTGTTGCAGCTCTTCTGGTTGCGCCGGGGGCGCGCGACGCTCTTCTTCGGCGCACTCGCGGTACTGTCCGCGTTGGTTGCGTGGCAGGTGTTCCCCTTCTATGACATCGTGCACTCGATCCCGAAGTTGCGCAGTACGAAGCTGCTGCGCCTGCTGGTTTTCACGGCGTTCTCGATCTCGGTTCTCGGCGCCATGGGGCTCGACGGTTTGGCCAAGCGCATGCAGCTCGAAGGCAAGCGGCTCGGCGCGCTGTTCTCGGTCGCCTTCGTCTTGGTCGCCGTCGAGATGGTCAGCTTCGCCAGCGGCTACAATCCCAGCGTCGACGCGAAGCTCATCGCTCCGCCCACGCCGGTCACGGACTTCCTGCAAGCCCAAACGGACGGCGGCCGCATCCTCGGTCTCGACAACACCGCCCTGATCCCAAGCGCGAACCTCTTCTACGACCTGCCGATGGTCACGGGCTACGACTCGATCGAGTCGCGCACCTTCGCCGAGGTGGTGGCCCTGATGACCACGGACGAGAACGCGGAGTTCTACATCAAGGAGATCCGCTACTTCGACCGCGGCTTCCGCATCGCGGACCTGCTGGGCGTGCGCCACGTGCTCTCGTCCGTGCAGCTGCCGCCGCCCTTTGAGCTTGCCCTCGACGGGCCGACCAAGGTCTATCGCAACCCCTCGGCCATGGACCGTCTCTTCCTGGCGAAGGAGCTGCGCGTGATCGAGGACAAGGACGAGCGCCTTGCCTTCATGGGCTCGGCTGAATTCGATCCCAACATCGCGATCCTCGAAGCGCCGCTCGAACAGCAGCTCGGCACCCTAGGCTCAGGCACCGTCGAGGTCGTCACCCTTCGGGACACCCATATCGAGGTCACCGTGGACCTGGACGCGCCGGGCATTCTGGTGCTGGCGGACGCTTACAACACGGGCTGGCACGCTAAGGTCGACGGTGAGCCAGCCAAGATGCTGCGGGTGGATCACACCCTGCGCGCTGTCGTGGTGCCCGCCGGCCGGCACCAGGTGACCTTTGGCTATGCGCCGACGCCGCTTTTGGCCGGCGCTTTCCTGGGTGCGCTAGGGCTGATCACGCTGCTGGGCATGCTGCTGATGGGTGCGGGCGTGCGCGCCGAGAGACAGACTCCACCCGGGCTCTTTTAGCGCACTGCGCACCCTAAGATGTAGGGCATTCCGTATCCTCCTGCTGCGATGAACGACGAACACAAAGAGAGCCTGCGTAAAGCTGGGCGCATTGCCCGGGATTGCCGGGAGTGGGCCCGCGAAAACATCAAGCCCGGGGTTCGCCTCGCCTACATCCTCGAGACCGTCGAGGAGATGATGGCCAAGGAGGGGGCGGCACCGGCTTTCCCCGCCCAGACCAGCCGCAACTACGTCACAGCCCACTATTGCAGTCCTCCGGGGGACGAGCAGGTCTACGAAGAGGGCGACTGCGTCAAGGTCGACATCGGCGTGCACGTGGACGGCTGGGTCGCCGACAACGCCTGCACCGTGGACCTGTCCGAGGACGGCCGCTGGGGCGATCTAATCAAGGCCTCCGAGGAAGCGCTCAACGCCGCGATCTCCATGGTTGGTCATGGGGTTGCCGTGGCGGACATCGGCGGCAAGGTCGAGGCCGCTATCCAGAAGCGTGGTTTCGAGCCCGTGCGCAACCTGACGGGACACGGCGTCTCGCGCTGGACCGTGCACTGCAAGCCTCAGATCCCGAGCTACCGCGAGGGCAACGAGCGCTTAAAAGAGGGCATGATCATCGCGATCGAGCCCTTCGCCTCCACCGGCGAGGGCTATATCGAAGAGCGCGGCAAGGCCGAGGTCTTCATGCTGGTGCGCCCGCCGCGCAATGCCAAGGGCCTGGACAAGGAGCTGCTCAAGGCGATCACCTCCTGGAACGGGCTGCCGATTGCCCGCCGCTACTTCAATGACTTCGATCCGAAGGTTCTCGAGGACACCCTCAACAAGCTGGCGCGACAGGGCTCGATGATCCGCTTCCCCCCGCTGGTGGAAGCAAAGGGCGTTATGACTTCCCAGACCGAGCACACGATGATCGTGGGCAAGGACGGGGTGGAGATCATCACGGCTTAGGCTTAAATGCGCGTCGCTCTAGTCACTACGCCGCCTTCCGTCCGTTCCGGAATCGGCGACTACACCCGACATCTCCTGCCGCACCTGCGGGAGCATTGCGAGGTTGTGCTCTTCGTTCGCCCCGATAGCGACGAGCTCCAGGGCCGCGCTGGTTGGATCGGGGAGCAGCCCCTGAGCATCCTGGATTTGGACCCGAACGAATTCGACCAGGTCCTCTATCAGCTTGGGAACGAGTTCAACCACGCGTTCATGATGCGCATGATCCGCCTCACGGGTGGCACGGTGATGCAGCACGACTGGGTGCTGTTCGATCTGGCCTTGGCAAACTATCCAGCTCTGGTCAGGGGTGGAGCAAAGGGGCACCTGATGGCCGCTAGAGAGGGTGGGGCAGCCCAGGCTCGGCTCTACATGCAAAACTGGATCGATCGGCGGCGCGAGAGGAACTCCAGGACCTCAATCCCTACATGTGTCGACGATGTTGGTCAATTGTTGGCTGGTTGGCATGCCCAAGAGGGCGCAGGCCGCTGGGTTGCCGACGAGGCCCTGCTGCGCATCCCGGCTGAGGGCGTGACTCGGGTCGAGGTCGAGTTGGGCTCGGAACCGGGCCGCAAGCTTGAACTCTCAGTCCAAAATGGGCCCCGAGTCAGCTTCATCTGCACCAAGGAGTGCGCCGGCGCGGCCCTTGTCCTTGAGTCGGACTCCATGGACGAGCCCCTGGTCTCGATCTCCACGGACGGTATCACCGTCTCGGCTGAGCAGCGCTCCCACGGGGACGGCCGC
>JBLHWM010000303.1:0-4537 GCA_047629095.1 Planctomycetota bacterium | reverse complement strand
GAGATCGACGTGAACTTCCTCGGCGGCTTGGCCGGGGACGTCGTCGGTCTCTTTGTGTTCGGCACCGACACCGGCGTGGACGCAAACACCGTTGCGATCTCCCGGGAGATCACCCTGGCGGTCGACGCTGATGTGGCCACGTTCGAGCTCGCCGATCTAGACCTAGTCAAGAGTGCTAGCCCCCTGGAAGCGCTCTTTGTCGACGGCAGCCTTACCTTTGCTTTCCAACTGCGCCGGGGAACCCTGGTGACTCCGGTTCGCTCCCTGGATGTGGATGCGGACACGGAGGGGATCCAGGATCCGATCCTCGATACGATCGCGCCCGAACTACTGGACGTCGACCGCAGTCCCGATGGAGGCACGACGCTCTATTCGGACCTGCTCGGCCTCTCGATCTCGGGTATGGCGTCCGAGGAGATTCGCGCGGCGGAAGTCGTCACAGCGCTTGGGGACAATCTAGCCTCTTCCGACGTTCTCGGTGGACGCATGGACGGTAGCTTCCTGACCTCACCCGTGACCCTTGGCGTCGTCTCGCCGGCATCGCTGCCCTTGGTCTTCAACCTCACGATTTACGATCGAGCGCTCAACCCTCAAGCGACTCCCAAGGTCGGTATCTTCCAACAGAAGGGCGTTGTCGGGCCCGCCTCCCTGGGCGTCGGTGCGAACATCGAGCTGGAGGTCTTCGACGCGGAGACCCTAGAGCCGATCGCGGGCGCGCGCATCTTCACCCACAGCGACGACGGCGGGACCTATCCCATCGTTGCCCTGGGTTCCACCAACACAGCCGGCGAGCTCGCGATCCCATCGAGCGCGACCGACGCGACGATTCTAACCGTGGACTTGGACGGCTACGACATCGTGAGCATCGTTGGCGTCGAGTCTACGCGCCTCTCGATCCCACTGCATCTCTCCGCGCCCAACTCCGGCGCCGTGGTGGGCAACCTCACGGCCGCCTCGGACCTGGCGAACTTGACCCTCTCGTCCCTTGCCCAGCGCTACGGGAGCTCCCACGGCGAGTTCGATGCACAGCCCGTCTTCCCCGGCTCGGCCTGCGTAAGTAATCCCTTCGGTGGTGGAGAGGTGGACTGCCCCTTCGGCCCCGAGCCGCTCGGCGCCGGTGCACCTGGCGCCCTGAGCATGATGGCCGGCGCGTTCCTTGTGGACGAGGCCTCGTTCAACGCGCTCTCCGCCCTGCAGGCCTTCCACCTAGAGTTGCCCCTGCCCAGCGTGGGCAACGGCGATGTTCTGGATATCCCGGTGGCAGTCTCGCTGCTCGCGGAGCCCGGTGCGGACCCAGCTGCCCTGCCCCTCGAGGTGGCGGCACCCGACCTCAACACGGCGGCTCTCGGCATCATCGACCTTGGCAACTTGGACGGTGACGTGGCAATCTCAGGCGACCCGCGCGTCCAGCTCGAGACTCTGGTGGCTGGCATTCCCGGCGCCATCCCCGTCGGCATCGGCATGTCCTACGACCAGGGCGGCTCCCTGTGGACGACCCACACGGTCGTCTCTGCGGCGGTCCTGCCAGGGGGCGAGTTTGCTGGCACCCTGGACTCGGACCTCTTCGTCTCTGCCGAGCTCCGAGACACGGCCCTTGCCCAGTCCGTACGCCGCACGCGGCTCTCCCTGCTGACCTCCCTGCCGACTCCGAACCAATTCGACTTCCAGGACCCGGCCGCGATCACCGCACCGGCGGCAGCGGCCAGCACGGGCGCTACGCACTTCACGGTCGCCTTCACCAACAACATCCCGGACTCCCTGGCCCAGCCCGGCCTGCATCGGGTGCAAATCGCGGACTCCGTCGGTCGCGCCTGGAGCCTCTACCTGCGCGATCCCGCGGACGGAGCCTCCCCGGAGGTTCACCTGCCCAACATCGCGCTCTCCGGTGGCACACCGCTCGCCAGTGGGAGCCTGAGCGCTACGGTCGAGTCGTTCGCCTATCCCACCTTCGATCTGGGCAGCTTCCTCTGGACGGATCTCAAGCGCGAATTCGACCTATACACGAAGTCCTCCCCAATCACCTTTACCCAACCCTAAACCTAGGCCGAGTTGATCGGTCTTCGCATTTTGGTCCCTCCGCTTTCAAGCGTTGGTTTTATCGATAGGATACGCCTATGAAGATCCTCGGCCTCCGCAACACTCTCATCGCCTCGGCGTTCGCCCTTATCGTTGGTAGCTGCATCGCCCCTCCGGTCGATCCGGCGGAGAAGCACGACACGGGCTGGCTGCCCGGTGGTGGGCTCGAGATGGTTCAGCCGGCAGATATCGCGGTGATCCCGATCAGCTTGCGCACCAAGGACACAGCGGTCCCCACGGATCAGCTCCGCGAGAAGCTGTACGGCGGGCTCCTGGACCGGCTCTACACGCCCCTGCCCTTCAGCTGGGTGGACGGCGGAGGCGAGTCCGATGCGGAGCTACAGGTCACGATGCTGCGTTGGGATCGGACGGACTTAGCCGCGCGCGGGGCCATTTTGGCCCGTGCCGAGGCGCGTATGGTTCAGGGTGCGGATGTGCTCTGGGCTGTGGAAATCACCCGGGAAGTGAGTGCGAACTCCTTCGGCGGGGACGCTCGGACGAACGTGGGGGTGGCCGAGGCGCGCTGTGCTGAGGTCTTCGCTGGCGAGATTCTGGCGCTGCTGCCCGTCCGTGACGCCATGGCTGCCCAGTAGGGCGCCCAAGCATTCCTTTAATAGAATGGGAGGCTGGGTGGTTGACCTAGGCCTGAGAATCGCTACCCTATTCGCGACTTTCTGATACAGGCACACGCCGCAGGAAGGCACCCCTCCCTGGATTTCCTGGGGAAAGGGCAAGTCAAAGTAACACTGATTATAGGAATAGCCACATGGCCATTGCAGCTGAGCGCAAGCTCGAAATCGTTAAGGAGTTCGCGAACTCCGACGGTGACAACGGATCGTCCGAAGTGCAGATCGCACTGCTCACCGAGAACATCAAGAACCTGACCGAGCACCTGCGCACCCACAAGAAGGATCACGGTTCACGCCGCGGTCTTCTCGCCATGGTTGCACGCCGTGCAAAGCTCTTGAAGTACCTGCGAAACAACAGCCACGACAGCTTCCGCTCCATCGTTGCGAAGTTGAACCTTAGGGCTCGATAGAGAACGCAGACGATGACTGGCAAGTGAGCGCATTCCACTCCACGTAGGAGAAGGGCTGCGCTCACTTTGCTTTAGATTCGGTAGCAGAAGACCTTGAGGCGCTCGTCGGAGCGCGTCTTGAGCTGCTGCCAAGGGGACAGGATAGTCCCAAAGAAGGCTCCGAGATGTGGCCATTCTGGTCGCTTCGTTCTGCGGGTTGCAGACCAAAGATAGACAGACGAAAAAAACAAGACAGACGAAAATGACATTCAACAAAGTGCGCGTCGAAGCAAACATCGGCGGCAAAAACATCTCACTCGAGACCGGGCAGATCGCCCGTCAAGCCCACGGCTCCGTCATGGTGACCCTCGGCGAAACCGAAGTCTTCTCAGGCACCGTTCAGGGTCCCCTGAAGGCCGAGCTCGACTTCTTCCCTCTGACCGTGGACTACCGCGAGCAGACCCAAGCTGCCGGTAAGATCCCGGGCGGCTTCTTCAAGCGTGAGGGTCGTCCGACGACCAAAGAGATCCTCACCATGCGTCTCACGGACCGTTCCATCCGTCCGATGTTCCCCGACAACTTCCGCCGCGAAGTTCAGGTGTACGGCCGCGCATTCGGCTACGACGGCGAGAACAACGCCGACGTGCTCTCCATGGTGGGCTGCTTCGCCTCCCTGGGTATTTCCAACATCCCGTTCATGTACGAGATGGGCGCAGTCCGCGTCGCTTTGATCGACGGCGAGCACATCGCCTTCCCGACCGAAGAGCAGCGCAAGGTGAGTGATCTCGACCTCGTGCTCGCCGGTACTTCCGACGCCATCTCGATGGTCGAGTCCAGCGCTAAGCAACTCTCCGAGGCGCAAATGATTGACGCCCTTGAGTTTGGCCAGACGGTCATCGCCGAGGTTTGCGCCTTGGTCAAGGAGTTCAAGCAGAAGGCAGGCAAGGAGAAGGACGACTTCGTCGCTCCCGTCGTCAACGCTGAGATCGCCAAGGCGATCGCAGCCCATAAGGACGGCGTCGCCGCTGCCCTGCGCACTGAAGGCAAGAAGGCCGCCGAGGCCGCCAAGAGCGCGCACCGCGCCGGCGTTCTCGCCGAGCTGACTGATGGCATGGCACCTGGAGACGAGCTCAGCGCTCGGATCAAGGAGATCAAGACGATCTACCACGACCTCGAGAACGAAGTCGCCCGTGAGGCCGTCATCGGCGGTCGTCGTTCGGACGGACGTGGCCCGACGGACATCCGTCAGATCACTGTCGACCCCGACATCATCACCCGCAACCACGGCTCGGTGCTCTTCACCCGCGGTGAGACCCAGGCCCTAGTCAGCACGACCCTCGGTACCCCCGAAGACGAGCTGATCATCGACGGCATCGACGAGGAGTACCGCAAGTCCTTCTACTTGCACTACTCCTTCCCGAGCTACAGCGTTGGCGAGACCCG
>JBLHWM010000302.1:0-4548 GCA_047629095.1 Planctomycetota bacterium | reverse complement strand
GGGCCCAAAAAAGAGCCAGGTCTGTGCTTCCAAAGCGGGAAGCACAGACCTGGTTTTCTCATGGCTACTTTCCCCGTGATGTTCTCACGGCGAGTGCCGGGCTCAGCTGACAGTGACGTCTTCGGTCACAAGCTCGCCAGCGAGATTGTAGGGCGAGGCCTGCTGCACCTTCACCCGCACCATCGTGCCGATAAGCTCGGGAGAGCCTTCAAAGGAGATCGAGAAGTAGTGGGCCGTACGACCGACCACGAGCTCGGGGTTGCGCTCGCCTTGCTTCTCAACGAAGACATCGACGACTTGGTTGAGGAAGCGCTCGGTGCGCTTCAAACCAGCCTGTTCGGAAGCCTTGAGCAGGCGTTGGTTGCGCGCTTTCTTGACTGGGGTCTCGATACAGTCCTCGCGATCATCGGACACGGTGCCGGGACGCGGGTCGTACTTGAAGACGTAGTTTTGGGAGAAGCCCACTTCCTCAAGCAGTCGCTCCGAGGCGTCGAAGTCCTCGTCGCTCTCGGTCGGGAAGCCCACGATCCAATCCGAGCCGAGCTCGATATCCGGCACGGCATCGCGCAGGATTTGGACGCGCATTTTGAAAAGCTCGACGTTGTAGCCGCGCTTCATGTCGCGCAAGACCGAGTCCGATCCGGACTGTACGGGCAGGGGCAAGAAACGGTCGACCTTGTCGCAATCGGCGATGGCCTTGGCGAAGCTCGGCGTCACGTAGGAGGGGTGAAGGGTGATCATGCGAATGCGCAGGAGACCTTCGAGCTCTTGCATGGCATAAAGCAGGTCGGCAAGGGCCGGACGTCCCTTGCGCCCCGAGTACTTGGGCTCGCCTTCAGCGGGCACCTTCATGTCCTCACCGTAGCTGTTTACGGTCTGGCCAAGTAGGGTGATCACCTTCGCGCCACCCTCAATCATCCAGCGCGCCTCTGCAATCAGTTGATCGATGGGGCGACTCTGCACGCGCCCACGTGTCCTGGGAACGATGCAGTAGGTGCAGTTCAGGTCGCAGCCGCGCATGACGGCCAAGTAGCCGACGATTCCACCGGTGTAGGGCTCCCTACTGCGGTCAATGCGCCAGTCCGGCCGGGCCTCGCCCGTATCCAGGACGCGCGAATCCTTGGGCTTCTCGCCCTCGCTGCGCCGACGCCGAACCTCGTCCACCATTTCGGGCAGGTAGGGAAAGCGCCGTGTTCCACAGACGATGTCCACATGGCCGGCACGACGAAAAACATCGTCCTCGCGGCGCTGGGCCATGCAGCCCATCACACCAATTACGAGGTCGGGCCGAGTCTCTTTCTCGTGCTTCAATTCTCCCAGCCAAGAGAGTGTGCGCTCCTCGGCGTGGTCCCGAACTGAGCAGGTGTTGAAGAGGATCACCGAAGCGTCCTCCATCGTCTCCGCGATGTGATACCCGCTCTCGCGGAAGCGACCTTCCACGAGTAACGAGTCGTACTTGTTCATCTGGCAACCGAAGGTCACCACGTGCAATCCAAGCGTTGAATTTCCCTCTGAAGAGGACTGGGTCCGATCGGAGGAAGCAGGAGATCCCGCAAGGGACTTAGAAGTAGTTCGGGTCGTCGACATATTTTTGCAGGTACAGGCTGACCGGCCATTCTAACCAACCTCTCCACCTCCACGCCCCCTCCCCAACAAAACACCCTCAGAATCCAGATCCAAACCAGGTGAATTCCCCTCGCCACCCCTCTAAACTGCACCCAGGCAAAAACCTCCCCCCCCTCCCCCAAAGATCGTCGCGCCTCCCCCGAGGTGCCTCATCGAAACAGGGGATCTCCGGAGCATCGCCGGATACTCAGCATCCCCCAGCGTGCGAAGTGCCAATTTGCCAAGCGCCAAAGATCAAGAGCAGCTAGCTACGACCGCCAAAGCAACGACAAGAAAGCGCCAAAGCTAGAAGCCCCCCCAAAGACCAACCAATGAGCCCTCTGCTCCCTCTACTCTCCAACCCCGCCACCCCAACGAATCCACTACTCACCCTTTCGGTAGTGATCCTGTCGGGAATGGCCCTTGGCATGCTTGCCAAGCGCATCCACCTTCCTAGTGTCACCGGCCAGATCATCGCCGGTGTCATCATTGGCAAGGTCGGCTTCGACCTCTTCACCGAGGCCGAGCTCCACGAACTGCAACCCCTAACGCACTTCGCATTGAGCCTGATGGCGGTCACCATCGGCGCGCACTTGAACATCCGCCGGCTGCGCAACGCCGGTCGCCGGCTGTTCCTGCTGCTGCTCACCGAGTCGATCATCACGCCGGCCATCGTCTTTAGTTGCCTCTACTTCCTCGTTAATCGCGACGCCACCGAGTCGGCCCTCTACGCAACTCTAGCGATCTCCACGGCCCCGGCTACGATCGTCGCCGTCGTCAAAGAGTCCCGCTCCAAGGGCGTGTTCGTCAAGACTCTCGTCGCAGCCGTTGCCCTCAACAACCTCGCCTGTGTCTTCCTGTTCGAGCTCGCCCGCGCCTACGCCACATCCAATGCTGGCCCCGACGGTACGGTGGCCCTGTCCCTGGCCACCCTGCGCGACCCCGCTCTTCAGCTCGTCAACGCGGCCCTCATTGGTGGCGGTGTGGCTCTTGTCATGGAGGCCATCTCCAGGTTTGTTGTGCGCAAGGACCTGCTCACCACGGCCTCGGTCATCTGCTTGCTCTTCGCCTCGGGCGCAGCCACATCCATCGGCGTATCGCCCCTTTTGACTTGCCTCTTCCTTGGCTTCGTGCAGACCAACCTGTCCTCGGCCCGCAACCGCCTAGTGGACTCTGTCTTCTCTGAGTTTGAACCCGTCATCCTCGCGATCTTCTTCACCCTCGCGGGCATGCACCTCTCCCTGGATCAGATCACCACGTCCGTTGCCCTGGTCGCCGGTACCTTGTTCGCCGCCCGCGCCGCTGGTAAGTACCTCTCGGCTGACATCGCCATGCGCTTCTCCGGCGTCACCAAGAAGGTGCGCCAGAACCTCGGACTCGCCCTCATGCCCCAAGCGGGTGTGGCCATTGGTCTGGTGATCCTCGTGCAGGAGGATCCGGCCCTCGCCGACTTCGCGAGTGTCTTCGCCGCAGTCGTTCTGACCGTAGTCACCATCAACGAGCTGACGGGTCCCGTCCTCACCAAGTTTGCCCTATCTCGATCTGGTGAAGCCGGAATGGAGCGCGTGCGCCTGCTCGACTTCATTCACGAAGAGAACATTCAGGTCAACTTCAATGCACCTGATATGGAGGATGCCATCGATCAACTGGTGCGCCTGTTGATCTCGAGCCACCACCTCACCAACGTCTCGCCGGAAGAGCTCAAGGCCTCTGTCCTCGAGCGTGAAGCCCAGATGTCCACCTGCCTAGGCGGGGGACTAGCCGTCCCCCACGGTATCCTGCCCGACAACGTCCCCATGGTCGGCGTGATGGCGCTCTCCAAAACCGGGCTCGACTTTGGCGCGCCCGACGGCAAGCCGGTGCGCTGCCTGGTGCTACTCGCCACGCCTCCGGGCGAGCGCAAGCGCCACCTGGAAGTGCTCGCGACCCTAGCCAAGATCATCGGAATCGACCCGCTTATCGGCGAGCGCTTGATCAACGCTAAGAGCGCAGCCCACGCCTACGAAATCCTGCACGGCGAGGAGACCGAGGACTTCAACTACTTCCTCGAGTAGGCAAATCCTCGGGCGTGCTGCTAGTCGTCCGTGCGCCAGTGGCAGACGCCGCGCTGACCTAGAGTCTCTTCCACGCTGACTTTCATAGCCAACAGCTGCGTGTCCGGGAATGTGCTCGTGAACCGCTCGACCAGCTGGTCGACAATCCACGAAGCGAGGTTCTCTACGCTCACGTTGTTGACGGGCAGGATGATGATCTCGGCGGCGGGAGCTAGGTAGCGTCGCTTGCGGTAGGACACCTCGTATTCACCGCCCTCTTGGGCGCCGTCCGCCTCCGATTTGTGGACGCAGCGCAGCTCCCGGTGCTCGCCAGGAATGAGCCAGTGCTCGTCGAGTTCATCCAACAAGGTCTTCACCAGAGGCTTGATCTGGAGGAAGTCGATCACGAGCCCGAATTCCGAGAGGGCGCACTCGACGGTGACAAAGACCCGATAGTTGTGCCCATGTAGCCTTTCGGCCGAGCCATCGGGGAAAATCAGGAAATGTGCGCCTGAGAACCGGAATGCCTCCTTGGCGAGATCGATGGACCACGTTTTCATAGGAGGACCCTAGCGGCAGCGTTTGTTCAGCGCCAGTCCCTCGCCGTGAAATCCTCCCTCCCTCTCCACGGGTTCTCCATGAGTCTGCTCCTCCTTGCCGCCGTCGCCCAGCTCGCTACTTCCCCCAGCGATCCCCTGCCCTTTCCCTTGGTGCTCGTGTCCGAGGAGACCGTCTCCTCGATAGACGGGGTTCAGGCAAGCACACGACTCTTTGACCTCGACGACGAAGTCCTAGCCCAGCTCAAGGGGCGCACCTCGGCCACCTTGGTGCACTGCCCGCTGCCGAGTGGCGATTTCGTCGACCTCGAGCTGACCAGACTCCCGATCACCACCGAGCCGACCCTGCTCTT
>JBLHWM010000301.1:0-4592 GCA_047629095.1 Planctomycetota bacterium | reverse complement strand
ACGAGGTCGGGATCTTGGGCTCCTGCCTCTTCTTTCAGCTCAAAGTAGAGAGCCAGAAACCTTCGATCCAGACCCAGCGGGAGATGGCGGAGCTAGCTGAGTTCGTGTTGGGCAACTTGGGTAACTTTGTGCCGTCCATGAAAGAGCAGGGGCGGATTCGGCAAGAGTGGCTTGCTGTGCAAGCAGCACTCGAAGGTGGGGGAGGCCCCGTTCGTTGACTCGGGAATGGACTTGAGCTGCAGCGAATGTTGGAGCCCGGAAAACAAGAAGGCTCGAGCTTGGGAATGCGCTCGCCCAGAGCGCATGCGAAGTCAGCTGGTTGATTCCTGAAGGCTAGCTTCAGGAACCCTTGCGCGCCAAGGCGCAGATCGAATGGCCGGCGGGCCAGCCGAAGCGCTTGGAGAAGGGCAGCTCGGCGCGGAAGATGCCGGCGAGCAGGGTGTGCACGAACCGCGGCATGGGCCAGGTTAGGTTCGTGTGGTTGGGGTCGGCCTTCATCCGGAAGACCTTCTCTAGGGTCTTGATGACCAGCAGGATCGGCAGGATGAGGGGGAACAGGAAGACGTTCGTGTGGGTGTTGCGCACGACGGTCATGCCGGCTCGGCTGAAGAGCTCGTTCAGGCGACCGCGGCGGTAGCGGCGGAAGTGCTGGGCGACGCGGTCGTTGTTGGCGAACAAGAATTGGTAGGCGGGCACGCTGACGAAGATGTGGCCACCGGGGGCGAGCACGCGCTCGATCTCGACCATGACGGCCAGGTCGTCGGGGGTGTGTTCGATGGCGTCGAACAGGCAGATCAGGTCGAAGCTGCCGTCCTTGTAGGGGAGGTTTAAACCGTCGGCGACGATACCACCGGGGAATCCGCGCTCGGCGATGTGCCCGAGGCTCTCGGCGTCGATGTCGGCGGGAAAGACGCGGCCGCCCTCGGCCTTGATGTCATCCAGGCCCTCCAGGAATCCGCCAATGCCCGCGCCCAGGTCCAGCACGCGCTTGGGGCGCTTAGCCTTGAGGAAGTACTCAAGCAGGCCTAGGTAGACCGCGCGGCGACCGCGCATCCACCAATGCGTGCGATCAAGCTCTAGGAACTGCTTGTAGGCGAGTGGGTTCACTGTGGCCTAGTTGCGGGGTTTGGCAACGACGATCATCTCGTCGAACAAGTTGACGTATAGGGCCTTCTGGCCGAACAGGCGCAATGGCGAGGCCAAGAGCGACAGGAACGGATGGATGCGGCCCACGCGCTCGGCTACGAAGCCGAAGGTGACGTACTTGCCACCAAGGCGCCCCGAGTTCTCCAGGCTCTCGAAACCGGCGGATTCGAGGAGCGCGGTCAGGGTGGACGGGTTGAAGTGGTAGATGTGCTCGGCGTGCTTGTAGTGCTGCCACTTCTTGCCCAGCATCTTCGCGGCGCGGCTCGACACGTCTTGGGTTTCGACAATCAAAAGTCCACCCGGTGCGAGTAGCTCGCCGGCGCGAACCAAGGCCGCGCGGGGATCGGGGATGTGCTCGATGACATCCCAGAAGGTGATCAGGTCGAAGCTGCCGGGCTCGAAATCATCCATGCCGAGCAGGCCGCCGCGAACGTTCTGTGCGCCGAGCTCCGCTTCGGCGCGCACGCGGATCGCATCCGACGGCTCAAGCCCCGAGATGTCCCAACCGTCCTCGGCCATGACCGAGAGGAAGTAGCCCGCAGCGCAGCCCACATCGAGTACGCGCCTCGGGCTGCCGTCCTTGCGCTGGTTGGAGGAGAAGTGCCGGTGCACAATCGCCAGGCGATCTCGATAGGTGCGCTTGTAGAGTTCCGCGTCACCTGCGTAGTCCGAATAGCCGTGGGTCTTGGCCTCGCTAGAGTTCCAGTAGCTCTCGTCGTAGACGTTCTCGATCAGGGATGCATCGAGCAAGCGCGGGGTGACATAGGTGACCCCGCAGCCGCTGCACGCAACCACTGAAAAAGCCCCATCTTGGAATTGGAGCTTGTTCTCGGCACTTCCACAGATCCCACAGTCGACGTCTTGCAACGCCTCTTCGGGAAAACTAGGTGCAATGCCGCTTGGGTTGGAAGCGCGGCCCATCGGCGTTATCCGAAGTACTCCTGATCCGCAGCAACATCGCCGGCGCCCGCGTCGACACCCTTGATGATGGTGCGCGCAACCTTGCGTCCCATGGCCACCGAGTGGTCCATGTTGTTGTAGCGGTAGAGACCCTGTCGACCCGTGGTGGTCAAGACGTCGTAGGAGCGCGCCTCCTTCATCAGGACTTCCAGGTTTTCCTTATACGTCAGGTCGTAGACCGGATAGGCGTAACGGGTACGACGGATTTCGATGCCCCGTGAGATACCTGGCTTCAGTAGTCCCACGGTGATGAGGTCCTGCTCGGCGATCTTAGAGCCTTCTTCCAGGGTCAAGTTCCAGTCCGAGTCCCCGCGGTTGCAGGTGATCTCGCAGCAGACAATCGTCTTGTCGCCGGGAACCTCGTGGTCGGAGAAGTTCTTGAACTCAGAGATGCGGTGGATGGTGAGGTTCTTCTCGGGGAGGTAGACCCAGTGGTCGGGGCTCACCGACGGCATGTCGATCTCGAGGTAGACGAACACGATGCCGATGTAGCGCAGGTTGCCAATGGCGGCGGTCACCTCGGGGCCAATCGGCGGTTCGAGGGCCTCTAGCATGCGCGGTAGGGGCATGGTGTTGACCACGTACTCACCTTCCACGGTGTGGACTTCGCCGGCCTTGTCCTTGTAGCTGACGCTCCTGGCGACACGCTCTTCGGTGTGCACGGTGACGATCTCGGAGTCGAGCAAGATCGTGCCGCCCATGGCGCGGATCTTCTCCGCGTACTTGCGACAGATCAGCCCGATACCACCGTGAGCGGGGTACCAGAACTCGGAAACCAAGCTGCGCACTTCGCCCTCTTTCGGGGGGAACGCAGTGGTCTTGATCGTGTGCCAGAGGTTCGCCTGGCTGATGCGCTGGCTGGCCCAGTCCGCACTGATCTCGGTACAGGGCATCTTCCACGCCTTGGACGTGTAGGTGCCAAAGAAGATCTCGTAGAGCGTGCGCCCGAAGCGCTTGATCACCCAGTTCTCGAAGTGCGTGTCCGGGATCGGCTTGAACCACTGGCGGATGCGAATCCACATGTAGTCCAGCATGGCCTTGACCATGATCTTCTTGGGCAGGGCGACCAGGACATTGCCCAGCTTCAACGGGTAGTCGAAGAACTTGCCCTGCATGTAGATGCGCGACATGCGCTCGCGGATGACGATCTCGTTGTCGAGCACTTCATACAAGTGCTTGATCAGATCCTCGTTGCGGCTGTGGAAGCGGTGGGGCCCGTAATCGAGCCAGTAGCCGTTCTTTTGCCAGCTGATACCGATGCCACCGACGTCGTTTTCCTTTTCAACGACCGTAACAACGTGACCGGCTTTCGAGAGCTCGTAAGCACAGGATAGGCCAGCGAGGCCGGCGCCGAGGACAACAACGTGCATTTGGAGGAAACTAAGGGTCAGGGGAACGCAGGACGGGGATAAACAGGATACCTCATCCTGTGGATGGGGTCATGATGTCTCCATGAAGTATAGGCCCGGCATTTAGGGCAAACGTCTCGGCTTGTGGTTCCGCAGGGCCAGAATCGGGCCCCCAGGGCCCCGGCTTCGTCAGTCCAAGTAGGCCTGGACGGCCTCTGCGATCGCCTGGTCACAGAGGATTTGAGCCTGCGCACCGGCGGCGTTGGTCATGGCCACAGCGGCGAAGTCGCGCTCGGGAGCGATCCAGATCACGGTGTAGAACATGGTGTTGGAGCCGCTGTGCTGCAGCACGTCGCCGTCTCCCCAGGACCTGGCCAGCACGCCCCAGCCCATGGCATAGTTGGCGTCGGTCTCGGGCTTGTGCAGGCGGGCGAGCGACTCATCGGTGAGCAACTTGGGTCCCAAACCCAGGTGGAAGCGCGTGTATTTGGCCAGGTCGATCGCCGAGCAGTGGACCGCGCCGGCGGGGGCGATGGCCGTGGGGTTGTCGCCGCCGGGCTCGGGCTGTACGGGGGAGAGCTCGCTCTCGGGGCCGCTGTGACCATAGGGCTGGTCCACCAGGCCCGTGGTCGCCGGTGCGCGGAAGCCGGCAGAGGTCATGCCCAGGGGCTCGAACAGGCGCTGGGTCAGGAGCTGCTCGTAGGGGATGCCCGCGGCCCTCTCCAGCATGGCGCCCGCGATGGCGAAGCCGGCGTTGGAGTATTCGAATTCGGCGCCGGGTTGATGGACGGGCTCGCTGGTGATAGTCGCTTCCACTAGCTGCAAACGGGCCTCCGAAGGCGTGCCTGTAGAGGCCCAGAGGCTAGCCCAGAGCAGTGGATCCACGTCTCCCGAAACGCCGCCGCGATTGGTGAGCAGCTCGTCCAAGCGCACGCCGCGGAATCCCGCGGACATGCTCAAGTCCTCGAACACATCGCCGATGGTGGTCTCCCAGGTGATCTGCCCGGACTCCACGAGCATCGCCGCTAGGCTGGCCGTCATGGATTTTGTGCACGAGCCGATGTGGTACTTGTCCGCGCGGGTGACGAGGTCCGGGGAGCCGACCTTGCGGATGCCGGCGGCACCGGATGCCACGAG
>JBLHWM010000300.1:0-4629 GCA_047629095.1 Planctomycetota bacterium | reverse complement strand
CGGCTAGGCAAGAGGGCGGGATCGGAGAGGGCGGGGTAGAGGGAGCTCACGGTGGACGGTTTAGGGGAGGAGTGTCGCGCGATAGAGGCCCACAAGCTCGGCAGCGGCTTCGCTTGGGCCACGCATGTTACCCGGTATGGCGGCGCGCCACCTTGTGATGAGCCGAGGATCTCGGGCAAGAGCGGCGATTTGCGCGGCCCATGCCGCCACATCGCCCGTGGGCAGAACAGCGCCGAACGTGGGAGCGCCGGGGCCGCCCCCAGAGATGCGCTCTGGCAGTGCGCCTCCGTCCGAGACAAGTGCCGGGAGCCCCATGGCCAGGGCCTCGTCCACCACTAAGCCGTAGCTCTCGGGCGCGCGCGAGGGATAGGCCGCGAGGTGCGCGCCCTTGGCGAGGGACGGGAGCTCGACACCGGAGAAGGAGCCGGGAAAGCGCAGGTCCACTGCGCCAGCGGCGGCGCGCAGCTCGTCGTCGAAGCCCGGCACCAGCTCCGCGCCGGCCAAGGTCAACGCCATCGGGACACCGCTCTCGGCGGCCGCGAGGGCCATGGCCCGGACCAGATCCAGGGTGCCCTTGACCGGCGAGCGGTGGCCGTGGTGAAAGATGTGCAGAAGCTCGGTCTCCAGGCGCGGGCCGACAAAGGGCGGGCGCTTGACTTCGCGCACCAGGCCATTGGGCAGGGTGCGGATGGCGCCGTGGTCGAGGTCGAAGAGCTTCTCGATCGAGCGCCCGTGGTGGGAGCTCGGAGCGAGCAGCAGGCCAGCGGCGCCGAGCTCGCTCCGAAAGAGCTCGCGCCTTGCGACGAGTCCCGCCGCCAGCGCATCGGGGCTCGCTCCGCCCGAGTCCTTGGCCAGGCACGGCGCGCAGCCCTCGGCCTCGCGCAGGGGCGGGCAGTCCATGGCCACCTCGGGCGAGCGAAAGAAGCGCGGGCAGGTCACGAATAGATCGTGCAGAGAGAGCGCGACGGGGAAGCCCTCCTGGGTGAGACCCGCCACAAGGCTGCTGGACAGGAAGCCATGGTGATGCACGTGCACGACGTCGGGCTGGAAGCGCTCGGCGAGCTGGATCACCAGCTCCAGGGTTAGGGGCCGCCGAACCAGAAGCACGTCCGCGATGGCGGCGTCTAGGTCGCCTTCGGGCGTGGCGAGCCGCGGTATGAAATGGACCAAGTGGCCGTCTACGAGAACGCCGGTTTGGAAGAGCTCACCGGGCCAGTCGCTACGGTCGAGAATCTGGTCGTGGCCCGCAACCACCAGCACCTCGTGGCCGAGAGCGCGCAGGGCCTTGGCGGATGCGCGCACGACGGCCTCGGTGCCGCCCTCGAAGAACGGCGCGTAGTGAGGTGCGCAGAGCAGCACCTTCAACGGGCGTTCAGTCGCTTGCCAGGTCACAGAACGCCTCGCCGTGGCGAGCTCCTTTGGGCAAATAGAGGCTCCGCTGGGCACTTAAGCCCAGGGCCTTGTGGATGAAGTCTGTGTGCTCGAGTTGGGATTTGTGCTCGCCGAGTGCGGCCGTCTTGCGCTCGATCACAGCCGAGATGTCCACGATGTGCTGGGCGATCAGTGGCGTCCAGACCTCGTAACCCCAAGCGGTACCCTGGAACTTCGCCTCGCCCAAGGCGGCGCGGGTCACCCGGGCGGCGACGTGGTGGTCGAGGTGGTACTCGCCAATCCAGGGCGCGTACACGATGTCTGGCTGGAAGGCCTCCACGATGCCGCGAACGCGCGCAACGGCGACTTCGAACTCGGCTGGACCGGGGAAGTGTCCCTCGGGGTAGCCGCAGAACTCGTAATCATCTAGACCCAAGTGGGCGCCTCCGCGAAGCGCCTCCTGCTGGCGCAGCTCGCAGATCTCCTCGGCCGAATAACGGTCACTCGGCGAGCCCGCTATGCCGTTGTACAAGACCACGACCTTGACCGGATCACCGGCGTCCCGGTGCAGGCACAGGGTGCCGCCGGGGCCAAGAATGTCGTCGTCGGCGTGGGGCGCGAGCAGCAGCACGCGGCCGCTCGGCGGCTGGGCAAGGGCTTTGGGCAGGGGCGCGCGTGGACTCTTGAGGCTCATGACATTCGGTGGCTAGCGGTGATTATTGCGGAGGGGCGGTCCAGGCTTCCATCTCGACAGCCTGCATGGGCTCGTCGCGACCTGGTGCGGACTTCGTGAAGGTCCAAGCGCCCAGGACCTCTCCCGAGTCGCGGTCGAGCACGCGCATGTAGTACTTCGCTTGGAAGAACCACTGCCAGGTCGCGGGTGAGCAGACCCAGCGGTCGCCCTCGCCATGGAGTCCGCCCGACAGCAGGAAGTTCGGCGCCATGCCCATCTCCACAAGGAAGCGACACGAGCGCGGCAGCTGCACCTCGATCGGCTCGCTGAAGTCTCCTAGGTCATCCATGGGGAACATGGCCCGGTTGTGCCAACTCTCGGGGCACTTGGAGAGGGCACCGTTCACGAGGGCGATCCAGGCTGCGCCCAGCCGCCCGTAGAACTTGGTGTAGTACTGCTTCTGGGAGATTACGTAGCGCCGCATGGCCTCGGAGTCGCCGAAACCGACGAGCCCCGTAGAGCGCGACCAGTGGTGCAGTACCCGGGACGCGCCTTGATGAACGAGCCTATAGCCCATGGACTTTAGGGTGCGGAACAGATCCGTGTCCTCGTAGTACAGCGGGTAGCGCGGGTCCATCAGCTGGCCCATCTCCTCCACCACCTCGCGGCGCAGGAACAGGCAGCAGCCCGACAGCATGTCCGCATCCATCGGACCGTCCGCGCTCCACCAGGGCATGGCCTTCTTCAGGCGGAACCGGCTGTAGGCGCGGCACGCCGTCAAGTTGACCTGAGCCAGGGCCATCCAAGTGTGCTCGACCAGTGTCGGCAGCAGGTTGCGCGGAAGGTTGAGGGCGCAGTCCGGGTCGATGAACGCCCGCGGATCCACGGCGCCACAGTCCTTGTTCTCGGTGATGTACTGCACCAGTGGCTCCAGTGAGCCCGGCAGGAAGTACAGATCTGGATTGAGGATCGCCACCAGGTCGGTGGGCCCGCCCCTGGTCTCCTCGAGGGCGCGGTTCATGCCCGCGGCGTAGCCCAGGTTCTCGGTGCTGCGAACCACCCGGTGGCCCGCCCCTTCGATTCTGCAGAGCACCTCTTCTTGGTCTACGGGCGAGGCGTTGTCCACGACCACGATCTCAAGGTCCCCAGGCGCGCGGCCGAGGGCCGCCCACTCGTCCACGAGGGACGCGGCGCAGCGCTCGGCGTAGAGGCCGGAGTTGTAGTTCACAAGCAGCGCCGCCAAGCGCTGAGGGGAAGCGTTTGATTTCGCGGTCACCGCTTAGCTGGGCTCGGGTTCGGTCGGCTTGGGGGCAGGCTGCTTGAGCTCGGGACGCTGGTGCCAGGCGTGCTCCATGCGGAACAGGCCGACGTCCTTGGTCTGGTTGCGCACCACCAGGTTCTCGGGTAGCAAGAACTCCTGGTACTTGTGCACACCCTCGCCGTCCATCAGCAGGATCGGGATCAGGAACTGACCGGCGAGCAGGCGCACGCCGGGAATCTCCAGGACGGTGCAACCCTTCGCACCCTCGAGCTTGACGCCGTCGAGGTGCGTGCCCATACCTGCGCAGGTAGTCATGTCCTGGCGCAGCATACCCATGCCGATGTTGATCGGCATGCCCTCGGGATCCGGGTTCGTCCACCAGACGCGCAGCTCGACTGATTCGCCGGACTCGATCTCGTAGGCTTCGACCTCGGTGCCCAAACGATAGACGCGGGCGTCGACGATACGGGGCAGGGGCTTGTTCGAGTTTTCCGCACCGGGAAGGGTCGGGAACTCATCGGACAGGGTCTCGCCCTCGGTGCCGATGTGATCGCGCTGGAAGCTGGTGTACTCGTTCGTGGTGAAGACCGAGTTGCCCATGGCCGCCACCTTGCCGTTCTTCAGCCAGATCGCATCGTCGCACATCTGGCGGATGTCGTAGAGGCTGTGGCTGCAGAACAGGATCGTCTTGCCGCGCTTCTTGAAGTCGTAGATGCGGTCGACGCACTTCTTCGAGAAGTACATGTCCCCCACCGCGAAGACCTCGTCAATGATCAGAATGTCCGGATCCACCGCGACGGCGACACTAAAGCCGAGGCGCAGTCCCATACCCGAAGAGTAGGTCCGCACGGGCTCGTCGATGTAGGGCCCAAGCTCGGCGAAGTCGATGATCTCGTCGATCTTCGATGCCATTTCACGACGGGTGTAGCCCATCATGATGCCGTTCATGTAGATGTTCGCGCGCCCGGAGAAGTCCAGGTGGAAGCCAGCGCCAAGCTCAAGCAAGCTGGCCACGCGGCCATGCATGCGGTAGCGGCCCCTGGACGGGGCCGTCGTGCCCGCGAGCACCTTGAGCAGGGTCGACTTGCCCGCACCGTTGGCTCCACAGAGTCCC
This sequence comes from Planctomycetota bacterium, assembly GCA_047629095.1. GTDB lineage: Bacteria > Planctomycetota > UBA1135 > UBA1135 > CALBMX01. Next base: position 210 of record JBLHWM010000300.1, on the reverse strand, counting down.
AGGGACTGGCCCGGGCGCATCTTGAAGCTCACGTCCTCGAGGGCGGTGAACTCCGTGTGCCCCTGAATCTTGCCCCGGGACACCACCTCGGTGATGCGCCGGAACGGACTCTGGTACATGCGGTAGGACTTGGAAACCCCTTCGACTTCGAGGGAAAATTCGTTGTTAGCCATGGATTAGACCTCGTCCGCGAAGCGACGTTGGGCGAAC
>JBLHWM010000299.1:0-4637 GCA_047629095.1 Planctomycetota bacterium | reverse complement strand
GTATGAGGCATGCGCTGGCGCATGGCGGCCAGGGCTTTGGGGTGAGTCGCGCCGACAACGGCGCCGACCGAACTGTAGCCGCTGTCGCCTATGAGGTCTTTGCCCCAGCGGCTGACAGCGTCCGCGATGCGCTCGGATAGAGTTGGCTCACCACAGAGTTGAAAATCGGCGGAGCCGGGATTTGATGTGCGCACGAGAACGTAGATCCCTGCACCTGTTGCGCGGCACACTTCGAGGAACGGAGTAATCGACTCCTCGCCAAGGAAAGCGTTCACGGTCACAGCGTCACAGAGGTGTTCGCTCTCGTTCACTGCGCCGCATCCGGCTAGAAGGCCGCGCGCGTAGGCGGCTGCCGTGCTTGCGATGTCCCCGCGCTTGACATCACCTATCACCAGTAGGCCTGCGCGCTTTGCGTGGGAGACAACTCGCTCCCACTGCACATGTCCGTCAGCGCCAAAGACTTCGAAGAAGGCGGACTGAGGTTTCACGACAGGAACTCGTCCGGCGACAAGGTCGATGAGCTCGACACAAAAGTCACCCATGGCTGCGGCTCGTACATGCCGAGGGAGTTTCACATTCCTTGCTGCCGAATACTCTTCGGGCAACATGTCGAGGTGCGGGTCAATCCCAATGAGGCAGGCGTTGCCTAGCTCTTCGGTGGCAGCATGGAGACGGTCGGCAAAGTTCACAGCGTGTGTTGGGCTAGTTGGTGGAAGGCGGGGTGGTATCGGGAAAGTCGTCGCCTGCGTCGGAGGCGTGACCCTTGGCTGGGCCAGTCGCTGAAGCGTCTTTCATGGCCTTGGCGATACGAGCGTTGACGTCGCCTTCGCGACTCTCCTCAAGGTCATCACCAAGTCCCTTACCAACGAACTCAGCGGGCGGAACTAACACGCCACCAGAGACCGTGATGCGCAGAGCTTCGTCAATCGTAATGGGCAAGCGAATGAGGATCTCGCGCGGCACATGAATCGTCCAGCCGGTCATCGGCATCGGCGACGAGGGGATGAAGATCGACACGAGCTGTTGGCCTGTTGCTTCGCGAAGGCTCTTCATGGACTGGCTCGTGACGAAGCCGATCGAGTAGATGTACTTGTTGGGATAGGGAAGCGCGACGACCGTGTCGAACTCGAGCTCGTTCTCACTGATGAAGAACTCGACCAGTTGTTTGGCGTATGGATAGACCGCGCGCACACCGGGAATCGCGAGCAGGCCCTGGTCGAACTTTGCCAGGATCTTGCGTCCGATGAAACCCGTCAAGATCCAGCCGAGCCAGAGCACGACCAGGACGGACAGGAGCAGGCCGATCAGGGGGTGGACAACACTGGAGACGGAGTCGCGCAGGAGCTCGCGGTCAATCCAGAGCGAGTCGAGGTCTCGGAAGAATCCTTGCCGTTCGGCGCGCTCGTCTCGCAGTACGCTGGCGAAGTCTTCGCGACGCTCAACCTCGGTTGTGCTGTCGTTGGGCTTGCCCGTGCCGGTGCTGAGCTGCTCGTATTTGAGCTTCAGGTTAGTGGGCTCTGTGGGCAGCTCGTCGGACTCCAAGAACTTGGAGTCATAGGGATTGATGCCCAGGCTCTCGAGGGCGCTCCAACCCAAGGAGTTCCCCTCGAGGCTCCAGTAGATCGTGTTGTTGATCGGCGTGGTGACGTAGGTCCGCGCGAAGCCGATCAGGGTGACGAAGATGAAGATCGTCAATACAAGCGGCAACAGGGCGCCGAGACCGCGAAGGAAGAAAAGCGTGAAGCTCTTCTTCGGGGCCTTGTTCTTTTTCTTGGCTGTCTTACTCACAGGACTTGTCTTCCATAGGGGTTCGCGCAGATCCTATCCGGCGAGGACGCGCTCCGCATCTCTTCGCCTCCTATATCAAGGAAGCCCGGTCCACTTGGGCTTCGATTTTTGACGGAGTCAGGCCTCGGGGGCCAAAAACTGCTTCCCAATGTAATCCGCTAGGGCGAGGCCGGAGTCCGGGATCCGCACACGCCCGCCGCGGCTCTCGAGCAGCCCATCCGCCATCAGCTTCGTTCGGATAGGCAGGGTAGGGTCCGGTCCGCTCCAGCCCGCAGTGGCCATCGCTGCCGAGGGCGAAACCCCCTTCGCCAGCCTCAGTCCAAGCCACCAGGTCTCACCGAGTCGCTCTAGGGGCTCCAGGGTTTCCGTGTAGAGTGGAGCTGACCCGTCTTGATTCACAGCCCGTGTCCAGCGAGCTAGGGATCGGGCGTTTCCGCTGCGGGTTCCCTCCACGTGGCTGGCGGCCGACGGGCCAAGGCCGACGTAGGATCCGTTGGCCCAGTAGTTGAGGTTATGAACACATTCTTGGCCGTTTGTGGAGAAGTTAGACACCTCGTAGCCCTTTAGGCCAGATTCCGTGAGCACCTCCCGGGCTACTCGAAGGTTCTCAAGTTCCTGGTCCTCGTCCTGCGGGGAGAAGGCGCCGCGCTCCAGGCTTGCGTGTAGCGGGGTACCCGGCTCATACGTGAGTCCATAGGCGCTAATGTGATCGGCACCTAAGTCTAGTACTGACTTTATGTTATGTCGAATATCATCTGGCGACTCCATGGGGGCCCCGTGGATCAGGTCCGCGGACCAGCGCTCGTAGCCGGCAGCCTTGACGGCTTCTACAGCCGCAAGGGCTTGGCCGGGAGTGTGTGGCCGCTCGAAGAACTCCAGGGTCTTGGGGTTCAAGCTCTGGACACCTACGGATAGGCGGTTGACCCCCATGGCGAGCATGAGTTGGGCTTTTTCCAGGTTCAAGCTCTCTGGGTTGCACTCAGCCGTGACCTCGGTGGCAGAGCTGGCGAATCCGGTAATCTCGTCTAGCCGGGAGAGCAGCCGTTCAAGCTGAGCTTCGGAGAAGTAGCTTGGGGTGCCGCCGCCGAAGAAAACGGTGGCCGGGGCCTCTGGCGCGCGCATTTCGGCTTCGACCAGCAGGGTCTCTAGAAACCCGTCGTGGTCCTCACCCTTTCCGATGACCGAAAAGAAGTCGCAGTAAGGGCACTTGTGCACGCAAAAGGGCAGGTGCACATACATTGGCGTTCCCTTGGGAGCGCGCTGTGGTGATTTTGGGTGCGGCAAGATGGCGGCGCGGTTCGCGCTGGGACCATTCTCGCACGCAAGGGCAGCCCGAGGCTACTCTCCACCCATCATCTTCGAGAGCTTTGCTAGGGCTTGGCGCTCAATCTGCCTGACACGCTCGCGGGTCAGACCAACTTGGCGTCCAATCTCCTTGAGCGTCATGGGGCCGTCGAAGTCCTTGGCAATACCATAGCGAAGACGCACAATCCGCGCGTCTCGGTCCTCGAGCCGAAGCAGGAAGATCTCGAGGTGCTCCATGAGGTCCAGCATGGTGGTCGCCTCTTCCGGTGTCTGCTCGTCCCCCACAGGGTCGATACCCGTCGCATTTTCTAGCGCGTTGAGCGATGTGGTACCAGAAGTCAACAGGGTCTGTTTAAGCAGGGGCCAGGTCTCTTCCGGAACACCGATTTCGACGGCCACCTCCTCGATAGATGGCTGTCGACCCAAGTTGAAGGATAGTTCGTAGGCAATAGAGCGCCATTTCTGCACCATCTCTGCCATGTATCCGGGGATTCTGACCGCCGGAACGGTGTTTGTCAGGGACCTGCGGATGGACTGTTTGATCCACCAAGTGCCGTAGGTTGAGAACCGGCAGCCCGCGGCGGGGTCGAACTTCTCAGCCGCCTTCATCAGACCGATGTTTCCCTCGGCGATGAGGTCACCGAGGCCCATGCCACGGTCTGTGTATTTCTTCGCGATGGAGACGACTAGGCGAAGGTTCGCCCGAATCATGTGCTCACGGGCTGCCAGGTCCCCCGCCTGAATGGCGTGGCCTAGTTCGATCTCTTGTTCCTTATTAAGGAGCGGGACCTCGTTGATTTCGTGGAGATAAGTCTCCAGGCAGTGCTCGGAAGATATGGCGGGCCTCCAGGGGAGTAAGTGCGCCGACGTGGGGAGGGGTAGATGGGGCGCACCATAGACCCGAGGGCTTATTGGTGCGGCACCCCTAGCTTCGGCCACGGGGGGGGGCTCTCTTGAGGTCCCTGACAGATTCGGGCGAAGAGAACGGTGATATGTCCGACAGCATGCTGGTTCTCTGGTACCTTTAGAGTTAGTGCTTGGGTGCCCGTGTGGGGCCCGAGTAACCCCTTTGATACGATATCCATGTCTGAAACAAGCTCCGCACCGGCACTTGAACTCGTGATGGAAGAGCAGCGCTTTCTTGCCGTATTGCAGGGAGAGTGCAGCGGATTCTGCACCCTCACGGGGGCCCTCATAGGCATGTCGGGTTCGATTTGGAACAAGAAGCACTATTTCCAGCTCCAGATCCAAGCCGAGGCATTCGAATCCCTACTCGACGACTATGGGGCAAACAGAAACCGGACGTTTGGGTACCTCCGCGAGCTCGTCGGCTCCTTAAAGGGCTTTGCCGGCGCAGGTAATAGCTTGAGCCACCTCGTGACGCGGCTTGATACCTATGGCTTGGTCGACACCCTTGAGTTGCCCCACTTCTCGAGCTTCGAGGGGCAGATCGCCAATGTGCGGGCCTTCGTTCAGGACGCAGTAGTCGCCATGCTGAAGGACCTGCAGTCCGAAATGGCGGACCTTGGAGCCGAACCCCACCT